>VGOU01000103.1 GCA_016875795.1 Chloroflexota bacterium | reverse complement strand
GTCGCGACGGCGGGCGGGGCGCGCGGCGGCGCGGGGCGGCCGCTGCGCGTCGTCTACCAGGACGCGTGCCACCTCGCGCACGGGCAGCGCGTCCGGCGCGAGCCTCGCGACCTCCTGCGCGCCGTCGAAGGGATCGAGGTCGTGCCGATCGCGGACCCCGAGCGGTGCTGCGGCAGCGCCGGCGTGTACAACCTCACGCACCCCGAGGTCGCGCGCGAGCTGCAGCAGCGGAAGGTGCGGGCGATCCTCGCGGCGCGCCCGGACGTCGTGGTGTCGGCGAACCCCGGCTGCATCCTCCAGATCCGGGCCGGGCTCGACGAGGCGGGAGCCCGCCTGCCCGTCGTGCATTTGATGCGATTCATTGACGATCCGGCCGCTTCGCCGGTCCGGAGCCGGCCGAGCAGGCACCCGCCCGTCCCATCCGCGACGGGAAGCGCCGGACGTGCGAAAATAGGTCCACCCATGAGCGTTTCCCGTTCCACCTACCGCCATCGCCTCAGCTCAGAGGACGTTCGCAAGAGCAGGATCCTCATCACCAAGGACGCGTGGAAGCTCTTCCCCGAGCCGGGGGAGCGCGTCGCCCTGCGCATCGGCGCCCGCAGCTTCGACGCCGAGATCAAGGCCGAGCGGTGCGAGTGCGTGCCGCCGGCGCACGAGCACTACCACCTGACCTGCGCGGCGCTGAAGGGGCAGGCGGGCTTCAAGAGCGGAGCGCTCGTCGTCATCGCGAAGGACTCCGTCGGCGGGTATCGCTTCGTAGAGGAGCGGGGCTAGACTCGGATCGTGGGTCCGGGTCCTTCCTGCCCCGACGAGAGGACCTCTCGATGACTTCCTACATCCTCATGCACGCCTTCGGCACCCTCCGTGACGAGCTCGATCGCTCCGACCACGGCAAGCGCACGTATTCGGGCTGGCTCCGCCAGTACGTCGCGGAGACGCCGAAGCGGCTCACCGAGATCGCGTGGCTCATCGACAACCTCGGCGAGAACGGCTGGAAGATCACCGGATCGCCGTACGACTGCGACGTCATGCTCGAGCGCGCCATCAGCCGCGAGACCGCGGAGCAGGAGCTGCGGCGCGCCGAGATCTGGGACCGCCTCATGCAGGTCGCCTCGCCCGACGACGACGGTCACATCGTCTGGCGCGAGCACCCCGAGGGCCGACCGGCGCCGCGCCGCCGCCGCCGCGTCCGCCGCCCGCCCACGAGAGAGCAGGGCAGCTAACGCCTCATCCCCTCGGCGACGAGCTCACCGAGCTGCACGTCCATCTCGGTGGCGCCGTCGACCCCGCCGACCTCTGGCGCATCGCCCACGCCCAGGGCATCCGGCTGCCGACGAAGGACTACTGGGAGTTCGTCGACCTCATCACGCTGCCGCGCGGCGAGAGGCGCACGTTCGAGGAGTTCCTCGCGCTCTACCACTGGACGGAGCTCATCCAGTCGAGCCCGCTCGCGGTGGAGGAGTCGGTGTACTCGGTGGTGAGCGGGGCATACCGCAAGGCGAACATCACCACGCTCGAGCTCCGCTACAACCCGATGAAGCGCAACCGCGGGGGCGAGCAGGATCTCGACCACATCATCATGGCGTCGGTGCGCGGGCTCGACCGCGCGCACCTCGAGTACCCGGTGAAGGCCGGTCTCATCTTCTGCCTCGACCGCCAGTTCTCCTACGCGCTGAACGAGATCATCGCCGAGAAGGCCATCGCGTACCGCCACCGCGGCGTCGTCGGCATCGACATCGCCGGCGGGAAGAGCGCGGACTTCCGCTACCGCGACTACGCCGGCATCTTCAAGAAGGCGAAGCGCAGCGGCCTCGGCATCACCGTCCACGCCGGCGAGGACGAGGGTCCCGAGTCGGTGGACGAGGTCCTGCGCCACCTCGACCCGGAGCGCATCGGACACGGCATCCACGCCGCCGAGGACCCCGCGCTCTGCAAGCGGCTCGCGGAGCGCGGCGTGCTCCTCGAGATCTGCCCGGGCTCCAACCTCGACACGGGCGTCGTGAAGCACGCGGACGAGCTGCGGGCCTTCATCGCGGCGTTCCGGAAGCACAAGGTGCGCTTCAGCCTGAACACGGACGGCCCCGAGATGCTCCGGACGACGCTCCGCGAGGAGCTGCGCCAGGCCGTGCAGCGCTCGCTCGTCTCGAAGGCCGAGCTGCAGCAGTGCGGGCAGTGGGCCCTCGAGGCATCGTTCGTGCGCCGCGCCGGGGCGACGTGATGCGCGAGCAGCTCCAGATGACGCGGCTCCTCATCATCTGCCTCGCGTGGGCGCTCGGCGAGGCGCTCGTGTGGCAGCTGCTCGCGGGCGGGCTCGGCCTCATCGTCCCCGCGCTGCTCGCCGCGGCAGCCTACGTGGCGACGCGCGACATCACCCCGTACGGCGGCGGTGGCGGCGGCTACTGGCGCGGCCGGCGGATCGACCGGAACAGGCGGAACTAGCCCGACCGGTCACTTCCCGGCGTCGTGCTTCTCCTGTGCGCCCGCCGCGAGGGAGGACGGCTGCGTCCCCGGCTTCACCCCGAGACGCGCGCCGAACGAGGCCGCGCGCATCGAGTCCATCTCGGTGGGGTTGTCGTGGCGCATGACGAACGGCGCGATGGCCCAGAGGATCGCGCGCAGCGGCTCGGGGTCGGCGATGCGGCGGCCGAGGCGCTCGCCGACGAACGTGAGATAGGTGTTCGGCCAGACGATCTGACGGCCCTCGAGGCGCTCGGCCGCGCCGCCCGGCACGTGGGCCGTGTGGGTGAGCGCGAAGCCGCGCTCCTCGTCGCCGGAGCGTGACCACGACACGACCGCGTCCTCCGGGACGAGCGGCGCGCCGCAGGCGTCGCAGACGAGGTCGTACTCAGCCACGACGCGAAAGATACTGAAGAATGGACGCATGACGCAGCGGTACGGCTCCTGGGGCCGGGTCCTCCACGTCGACCTGACGGCCGGGCGCACGTGGACCGAGGAGGTCGACGAGGCGGCGCAGCGCAAGCGGCCGGGCGGCCGGGCGATGATCGCGCATTACCTCCTCACCGAGGTCCCGGCCGGCGCCGACCCGCTCTCGCCCGAGAACGTCCTCGTCTTCGCTCCCGGCGTGCTCACCGGCACGCCGCTCTCCGGCGCGTCGCGCCACTCGGTGGGCGCGAAGTCGCCCCTCACCGGCGGGTTCGGCGAGGCCGAGGTCGGCGGCTTCTGGGGCGCCGAGCTGAAGCGCGCCGGCTGGGACGGGATCGTCGTCCACGGCGCGTCCGCCAAGCCGGCCTACCTGTGGATCAGGGACGACCAGGTGGAGATCCGCGACGCGTCGCACCTCTGGGGCAAGGAGGTCATGGAGACCGAGGAGGCGCTGAAGGCCGAGGTCGGCGAGCGCCTCGCCCGCGTCTGCGAGATCGGCCCGGCCGGCGAGAACCGGGTGCGCGTGAGCGGGATCGTGAACGACTACAAGGACATCGCCGGCCGAGCGGGCCTCGGCGCGGTCATGGGCAGCAAGAGGCTGAAGGCCATCGTCGTGAAGGCGTCGAAGAGCGTCCCGCTCGCCGACGCCGCGAAGGTGAAGGAGATCGGCCGGTGGGTGGCCGACACGCTCCAGGAGCAGCACTGGGCGTTCCACAACTTCGGCACGGGCATGGGCCTCGACGGGTACACGAAGGTCGGCGGCATGGCCGTCCGGAACTTCGAGGGAGGCCCGTTCGAGCAGGCCGCCGACATCAGCGCAGAGGCGCTCATCGACAAGGGCTACCGCGTGAAGATGGAGGCCTGCTGGGCGTGCTCCGTCCGCTGCAAGAAGGTCGTGAAGATGGAGCAGCCCTACCGGATCGAGCCGAAGTACGGCGGCCCGGAGTTCGAGTCGATCGCCGCGCTCGGGTCGCACTGCGGCGTGGGCGACCTCGCCCTCATCTCGAAGGCGAACGAGCGCTGCAACGCCCTCGGCATCGACACGATCTCGACCGGCGCGATCCTCGCGTGGGCGATGGACCTGCGCCGCCGGGGGATCCTCCACGACGCGGAGGTGGACGGCGAGCAGCTCGAGTTCGGGAACGGCCGCGCCGTTCTCGCCGGCGTCGAGGCCATCGCGCACCGGCGCGGGCTCGGCGACATCCTGGCCGAGGGGTCCGCGCGCGCGGCCGAGCGGCTCGGCGGCGCCGAGCTCCTCACGACCGTGAAGGGCCTCGAGATCGCCATGCACGACCCGCGGCAGCGCACGGAGTACGGGCGCAACGTGCGCGTCTCGTACGCGACGAGCCCGAGCGGCGGCGACCACATGCTGTCGCACCTGCCGTCGCGCAGCATGCGCAACACGGTGGGGATGTGCTTCTTCCTCCGCTACGACGACCCGAAGATGGCCGACATCGTGAACGCCGTCACGGGGTGGGGAATGACGCAGCAGGACCTCGCCGACGTGGGCGAGCGCGCGCTCGCGATGGCGCGCCTCTTCAACGAGCGCGTGGGGCTCACCGCGGAGGACGACCGCCTGCCCGAGCAGGCGATGAAGCCGCACGTCGCCGGACCGCTCTCGAAGGTCCGGCTCACCGACGGCGACGTCCGCGCGCAGGTCGCGGCGTACTACGCGAGCCGGGGCTGGGACGAGCGCGGGCATCCGCGCCGCGAGACGCTCGAGCGACTCGGCATCACCGAATACGCCCCCAGCTGACTTCGCTGCACGTCACGTGCAGCACCGCGGTGGGATGATGTGACGCGCATGGGTCTCCTCGAGGGCAAGAAGGCGCTCATCATGGGCGTCGCGAACCGGCGCAGCATCGCGTGGGGGATCGCGCAGGCGTTCCACCGCGAGGGCGCCGAGCTCGCGTTCTCGCACCCCGGGGACCCGCGGCTCCTCGAGAACCTCACCGAGCTCGTGGCGACGCTGCCCGGGCGCGAGACGCCGATCGTCAAGTGCGACGTCTCGAGCGACGAGGACATCGCGGCGCTGTTCGAGGCGCTGCGCGCGAAGTGGGACCGGCTCGACGCGCTCGTCCACTCCGTCGCCTTCGCGCCGATCGAGGAGCTCCGCGGCAGGTTCGTCCAAGTGAGCCGCAAGGGCCTCCTCGACGCCATCAGCGTGAGCGCGTATTCGCTGCACGGCGTCGTGCGCGCGGCGCTGCCGATGTTCGAGGCCGCGGGCGGCGGCTCGGTGATGTCGATGACGTTCAACGCCGTCGAGCGCGTCGTGCCGAGCTACAACGCGATGGCCGTGGCGAAGGCGGTGCTCGAGGCCGAGACGCGCTACCTCGCCGCCGACCTCGGCCCGCAGAACATCCGGGTGAACACGATCTCCGCCGGGCCGCTGAAGACGCTCGCCGCGAGCGCGGTGAAGGGGATCTCGCGGGCGCGCGACCTCATGGAGGCGAAGGCGCCCCTGCGCCGGAACATCACGCAGGAGGAGATCGGCAACGTCGCCGTGTTCCTCGCGAGCGAGTGGTCGCGCGCGATCACCGGCGCGACGGTCTACGCCGACAACGGCATGAACATCGTGGGGGTCACGGACTAGAGCCGCAGCTCGTAATACACGTGGCCGGTCGCGCGATCCTCCGCGGCCCAGCGGAACCCGCCCCGCTCCGCCCACTGCGCCCCCGGGGAGAGCGGCACCGTCCGCAGGCGCACCACGGTCGCGCCGCGCTCGGCGAGCTCGACGCGCAGGTGCTCCCAGATCGCCGTCGCGACGCCGCGGCGCCGGTACGGCACGTCGACCGCGAGGTGCAGGAAGTAGCGCCGGGGGTCGAAGCTGTCGGGCTCGTGGTGCCGCTCGCCGTAGCCGATCGCCACGCCCTCCTCGTCCTGCGCGACCACGCGCACCTTCTCGAAGCGCGAGTGGTCCCAGCGCTCGTCGAAGCGGCGGAGGCCCTCGACGGTCACCCGCTCGCCCTCCGCCTCCTGCTTCATCTTCGCGAGGCGGGGGTAGTCGTGGGGGTGGAACGGGCGGACCCGGATCTCCATGTCAGCGGGCAATGCGGAACCCCTCGAGCCAGGGGAGCTCGGCGGCGATGGTCGTCGGCGGGCCGTGCCCCGGGTACACGCGCGTCCCGGGCGGGAGCGACGCGACGCGGCGCAGGCTGGCCTCCATCTGGCCCGCGTCGCCGCCGGGCAGGTCGACGCGGCCGACGGCACCCGCGAACAGGACGTCGCCGGTGAAGACGACGCCCTCCGCCGGCAGGTTGAAGCAGGTCGACCCCTCGGTGTGGCCGGGGGTGTGGAGCGCCTCGATCCGGACGTCGCGCAGGTAGGCGAGCGGGCCCTCCTCGAACAGGTCGTCGGCCTCCGCCCGCGGGGCGGGCGGGAGGATCCCGCCGGGCCGGCTGACGAGGTCGAGCCGGTGGGCGTCCCGCGCGTGGATCGCGAGGCGCGCCCGCGTCGCTTCCTTCACCGGCGCGTTCGCGTACACGTGGTCAGGATGGCCGTGCGTGTTGAGGATCGCGAGCACTCTCAGCCCCCCGTCGCGCGCCGCGCGCAGCACCTCCCGCTCCCCCATGGAGGGGTCGATCACGATCGCGTCGAGCCGGTCGTCCACGACGACGTACATCCCGTTGTCGTACGGAGCGACCCGGAAGGCCATGACCCGCACTGCTCCGCGGGACGCTACGCCCTTTAGGATCGGCCTGCCGTGAAGGGCCGCCCCGCCGTGCTCGGCACGCGACACATGGTGTCGACGACGCACTACCTGGCCTCGCTCGCGGGCCTCCGGATGTACCCGCGGGGAGGCAACGCGGTCGACGCGGGTGTCGCGGCGGGCATCGCGCTGAACGTGGTCGAGCCGCACCTCACCTCGTTCGGCGGTGTCGCGCCGATCATGGTGTTCGGCCCCGGCCTGGACGACCCCGTGACGATCGACGGCCTCGGCCGGTGGCCGCGCTCGCTCGATCTCGCCGGGCATCGCGCGCGGTACGGCGACGACATGCCGCTCGGCGCGGCGCGCATGGTCACGCCGGGGGCGCCGGACGCGTGGCTCACCGCCCTCGCGCGGTGGGGCCGCCTCACGCT
>VGOU01000102.1 GCA_016875795.1 Chloroflexota bacterium | reverse complement strand
GAGCCCGCGACCCTAGGGACGACTTCGAGGAGGGCGTGGGCGGTCCACCGCCCATGTCTTCCGAGCCCGGATGTGTTTCCGTGCCAACTTGGCACGGATACGTGTCAACTTGGCACGGAAACACATCACGCCCTTACGGGGACAGGTAGACCCCGGCGCCGAGCAGCGCTGTGAAGAGCGCCAGCAGACCGGCGGCCTCTCTCACGGCCCCCTTCAAGCTCTCTCCGCTCCGGTGCGAGACGACGTCGCCGAGCCGCATCGCGAGCGGCGCAGTGAGGAACGCGGCGAGCGCGCCGATCGGGACCGCCCCAACCGCCCACGCGAGCGGAAGGACGGCGTACGCGACGACGACGAGGATCGAGTAGAGGACCCGTGTGGCCGTGGGGCCGAAGCGGGTCGCCACGGTGAGACGGCCGCTGCCGCGGTCGGCGTCGAGGGTCCGCAGCTGATCGATGAGCGGGATCGAGAGCGCGAGCAGCGCCGCGGTGAACGCCAGGACGCTCACATCTTCTCGGGGGCGGAGATGCCGAGGAGGCCGAGGGCCTGGCGCAGGGTGACCTGCGCGGCCTGGACGAGGCGCAGCCGCGCGCGGGAGAGCGCCGCGTCGTCGCTCACGACGCGATGGTCGCGGTAGAAGGTGTGGAACATGCCCGCGAGCTCGAGGCAATAGACCGTGAGGAGGTGCGGCGCGCGCCGCTCGACGACGTCGGTGACGAGGTCGGGGAACCGGAGGAGCATCTTCACGAGCGCGACCTCGCCGGGATCCGTGAGGAGCGAGACGTCGGCGCCGTCGCTCGAGAGGCCGCGCTCGGCGGCCGTGCGGAAGATGCTCGAGATGCGCGCGTGCGCGTATTGGACGTAGTAGGCGGGGTTCGCGCTCGACTGCTTGATCGCGAGCTCGAGGTCGAAGTCGAGGGGACGGTCGGTGCTGCTCTGGAGGAAGAACCAGCGCGCGACGTCCTTGCCGACCGCGTCGATGACGTCCTCGAGCTGCAGGTAGAGGCCGGTGCGCTTGCCCATGCGCGTGAGGACGCCCTCGTGCACGAACCGGACGTACTGGTAGATGACGACCTCGAACCGCGAGAGGTCGATCCCGAGCACCGGCAGCGCGACCCGCATCTGCTGCAGGTGGTACTGGGTGTTCTGGCCCCAGATGTCGAGCTTCAGGTCGAAGCCGCGCTCCTCGAGGCACAGCCGGTGGTACGCGATGTCCGTCCCGAGGTACTTGGGCTCGCCCCGGGCGTCGACGAGGACCCAGCCCTCGTCGCCGTCGCGGCGCAGCGCGACCGCCTCCGGCGTCTCGAAGAAGACGACGCCGTCGCGCTCGACGATGACGCCGCGCACCCGGAGCGCCTCGATCGTGCCCGCGAGGTAGCCGGACTCGATGAAGGACGACTGGCGGAACCAGGTGTCGAAGCGGATGCCGAACTTCCCGGTGACGCGCTGCGCCTGCTCCACCGACCAGTCGATGGCGAGCGGCGCGAAGGCGCGCGCCTGCTCCTCGAGCGGCAGGTCGCGGTGCGCGTCGCCGTGGCGCTCGCGGATCCACGCGGCGATGTCCTTCACGTAGTCGCCCTGGTACAGGTCGGGCGTCAGCTCGACCGTCTCGCCGAGCAGCTCGCGGTAGCGGAGCGCGACGGAGAGGCCGAACCGCTTCACCTGGCCGCCGCCGTCCTCGACGTAGAACTCGCGCTGCACGTCGGCGCCGGCGAAGGCGAGCGCGTTCGCGATGACGTCGCCGATGGGGCCGCCGCGCGCGTTCCCCACGGTCATCGGGCCGGTCGGGTTGGCCGAGATGAACTCGACCTGGATGCGCTTGCCGACCAGCCGCGTCGAGCGGCCGTACGCATCGCCCGCGGCGGCGATCGCGTCGGCCTGCCGCGCGACCCACGCGTCGGCGAGGCGCACGTTCACGAACCCGGGCTGCGCGACCTCGACCGACGCGGCCATGTCGGAGGCCGGGAAGCGCGCCCGGATGTCCTCGGCGATGGCGAGCGGCGGCTTGCGCAGCGGCTTCGAGAGCCGGAGCGGTGCGCTGAGGGCGAAGTCGCCGTGCGCCGGGTTCGCCGGGTACTCGACGGTGAGCGGCCCGCCCACCGCGTCGGCGGGCCACCCGAGGTCGGCCGCGGCGCGGTCGATCGCCGCGCGGAAGGCGGCCGCGACGGCCTCGCGCGTGCTCGTCGTCATGCCGGGGAGTGTGGGCCAGCGGCCACGGCCGTGTCCGGCACTTCGTCGCCGCGCGGCTCGTGCCGGCCGAAGAAGACGAGGCTCATGGAGGCCGCGACGACGTAGGCGACGGCGAGCGTGACGAGGTTGACGGTCCAGCCCGCGTCGCCGAGCGCTCCACGCACGCCGCCGGAGAGGAACGAGCCGAGCGCGGCGGGTCCGCTCCAAGCGATGGTGAGCAGCGCCGAGGCGCCGGCCCGCTCCGCCGGCGAGAACGACGACAGCACGAACGCGCGGTACGTGGCGGCCGACCCGTACATGAGGCCGGCGCGCGCCGCGAGCACCCCGACCGCGACCGCCGCGACCGGCGCGACGGCGGCCGCGAGCATGAACGGGATCGAGAGGAGCTGCACGAGCACGACGCCGCGCAGCTGCCCGAGCCGCGGGGCGACGTGCACGCCGTGCAGCAGCGCGCCGAGGCTGCCGCCGACGGCGATGACGCCCATCGCGAGCCCGATCGCCCCGAACGCGAGCCCGAACCGGTCGGCGAAGAAGAGGTTCACGAACGGGAGGAAGCTGCCGGCTCCGAAGCCGAAGATCCCCTCGACGAGGGCGAAGCGCAGCATGAGCGCGCGCCGCACGGGGGCGTCAAGCGCGCCGCGCGGGACGGCGACGGCGCGCACGAAGAGCACCGGCAGCGCCGACAGCGCGGCGACGATCCCGCCGAGCGCGACGAGCGCGCGCAGGACGAGGAGCGACGCGGGCGGGGCGCCGAGCGCGTTCCCGATCGGCTCCGCGAGCATGCCCGCGATCCAGACCGACGCGAACCCCGCGATCGTCCCGAGGGCGATCTGCTGGCCGAACCGGCGCGGCCGGTCGCCGCTCGCGGTCGCGTCGGCGAGGAGCGCCGAGCCCGACGCGTACACGACGATGCCGCCCGCGCCGAACAGGAGCGCAGCGACGACCTGCAGCGACAGCGGCGCCGCGACGACGATCGCGACGAGCCCGGCCGCGGTGACGACCCCTCCGAGGATGATCGCCGCGCGCCGCGAGTACGACCGCGCGAGCCGCGCCGCAGGCCACGCGCCGATGAAGCCGCCGAGCGCCTGCGCGCCCTGGAGCGCGCCGATCGCGAGCTCGTCGAAGCCGAGCGCCCGGTAGAGGAAGTTCAGGTAGAACGCGGCGACGCCGAGCCCGAACGAGCCGATGCCGCTCGCGACGACGAAGAGGAGGGCGTCGCGCCGGCCGAGGCTAGGAAGGACGGCCGAGGGTGATCTCCAGGACCTGCTCCTTGCCGTCGCGGAAGACCGTGAGGCGCACGCGGTCGCCGGGCCGGTAGCGCAGCATGATCGTCGGGAGCGGGTGCTCGGGGTCGATGACCTGGTCGTTCACCTTGAGCACGACGTCGCCCGGGCGGATCCCCGCCGAGGCCGCCGCGAATCCCGGAAGGACATCGCTGACGAGGATCCCCGACGTGTTCGCCGGCAGACCGAGCGACGCGGCCTGCCGCGTCGAGAGCGCCTGGTACGCGATGCCGATGCGCCCGCGCTCCACCTTGCCGCTGCGGATGATCTCGTCGGCGATCTGCCGCACCGTGTTGCTCGAGACGGCGAACCCGAGGCCCTCGGAGCCGCGCGCGCGGATGACGAGCGTGTTCATGCCGATGACCTGCCGCGTCGCCGCGAGGATGAGCGGGCCGCCGCTGTTCCCGGGGCTGATCGCAGCGTCGGTCTGGATGAGGTCCTCGAGGAAGATGTTCGGTTCGGTCTCGCTCTGGAGCCGGCGGCCCTTCCCCGAGAGGACGCCCACGGTGACGCTGTTGCGGAAGTCGCCGAGCGAGGAACCGATCGCGACCACCGTGCCGCCGATCGGCGCGTCGTCGCTGTTCCCGAGGACGAGCGGCTTCACGCCGGTGGCGCCGATCTCGAGGACCGCGACGTCCGTCTCGGGGTCGCTGCCGACGAGCCGAGCGGGGATCTTCCGGTTGTCCGGGAAGATGACGTCGTGCGAGCGCCCGCCCGAGACGACGTGGTGGTTCGTCAGGAGGAGACCGCGCTGCGCATCGACGACGAACGCCGACCCGGTGCCGGTGCGGCCGCTCGCGAGCTTCGTGACGACGGTCGCGACGCTCGGCGAGAGCTCGCGGGCGACGTCGGCGACGTCCGGGACCGTCGCCGTGCCGGCCACGGCCGACGGGGACGGGGGCGGCGCGAGCGTGGCGGGGGCCTGCGTCGCGCCCGGGAGCGCGACGTCACCGCGGGGCGTGCCCGCGACGTAGGTGCTCACCGCTCCGCCGGCGATGCCGCCGACGATCGCGCCAGCGAGGAAGAGCGCGGGACCGCGCATGCCCGGCTAGCGGCGGCTGGCTGGCTCTGTCGCGGCGGCGCCAGGCTGCGCGGGAGCGCCGGCCCGGCGCGCGCGCCGCGTCGGACGCGTCACCTCGGGCTCGACCATCTGGCCGACCGCGGTCGCGCGGATCGCGAGGTCGACGTGCCCGCCCGCCTCGATGGACACCGACCACGAGCAGGCGATCTCGGTCTGCTCGTACACGCGCTCGAAGCCCTGCTCGGAGTTGGCCACGGCGTACACGGGCTTCACCGCTACCTCGGCGCCGGGCTCGACCGCGAACGTGACGTCGAAGTGCCGCGTCTCCGAGTGGACCTGGATCTCGGTGACGTTGCGGTGCTCGAGCGGCTTGCCCGGGGTCGTCTTGCGCGTCCCGAGCGAGATGACGTCGCCCGCTCCGCTGTCGCTGAGGAGCGCGAGGTCGATGCGGCTCGTGAACGTGAGCGCCAGGTCGTCGTCGGCGTCGTTGCGCAGCCGGTAGCGCACGCCGATCGATAGCGCCTCGTCGGCGATGCGGATGTCCTTGCGGATGCCGAGGCCCGGGATCGCGGCGAGCGCGCGGTCCGGCGGCTCGAGGATGAGGAGGACGGTGCGCGCCTCGCGCTGCGGCGTGATCGTGTACGGCAGCGCGTGCAGCACCACGGGCTCCTCGCGGCCGACCTTCACGCTGTCCACGAAGAGCGCGCGGCGGCCCTCGTCGTACTCGAGGAGCTTCGTGAGGCCGCGCTCCTTCGCGCGCACCGCCTCGTGGATCGAGCGCGCCGCCTTCTCGCCGGCCTTGCCGACGAGGAGCTTGCCGCCCTTCTCCGCGCGGCGCAGGGTCTCGTGCGCGGCCTCGGGGCGGCGCGCGAGCGTGTCGATGAGGTTCGTCGCCGACGCGTAGATGTCCCACTCGACGATCGCGCCGCCCTCCAAGTGCACGAAGACGGCGCCGGCGTTGCCGCGGAACAGGTACTCGTCGTTCCCGTCGAGGTCGTAGTCGCGCTGCTCCCCCGCCGCGACGCGGCGCTCGGCGAGGAGGCGCTCGGCCTTGAGGAGCGACGCGTACGCGTCGGCGCGCAGGTGCGGGAGGTACAGGCCGCCGAAGACGCCGTGCCAGTACACGTCGTTGCCCTGCGCGCGCCAGAGGTTCTGCTGCGCCTGGCGCACCTCGATGCTGCTGTCGAGGATGCTGCGGCGCGCGAGCTGCTCGGAGACGATGAGCATGCGCTTGTGCAGCGCGTTCGCCTCCGGGTACTTCGCGAGGAAGTTGCGCCAGGGCGGGGTCACGACGAGGGACGCCTGCTCGTCCTTCAGCGCGTTGCGCGCCGAGGTGAAGCGCCGCGCGGCCTGCGCGTCGACGGACCACTCCGCCATCTCCGGGTACGTCCCGCCCGGGAGGTACACTCGGCGGCTCGGGCGCTGGAAGATCCAGGCGTTCTCGAGCGTCACGGTCTCGAGCCAGTCCTGCTGCGCGAGCGCGGAGAAGAACTCCTCCAGCCATCCGTCCTTGTGCACGCGGTCGTACGTGCCCGGCCACGCGCCGAGCTTCTCGCCGTCGTCGGCGTACACCTGCAGGCGCGCGCCCGCGGTGTGCCGCTCCCTCAGCTCGTTGATCGACTGCTTCACGTCGCGGAACGGGATGAGGTAGCGCAGCCGCTCGCTGCCGGGGAAAACGACGACGGGGAATCCCTGGTCCTCGGTGATGAACGACTGGCCGAGCTCCTCGCGCCGCAGACCCGCCTGGAGGAAGTGGCTCTCGTCGAGGATCGTGTAGGCGACGCCGGCCTCCGCGAGGAAGGACGGGACGTGCGGCTCCCACACGCGCTCGGTGAGCCAGGCCCCGAGGGGCCGGTGCCCGAAGATGGCGACGATGCGGTCGGTGAGCGCGCGGATCTGGCCGACGGCGTCGCGGCGGGGGACCCCGACGAGGATCGGCTCGTAGTAGCCGCCGGTGAGGAGCTCCACCTGGCCGCGGCGGAGCAGGTCCGACAGGTCGCCGACGACGTCGGGGCGGTTCGCCTCGAGCCAGTCGAGGAGCGGACCGGAGAAGTGCAGGGTGGCCTTCACTTCGGGATGGCGGTAGAGGGCGGCGACGAGCGGCGCATAGGCGCGCTCGGTCACTTCCTGGTAGACGGAGGGGAAATTCCCCGCCGGCTGGTGCTGGTGGAATACCAGCGCCAGACGCAGACGGTCGGCCACTCGGAGGGCATTTTACTCCACGGCCTGTCTGCCATCTCTTGTTCGTACGGTCGGCGTACGCATTCGCGCCCGCGATGTCGCGAACGTCGACAGATATGGCGCTGATGCGTCAGGCTGGGACGTCGTGGTCGTCCGTCTGGCCGTCCTGGCCGTCCTGATCGCGGTCATCGCGACCCTCGCGATCGTCTTCGCGCGCCCGCTCCTCGGCCTGCCGGCGGCGACGCCGGCGGGCTCACCCGCTCGCGCTCCGGTCGCCGCCACGGCGACGGCGACGGCGACCGTGGCCGTCGCTCCGAGCCCTACGAGGGCGGCCTCCCCGAGCCCGATCCCGACCCGCACGCCC
>VGOU01000101.1 GCA_016875795.1 Chloroflexota bacterium | reverse complement strand
CGGCGGCGGCCGTGGCATGGGCGGCCCGCGCGAGTTCTACACCGCCACCTGCAGCAACTGCGGTGGCGAGGCTCGCGTCCCGTTCCAGCCGCGCGGCGACAAGCCGGTGTACTGCAGCGCCTGCTTCGAGCAGGTCCGTCCGTCAGCTTCGCGCGGCTCTCGCTACTAAGCCGGGACCACAACGAAGCGTGAGCGAGAGGCCCCGGGAGACCGGGGCCTCTTCTCTCTCTTCCGTCCGACGCCATGCGTGGGGCTCGTGTGCCAGCTCCGCAAGTCGGTGGGCATCGATCACCTCGACGCGACGCGGGCCCCCGCGCGGGATCCCCTGCATCTCCCGCGCCGCGATCGGGCGCGACACGCTCTCGCGCGAGGCGCCGATCATCCCCGCGAGGTCAGCCTCGGCGAGCGCGCGCACCTCCTAGACTCGCCCGCTCCGATGGAGTTCGGCTTCACGCTCAAGCCCGACGTCTCGCTCGACCGGCTCGTGTCGCTCACGCGTCTCGCCGAGCGCATGGGGTTCACGTACGGCTGGATCTTCGACAGCCACGTCCTCTGGAAGGAGCCGTACCCGCTCCTCACGATCATGGCCCAGAACACCGAACGGATGCGTCTCGGCACGTGCGTGACGAACCCGGCGACGCGCGACCCGAGCGTCACCGCGAGCGTGCTCGCGGTGCTGCAGATCGTCAGCGGCGGCCGCATGGACCTCGGCATCGGCCGCGGCGACAGCGCGCGGCGAGTCATGGGCAAGAAGCCGACGACGCTCGAGGAGCTCGAGCGCGCCACGGTCGTCATCCGCGACCTCTGCGAGGGGAAGGGGGTCGAGCGCGACGGCACGCGCATCCGGCTCGACTGGGCGCCGCCGTACGACCTGCCCGCGTGGATCGCCGGGTACGGCCCGAAGGCGCTCGAGGTGACGGGGCGCACGGCCGACGGGGCGATCATCCAGCTCGCCGATCCGAGCCTGGTGGACTGGTGCGTCGGCCTCGTGCGCGACGGCGCGACGAAGGCGGGGCGCGACCCGCGTGGCCTGCGCATCATGGCCGCGGCGCCCGCGCACGTGGGTAGGCGAGACGCCGTCCGCGACCGCGTGCGCTGGTTCCCCGCCCTCGTGAGCAATCACGTCGTCGACCTCGTCCGCCGCTACGGCGAGTCCTCGCTGCCCGCGGACCTCACGGCCTACGTGCGGAACCGGACGGGCTACGACTACCGGCACCACGCGGAGTCGGGCTCATCGAACGCGGAGTTCGTGGACGACGAGTCGGTCGACCGCTTCTGCGTCATCGGCGAGGTCGACGAGCACGTCGCGAAGCTGCGCGCCCTCGCCGCGACGGGCGTGACCCAGTTCAACATCTACCTCATGAGCGGCGAGGAGGAGTCCATCCTCGAGGCCTACGGCCGCGAGATCATCCCCGCCATGAAGGGCACCGAGACCGCCGCGATCGCCTGATGACGTCGCTCACGCCCGGAGCGTCACGGGTCCGCTCATCACGAAGTCCTGCCAGGCGAGAGCATCCACGCCATAACGGCCGGCGGCGGCGGTCCGCCCCGCGTCCGTGATGACGAGCGGCCGGTACGCGCGATGACGACGGACGAACTCGAGGAGCCCCGCGATCCTTCCGCGATCGACCTCGCCGACGGAGATCTCGAGCGCCCATGAACCCCAGCTCCCCTCGATGACCGCGTCGACCTCCAGCGGCTCCTCGCGCCAGTAGCTGACCAGCTGCCCCGAATTCCAGGCGAACGCGAGGCAGGCGTTCTCGACCCATGCGCCGAACCGCGCCGGCTCGCGCTCAGGGTCCGGTGGACCGGCTGTAGCGGCCGCGGCGAGCAAGGCGTTGTTGAGGGTCACGAGCTTCGGCGGTGCCGCGCGCCGGCGCGTCTCGAGCGCCGCGTGCTTCCGCAGGGCTGCGACGAGGTACGCCTCTTCCAGCAGCGCGAGGTAGTGCGCCACCGTTTCGAGGGCGCCCGGGTCGCGCAGCTGGCCCTGGATCTTCTGGAGCGACACGATCTGCGCCGGCGAACCGACGCACACGCCGAAGACCTGTCGCAGCAGCGCGGGCTTCCGCACGAGCGCCAGCGAGACGATGTCCCGGCCGATCGCGGGCTCGATGACCGAGTCCCGCAAGTAGGCGGACCATCGTTGCCTGTCGTCGCGCAGCGAGAGCGCGCCGGGGTACGAGCCGAGGCGAACGAAGAGGTCAGCGGCTTCGTCCCGTCCTACCGCGAACTCGCTGACGAGGGACGCCGCCGACCAGTGCGTGAGCGTCAGCCGCTCGAAGCGTCCGGCGAGGCTCTCACGGGATCCGGGGCGAGCCGCAGCGCGGACGAGCCCGTGGCGACGACGTGGATGGGCAGCCGCAAACGCTCCACGCGGTCCCACTCCCCCTTGAGGCGAGAGGCCCAGTCGTGAACGAGGTGTGCCTCGTCGATGAGTACGACGCAGCGCCCGATTTCGCGCGCGACCGAGTCGGCCTGTTGCCAGAGCCGCTCCCACGCACCGGGTAACGTCGCCTCCGGTCCGTCACCCGGGAAGTACACGGCGCCGTCACGTTCCGCACGCGCCAGCTCAAGGAGCAGCGTGGTCTTCCCCACCTGCCGCGGGCCAGTGAGCACTTGGAGCCGGGTCGGCGGCCGCTCCGCAAGGCGAGTCCGGAGCACGTCGCGGCATTCGGCGTAGCTGAGCCGATGATCCGACATAGTCGAATGATCATTCGTCTACATCGCACCGTGGTCAACTCCTGGCTCAGCGCTACGCCTTCGCCTGGCGGGTCGCGCCGAGCTCCATCGCCCAGGGCCAGACCTGCAAGTCCAGCGGCTCCAGCCCGTTCGCAGTCAGGATCGCGTTGACCTGCGCGCGGTGATCGCTGCCGTGGTGCACGAACTGCGTGAGCGGGACCCAGGCGTTCATCTCCGCGCGCGGCTGGTCGGGTAGCCGGATCGGCGTGTCGCCGATGAGCCGATCGCCGTCGACCTCGCCCGCGGCGAACAGCCGCTCGACGCCCCCCTTCACGTGCCCGAGATGCGTGGCGAGGTCGTCGAGCGTCGCGGTGTCGAGCTGGGCCTGCCGGAACGGCGGCTCGTGCAGCTTCGCCCCGAGGAGCCGCACCAGGTACCCCTCGTCCGCCGAGACGATGTGCGCGAGCGTGCCGCGGATCGATCCGTACGTGCCCGGCGACGTGAGCTCGAGCTGCTCGGCGGTGAGGGCGCGGCAGCGCGCGATGAGGCGCTCCGTCGCCCAGACGTCATGACGGAGCTGGCGGAGCGTCACCGGAGTGCTCATGTCCGCAGGATCGGCGAGCCGCGCTTGATGAACTTGCCGCGGCCCTTCTTCCCCAGGAACTCGTCCTTCTCGACGATCACCTCGCCGCGCGAGAGGACGGTGACGGCCTTGCCCCTGACCTTCCGGCCCTCATACGGGTTGTAGTCCACGCGCATGTGGTGCGTCTTCGCGGAGAGGGTCTGTGTCGCGCGCGGATCCCACACCACGATGTCCGCGTCGCTCCCCGCCGCGATCGTCCCCTTCTTCGGGAACATCCCCATGAGCTTCGCCGGCGTCGTGCTGCACAGGTCGATCCAGCGGTTGAGGGTGATGCGCCCGCCCTCCACGCCGCCGTCGTAGATGAGCGCCATGCGCGTCTCGACGCCCGGCGCGCCGTTCGGGATCTTCGAGAAGTCGCCCTTGCCGAGCTCCTTCTGCTTCGGGAGGCCCTGGAAGCCCTCCTTCATGCAGAACGGGCAGTGGTCGGTCGAGACGACCTGCAGGTCGTTCTTCGCGAGGCCCTTCCAGAGCTCGTCCTGGTGCCACTTCGGGCGCAGCGGCGGCGACATCACGTACTTCGCGCCCTCGAACCCGGGCTCCTCGTAGTCGTCGTACGAGAGGAACAGGTACTGCGGGCACGTCTCGGCGTACGCGGGGAGCCCGCGGTAGCGGAAGAGCTTCACCTGCTCGAGCGCGTGCGACGCCGACAGGTGGACGATGTACAGGGGGACGCCGCCGGCCATCTCAGCGAGCTTGAACGCGCGGCCCGTCGCCTCGCCCTCGGCCTCGGGCGGCCGGGTGAGCGCGTGCCACTTCGGCTCGGTCTTGCGCTGCGCGAGGGCCTTCTTCACGAGGACGTCGATGACGCCGCCGTTCTCGGCGTGCATGCAGATGAGCCCGCCCACCTCGCCCGCGCGGACGAGCGCCTTGTAGATCGACGCGTCGTCGACCATGAAGACGCCGGGATAGGCCATGAAGAGCTTGAAGCTCGACACGCCGTCATCGACCATCCGGCCCATCTCCTCCAGGACCTCGTCGCTGACGTCGCGCACGATCATGTGCAGCCCGTAGTCGATGACCGCCTTGCCGCGAGCCTTCGTGAGCCACAGGTCGCGCGCCTTCTCGAGCGGCTCGCCGAACCCCTGGACCGCGAAGTCCACGATGCTCGTCGTGCCGCCGAACGCCGCGGCGACCGTGCCGGTGTGGAAGTCGTCGGAGGCGAACGTCCCGCCGAACGGCAGCTCCATGTGGGTGTGGACGTCGATGCCCCCCGGGATGACGTATTTGCGCGACGCGTCGATCCGCTTCGCCCCGGCCGCCTTCAGGTCCTTGCCGACGGCGGCGACCTTCTCGCCGTCGATGAGGACGTCGGCCCTGTACGTGTCGGTCGCCGTGACGACCGTGCCGCCCTCGATGAGCACACTTCCCATCACTGGCCCCGCGGCAGGCTGACGATCAGCGCGACGGTCACGAGCGTCAGCAGATGGCCGATCGAGTCGATGTAGAAGAGCGTTGCCGACCGCCTAGCGACGAGCAGGCCGTTCAGCTTCACGGCGAGCCCCGACGCGACCCAGAGGAGCACCGCCACGAAGACACCGCCGAGGATCGACGTGCGGAGCGTCGTGACGGCCGCCGCGAGCGCGGCGGCCGAGACCACCCGCATCGCGAAGCTCGCGACGAGGATCGGCGGCAGCGGCGTGCCGGCGGATGCGGCATCCATGCCGACCTCGGCGGCCCAGCGCTTCCCGGACAAAGGCCCGAGCCACAGCGCGTTGAAGCCGAACGCGACGATCGCCGCGACGACGACCGCCACCCGGTTGACGTGGCCGACACCTCGATCCCTCCCTACGGCCGCACGAGCGGCTCGTACATGTCCGGCCGCCGGTCGCGGTAGAACTGCCAGGTGTTGCGGACCTCGCGCACGAGGTCCATGTCGAGGTCGGCGCACAGCAGCTGCTCGTCCTTGTCCGACGCCTGCGCGACGATCTGGCCGCGCGGGTCGGCGAAGTAGCTCGTGCCGTAGTAGTCGTTCGGACCGAACTCCGCCTCCTTGCCGACGCGGTTGATCGTGCCGACCCAGTAGCCGTTCGCGATGGCGTGGGCGGTCTGCTCGATCTTCCAGAGGTGCGTCGACAGGCCGCGCGAGGTCGCCGAGGGGATGAAGACCATCTCCGCGCCGTTCAGGCCGAGCGCGCGCGCGCCCTCGGGGAAGTGCCGGTCGTAGCAGATGTACACGCCGACCTTGCCGACGGCGGTGTCGAACACGGGGTAGCCCATGTTCCCCGGGCGGAAGTAGAACTTCTCCCAGAACCCGTTCACGTGCGGGATGTGCGTCTTGCGGTACTTCCCCAGGTACTTCCCGTCGGCGTCGATGACGGCCGCGGTGTTGTAGTAGATCCCGGTCGCGTCCTCCTCGTACATCGGGACGACGAGCACGATGCCGTGCCTCTTCGCGAGCTCCTGCATGAGATCCGTCGTCGGGCCGTCGGGGATGCGCTCCGTGTAGGAGTAGTGCTTCGTGTCCTGCACCTGGCAGAAGTAGGGGCCGTAGAAGAGCTCCTGGAGGCACATCACCTGAGCGCCGGCCTGCGCGGCCTCGCGGATGTACCTCACGTGCTTCTCGATCATCGAGTCCTTGTCGCCGGCCCAGGCGACCTGCGCGAGCGCGGCTCTGACCTTCATGTCTCCCCTCCTGGATCGGTCCGAGAGCCTAGCGGAACAGGTCCTTCTCCTTGGGCCGCACGTACTCCCGCGCCGTGTCGTCGGCCGCCTCGAGCGCGAGCCCCCGGACGACGGCGACGGGGCAGCGGTCGAGCTTCCCCATGACGAGCTCCGCCGCGCCGGCGATCTCGTCGGCGAGCGCGATCTCGGTGACGCGGAGCTCGTATCCCTCCGGGTCGTATTGCCCCACGTACCGCCGCAGCGCCGGCATGCCGGCGATGCCGATCGCGACGTTCACGTGACCCTCGCGCCACGCCCGCCCGAACGTGTCGGTGACGAGGACGGCGACGTCGCGGCCGCTGCGCGCCTTGAACGCGTCACGGAGGCGGCGGGCCGACGCGTCCGGGTCGACCGGCAGGAGGACGACGGTGTCGGGCGCGCCGGCGTTCGAGCGGTCCACGCCCGCGTTCGCGCAGACGAAGCCGTGGTGCGTCTCGGCGATGAGCACCCCGTGCGCCCACCGGACGATCTGCCGCGTCTCACCGAGGACGACCTCGAGCGCGCGTGCGTCCTTCCCCGACTCGGCCGCCATCGCGAGGGCTCGGTCGCCCGGGGTCACGGTCGAGAGCGCGACCACTCGGCCCTCGGACTTCGAGACGACCTTCTGCGCGACGACCACGACGTCGCGGTCGTGCAGCGGCTCGGTCGACGCGACGATCATGGCGGCGAGGTCGTCCCCCGGGCGGATCTCGGGCAGCCCTTCGACGGGCCGGATGGACAGCCCTGCCACGGCGCGAGTGTGGCAGGTGCGCTGCGCGGCAGCGCCGCGGACCGAGGAGGTGATGTGAATGGACCTTGACCTGACACTGGCAGCGCTAGGCGTCTTCGCCGGCCTCGTCATCGCGGGGCACGGCGCGCGGAAGGCCCTCGCGATGTTCGGCGGCCCCGGGCTCGCGGGCTGGACGAAGGGCGTCCAGCAGATGGGGTTCGCCACGCCCCGGTCTGGGCGAACGTCGCGGCGTGGGGCGAGCTCGTCGGAGGGCTGATGCTCGCGGCGGGCTTCCTCACCGGGATCGCCGCAGCCGTCCTCCTGCTCGACATGATCGTCGCGATCTGGAAGGTGCGCTGGGCGAAGGGCTTCTGGATCGCGAACGGCGGCATGGAGTACGTGCTCATGAACGCGGTGGTCTTCGGCCTGTTCGGCATCGCCGGGGCCGGGGCCCTGTCCCTGGACGGCGCGCTCGGGCTCCGCGGCCGGACCACCGTCCTGCTCGGCGCGACGCTCGTCCTCGGCCTCCTGGGGGTCTGGGCGAGCACCCGGCCGCGGCCCGCGGTCACGCGCCTCGAGGAGCGCGGCCACCGGCGCCGCGCGGCCT
>VGOU01000100.1 GCA_016875795.1 Chloroflexota bacterium | reverse complement strand
GCGACGCCGTCGGCGAAGCCGTCCTCGTCAGCGTCGCCGAGCGCGTCGCCGCTCGCGAGCGAGCCGAGCGCCGTCGCGGTCGCACCGCCGGCGCATCCGGCTGGCGTGCCCGAGCGCGCGGTGCGCGTCGACGATGGTCTCTACCGGCTCGACCTCGGCGGGAGGGTCCCGGTCGTCACCGTCGCGACGCTCACGCGGATCTGGTTCGCGGACACGAAGAACGCGCTGAGCTCGGTGGACCTCGCGAGCGGCGCGGTGCTCACGTTCGCGTCGTTCCCCCGCGACGCGGAGATCACGGCCCTCGCTGTCGGGCGCGGCAAGATCTACGCGGCGGACGGCAGGAACAACCGCCTCTTCACGCTCGACCTGCGCGCCGAGCGCCTCACCTCGCGCGTGCTCCCGTTCCTTCAGGGGAGCGTCTCGCTGGATGTCGCGCCCGACGGTCGGCTCTGGGCCGGGATGAGCGAATCGGCGCAGGTCCTCAGCATCGACCCGGACACGCTGCGGATCGAGGCTGTCGATACGCGGCTCACGGGCATCGTGTCGGTCGTCATCGACGGGCAGGCACGGGCCTGGTTCACCGACGGCCAGCGCACTGTCGCCAGCTATGACCTGCGGAACGGGCGCCTCACGCACGTCCGCCTGCCCTCCAAGGGCGCGGCACGGACCCTGCTGCCCGACCCGTCAGGCTCGATCTGGGTCGGCACGACGGCAGGGGAGGTCTTCTCGATCGCCGATGCTGTCCCGACGCTCACCCTGATGACCGCGCGGCCGATCGCCTGCATGGCCGTTGATGGCGCAGGTGTCGCTTGGTACTTGACACCTTCGGTGAGCTCGCCGGGCTCGTACCTGACTGCCCCGGTCCGCTCGGATGGTGGGCGTACGGTCGCTGCGCCCGTCACGAGCTTCCACTTCAGCCTCGGACGAGCCGCGTGGCTGGCCGAGGCGAGCGGCGCCTTCCTCGTCGTGGCGGAAGCCGCCAGGTGAGCGTGCGACAGATCGGCACGCTCGTTCGTCTGGAGAACAACGCGGGGTATCCCGGGAAGGAGGGCTCGTTGGCGGCATTCGACCGGTCGTGGTACAAACCCGAGTTGGCGGAGAAGCTTGGCCAGCAGACCCGCCTATTCGCGTCTCCGCGTCTGACCGGTGGGACCGGCTTCGGGAAAGTTGCCCCCCGGGGTCGGAGACAGCCCCAGACCACCGAACAGGAGGTGAACTAGAAGGCCCGAGGACCGGCCTCCGCGACCAGTGGCAACCACTTCGCGCTGACGTCAACGCGAACCAGCAACGCGATCACAAGCGAATGAACTCATCTCTCGCGAAGAACTTTGAAAGAAGGACCTAATGCGCAGGATCGTTACCGCGATCACCGCGGCCGCGATGGCGCTGAGCCTGGTATCGATGGCGATGCCGGCGAACGCCGTTGCGGGTTACGACTCCGCGTACGCGGGTGAGAGCGCCTTCCTGACCCTGAACGCAGGCCAGTCCGGTACGTTCACCGTGTTCTTCCAGAACACCGGCACGACCGCATGGGCCCGCGGCACATCGAGCCAGGTAGACCTCGCCGCTTGCAAGGAGGACAAGGTGACCTGCGACTCGCAGGACGCCTCTGAGGCTCCGTTCGCCAGCGGCTGGCTCTCGACCACGCGCTACGCGACGCACACCCAGACCACGGTGGCCCCCGGCTCAATCGGAACGTTCACGTACAACGTGGCCGTCCCGGCGAGCCAGGCGGCAGGGACGTACCGCTTCAACGGCGCGCTCGTTCTGAGCTCGACCGGGGCGGACATCCGCAACGAGGGCTACTACCAGGACGTCACCGTTCCGACGGGGACGGGTTCCTGCACGCCCACCACGATCACCACGACCCCGACCACCGCGCAGGACCAGGTCGGTGTCACGCGCACCCAGTCGGCGACCGTGCTGTGCGCCGCGCCCACGGGCTCGACGACGCAGCCGGCGTCCGTCGGCACGCAGGTCACGTTCGTCGTTGACGCTGCCGTCGCCGACACCGGCAACGCCGACCAGACCCTCACCGCGACGACCGACTCGAGCGGTGTGGCCACGGTGACCTGGACCCGTTCGAACCCGGGCACCGACTCGCTCGCCATCTACCCGACGTCGACGCCGGCGGTCCGCGCGACCGCGACGATCCGCTGGGTCGCTGGCGCCTTCGCGATCACGTGTGAGCCGACCGCAGCCGCGACCGTGCTCAGCGGCTCGATCCGTAACTTCACGGTCACGGTCCGCAACCCGACCACGGGTGCGCTGGCCACGTCCACCGCTGTTGACCTGACGACCACGGCGACCCGTGCCGCGACGGTCGCAGCCGCTCCGAGCACGATCGCCGGCGTCAGCTACATCGCGGTCGCGGCTGGCGCGACCGTCGTCGAGACGACCACAGGCGCCGCCGGCACGGCTGTCTTCAGCGTCATCGGCACGCCTGCGGCGACCGAGCAGAGCATGGCGGTCACCGTCCGCGCGTTCGTCGACAACTCCGCTACTTTCGGCGGAGACGCCGACAACGTCCTCGACGCGGCCGAGTTCCGCGCGGACTGCGGAACGACCACGTTCGAGAACCTCCGTGCGGCGACCATCACGGTGACGCCCGACACGACGGCCACGGCCTCCGCGGCCGGCGCCGGCAACTCGGGCAACCGCGTCTACACCATCACGGCCACGGACCAGTTCGGGAGCGTGTTCTCGAACACGGCCCCGAACAACCTCCTCAAGGTCAGCTTCAACGAGCGCGTTGACGCCGACACGGCCACCTCGACCACGGCTGTCCTGAACAGCAACTTCAGCGGCGACGGTGTTCAGGAGGGCGGCACGACGCCGACCTTGCTGACCACCTGCGCCGGCACCAACCCGCCCACGACCCTCGGTGTGAGCACGACTGGCTCCTGGTTCGTCATGATCTGCGCGTCCACAGCGACGACCGGGACGATCATCGCGTGGTACGACACCGACCTGAACGGCGTTCCGAGCACGGGCGAGGTCTCCGACACGGGTGGCGCGAATACGTGGGCGGCCGCGGCCCTCACGAGCGCTGCGCTCACTCCGGCATCGGCGACGAACATCGCGAGCACCGACGACACGACAGCCATCGCCAACGACGGCACCCTCGGTGAGGAGACGTACACCGCGCAGCTCGCGGACCAGAGCGGGAACAACTTCCCGCCCGCCGCGGCCGCGACCGTCACCTTCACGGTGCGCAACACGAGTGCGAGCGGCAACGTCCACATCACCTCCTGCGCGCTGAGCACAGGCGGCCTGGGCGGCGGCGCCGGTGCGGCCGACACGATCATCGAGCCCAACACCACCGCGACATGCGATCTGATCATCGCGATCGCTAGCACCGCGACGGCAACTGTCGAGATCGACAAGGGTGCCTCCGGGACCGCGACCGTCGATGCGTCCATCCTGTCGGGCGGTGTGAACTACGTCGGCACGCAGGCCACGAAGACGTGGGTCACGATCGGTACGCTCCGCGCCGCTGCGGGCACGGCCCAGACGGTGACGGGCACGGTCGCTGCGTTCGACAAGACGCAGGACTACTACACGCTGTCCACGACCTCGGCCGGCAACTACACGATCCTCTACTCGACGAACGACACGTTCGCGGTGGCTGGATCGAGCACGACCTACGCGACCTTCGAGACCAACCTGACCATCGGTGACGCGATCACGTTCCTTAACTTCCCCGTGGGCAGCGATTTCAACCACGCGCTGACCAACCAGTAGGTCGAACGCGACCTTCGCGACGGGATCGGGGCCCTTCGGGGCCCCGATCCCTTTTCTGCGCGATCGGGCGCGGCGACCTACCCTTGGACCGGATGAGCGCTGGCGCAGGGCGGCGCGCGCGCGGGTCCGATCGATCCGCCAAGCAGGCGAAAGCCAAGCGACCGGCAGCGCCAGCCGGATCCGACAGCTGGCTCCGAGTGGCCGGGCTCTGGTGCCTCGCGGCGAAGCTCTTCCTCGTCGCAGTGGTCATCGATCCCCTCGGGGCGGACGTGTTCGCGCTCCCGAAGAGCGCTGTCAGCCGCGGGCTCCTCTACCTGACGTGCGCAGTGGCGGCGGCGTACCTCGTCCGACACCGGCCGCGTCCCAGGCGCGATCCCGTCGCCTTGGCCGTCGTCGCCGTCGTCACCGCCAGCGGGCTCGCGACGCTCGGCGCGATCGACCCTGTGTCGGCCATGTACGGCGCGCACCGCCGGCTCCTGGGCCTCACGTCGATCGTCGATGGCGCGGTGTTCGCGGCCGCCTTCGTGCTCTTCGTGCGGCGACCCCGCGACGTCGCCACGGTGATAGGCGCGACGGGCGCAGGGATCGCCGCCGTGACCGCATACGGGCTCGCGCAGGCCGCCGGATGGGATCCGATCCCCTCGAACGAGACGCGGATCGCGTCGCTCATAGGCAACAGCACCAGTCTCGCTGGCTTCCTGGTGATCGGCGCGACCATGCTCCTGACGGCGGCACTGGTCCTCTGGCGGCAGCTGGGTCGTTACGTTCGCGTGGGCGCCGTCGCGCTCGTCGCGAGCGCGCTCCTTCTCGCGATCCTCGCGGGCGCCAGGACACCGAGCCTCGCCATCCTGCCCGCGCTCGGATCCGCCGCCGTGATCGCCCGGCGCGCCGGGTGGGTCGTTCCCCGGGACGGCCGCCGCATCGCGGCCGTCGCCGCCGTCATCGTTGCGTCGATCGCATTCGTCGCGGGCACCGGTGCCGAGCGCATGGTCCGTCTCGTCCAGGGGCGGGATGACTCGGCGACGGAACGCGGCTTCATCTACGACGCCGCGGTCCGCGCCAGCCTCGCGCGTCCGCTGCTGGGCGTCGGCCCGGACGGCATGGGTGCGGTGTTCCCGTCGCTGCGCCAGCCCGAGACGGCGCGGAGCCTGTTCCTCTCCGGAACGCACACGTCCACGCACAGCTGGCTGCTGCACTGGCTGCTCGGTACCGGAGTGATCGGCCTTCTCGCCTTCACGCTCATGGTCGGCACCGCCGTACGGGCCGGGTGGTCATCGGCCGCGAGCGGTGGGCTCGCGGGCGCGGTGGGCGCCGCGGGCATCGTCGCGTACCTCGCCCAGGGGCTGCTCACCATCACCAGCGTCCCCACAGAGATGCTGCTCTGGGCGTCGGTCGGTCTGGTCCTCGCGGCGCGCTCGGGACTCGGCGCGCCGGAGGGGGAGGCGAGCCGACCGGCGCGTGTGGAGCGCAAGCCCGACGCTCGCCTTGCCGCGCTCGCCGTCGCCGTCGGACTCGGCCTGTCCCTCTTCACGCTCGATGTCCTCGAAGCCAACCGGGCGGTGCGCGCGAGCGATCTCGCGCGCGCGCGCGGGTCCTTCGCCGCGGCCCAGCTCTCCGCGCAGGAAGCCGTCCGGCGCGATCCGCAGCGGGCGAACGCGTGGAATGTGCTCGGCCTCTCGTATTCGCGTCGGCAGCCGGATCGCGCGATCGCCGCGTTCGAGCGTGCGACGCGTCAGGCCCCGCGGGATCCCGTGTACGCGATGAACCTCGCCGCCGAGGCCGCTTTCGTCGCACAGACGAGCCCGGAGCGCAGGTCCCAGGCCGAGGAGCACGCATCGCGCGCCCTCGAGCTCGACCCGAACGGCAAGGACACCCTGCGCCGTGCCTCGGAGGTGCTCGCCGTCATAGGCCAGCTCGACCGCGCCATCGACCTCGCGCGGCGCGCCATCGAGCTCCTTCCGGAGGACGTGAACCTGCGCCGCTGGCTGGCCGACCTCTACGTCCACGCCGGCCGTCCACGCGAGGCCATCACCGAGATCGAGCGGATGATCCGAGCGGACCCGACCGTGGCGTCACTGGCCCGCGCGGATCTCCCGCCCGAGCGAAGGCTTCCTCTCGCCGAGCTCTACCGCCAGCTCGGCGATCTGGACCGCGTGCGTGAGCTCGTCAGGCCGCCGCGTGTCGTCGACGCCGACGTCGCGTGCACCCCGAGGAACGGTTCGATGTTCATCACGCCCGCACGCTCGGTGCGGCCGCGCTGCATCCGGATCGTCTACGCCACCGAGGAGCCGCTCGCTGCGGACCCCTCCGATGGGTCCGCGGTGACGAACCCGGCGAACTACTCGATCGACGGGGCGGCGATGCCTGGAGGCACCGTCGTCGAGCTCGCGGAGAGCGTCGCGACGATCCAGCTGCCTGCGAGCGCGACGCCGCCCGCATCCGGGGCGCGGGTCGTGGTCCGCGGCGTCGCGAACCGCCTCGGGCAGGTGGTCGTCCCGCATCCGACCGACGTCCAGGTGAAGTAGACCGCACCTACAGTGGCCCGTATGAAGATCCTCATGCGCGATGCGGTCGCGCGCGTCGCCGGACCCGGCTTCGCCGGCGCGACCGCGGCCACGATCACCGGTCTGCTCCTGGGCACCGCTCTCGGGCTGATGGCCACCGCGGGCCTCTTCGCGGCCGCCTTCATCACCATCGCCGCGATCGGCGTCCTGGTCGTCATCGCCCCCAGGGTCGCCGGCGGCATCGACCGGCCCTTCGTCATCCGCGGTGTGCTCCTCGCGTTCGCCGTCCGCGCCGCCGTTGCCGCCGTCCTCTTCACGGCCTCGAACGCCATCGGGCGAGGCGGGTCCGTCACGGGCGACGACGCCGCGTTCGCGGACATCTCGTGGGCGTTCGTGCGGTGGCTGAGAGGCGAGCCACAGTGGCCGGATGTCCCGCCGACCTGGAACGGCCAGGATTACCTCTTCGGCACCTTCGTGTACATCGAGAGCGCCCTCTTCTTCGTGATCGGACGCGACATGCTCGCGATGCAGATCATCAATGGGGCGCTCGCCGCGACCTGCTACGCGGTCCTCTTCGACATGGCGCGGCGGCTGTTCGGCGTCGCCTCCGCGCGACTGACCCTCGCCGCGGTCGCCGTGTACCCCTCTCTCGTGCTCTGGTCCTCGCTGAACCTCAAAGAGGCGTACATCGTCCTCGCGGTCACCGTCCTGCTCGCGATGTTGCTGCGGATGGGAACGCGTCCGAGCGTGGTGGCGCTCGCGCTCTCGTACGTGCTCATCGAGACGCTCCAGAGCATGCGGAGCTACAGCTTCGTCGGCCTCATCATCGTCGTGCCCATCGGCGTGGTGCTCATCCGGGCGTTCCGGCCCGCTCAGCGGCTGCGGTGGACGGCCGCGAGCATCGTGGCGAGCGCGGCGCTCCTGTCGTTCTCTCCCTGGTTGCCTTTCGCGACGAACCTCCGGTACTTGCTCGAGAACATCGAGATCACGCGGCGCGCCCAGGCGGAGTTCGCGCGCACGGGATTCACCGACCCCCGCTCGATCGCCGTCTCCACCGGTGAGACTCTCTATGTGCCGACG
>VGOU01000099.1 GCA_016875795.1 Chloroflexota bacterium | reverse complement strand
GCCGCTAGAATGGATGTTCGATGACCTCCTGAGGGCCAACGGAGGCTGCTTGCTGGAGCTGCTCGAGTCGTGCTCGAGTTCGACCACCGCGATCCCGCTCAGAAGGAGCTCGCCGTCGGAGAGCTCGTCCGCGTTGCCGAGTGGCCGCGCGTGCTCAGGGAGATCCAGATACGTCGAGCGCGCGACGCGGGATGGTCGGCCGACGTAGTCTCGGCGCGATCCTGAGCGAGATCGCGAAGTGCGACGTGAGGCGTGCGAACTGCCACCGGAAGCGGGCGGCCTCTCAGCAGGCCTGGAAGCGCCGACTTAGCGAGCGGCCCGGTGGCTACGTTAGAATGAGGTCCTCATCGCGGGTGTGGCGTAGTGGTAACGCGGAACATTCCCAATGTTCAATCACCGGTCCGATTCCGGTCACCCGCTCAGTAGCGACGCCGCGCCGAAGGCGCGGCGTTCGTGTCTCCGGCCTATCCTCGCGCGATGCTCACCCCCGACACGATCGCCCTCTTCGGTGTCGCCGCGCTCGCGCTCCTGCTCATCCCAGGCCCCGCGGTGACGTACATCGTCACCCGCAGCATCACGCAGGGGCGCGCTGCCGGGCTCGTGTCCGTCGCCGGTGTGCACGTCGGCACTTCGGTGCACATCCTCGCCGCGACCGTCGGCCTGTCCGGCCTCGTCCTGTCGTCCGCGCTCGCGTTCGACGCCGTGAAGTACGTCGGCGCCGCGTACCTCGTGTTCATCGGCATCCGCACGTTCACCGCGCGCCCCGGCGACGTCGCCATCCCGGAGCGCGTCGGCCCCGGTCTCCGCCGCGTGTTCGCGGATGCGGTCGTCGTGAACGTCCTCAACCCCAAGACCGCGCTCTTCTTCCTCGCGTTCCTGCCGCAGTTCGTCGACCCGGGCCGCGGGCCGGTATGGGCGCAGACGCTCCTGCTCGGCGGGACGTTCGTCGCTATCGGTCTCGTCACCGACTCCGCGTACGCGTCCATGGCGTCGGCCGCTGCCTACCGCCTGCGCTCGAGCGGGCTGTTCGCGCGCGTCCGCACGCGCGCCGCGGGCCTCATCTACATCGCGCTCGGCGCATCCGCCCTCCTCACCTCGCGCGCCGACGCGCGTCCGGTGGGTCTCGCGGCGGAGTAGACGCGCGCGGCCGAGGCAGCGAGCGAGCGACCGGACGCCGCGGGGCGCCGCGTCCCCTCGGCCCATGCGAGCGAAGGCGCTCGTGCCGGCCGCGCTCGCGATAGTCGTGCTCGCAGGCCTGTCGCTCTACGCGGTCCGCTCCGAGACGCCCCCGCCGGTCGCGCTCCCGCCCACCGCCAGGCCGACCGCGACGGCTCCGCCGACGCCCACCGCGACCGCCACCGACATGCTCATCCCCGTCCCGGACGCCGACTTCGAGCTCGGGCACACCGGCCAGTTCTCCGGGAGCTCCGACCTCATCCACGTGCTCGCGGTCGCCAGCCCCGAGGGGCTCTCGCCGCGCGAGCTCAAGCGCCAGCGTCTCGGTGAGAGCAGCGCCGAGACGCTCGAGGACTCGGCGTTCGCGGGGCGGCCCGCGCTCAAGGTCACCGACGGCCAGAACGCCGCATTCCTCTTCGCCAACGCCGGCGACATGTGGCAGGTCGGGCGCAGGCGGAACGCCGGCAACTCGTCGTTCGCGGACCGCGAAGCGATGATGCTGTCGTTCCGCTTCCTCAGCGCGGGGGAGGCGCAAGCCGCGCGTGCCGCGGCCACGCCGAGCCCGGCGCCGCGTTCCGCAGCGCAGGTCGCGGACGTGCTCGCCGACGGCTTCGCCAAGCGTGACGTCACGATCCTCGCCCGCGTGATCCGGCCGTGCCTCTACGAGGGCGCGTACCAGGCCGGCCCGAGCTCCACGGTCGCGGAGAAGTACCTCGAGAAGCTGCGCCAGCGCTTCGCGCAGGGTCTCACCGTCGATGTGCGCGCGCGCCCGATCGCCGGTGACCCGGGCACGACGATGAAGGTCCGCTCGACGTGGCGCGAGCCGGGCCAGCCGGTCCGGGAGGCCGACCTGTCGGTGACGGTCCACCGCGGGACGACCTACTGGGATGGGACGATCACGTGCGTGATCGCGCCGCGCCCGCCGTGACCGTCCTCGAAGCGACCTAGACCGGCGTCGCGACCGGCGCCGCCACGTCCTCCTCGGGCTTCGGCGACTCCGTCGCGCTGATGACGACCCCGAGCGCGAGCGCGATCGCCGCGCCGACCGCGGCCGACACGAGGAGCACCGAGCTCGACAGGCGTCCCGGCGACAGCGCGAGCGGCGCCCACGTGACGTACGTCATGTAGAGGATCGCGGCGCCCGCGCTCACGCCCACCGCCGTGGCGAACACGTACAGGGCGAGCCAGCGGCGCGGCGTGAACACCTCGAGCAGGCTGCGGAGCAGCCGCGTCACCGTCCACACGACGAGCGCGGCGACGACCCAGGCGATGACCGTGGCGAGCGCGGCGAGGTCGGCGGTGCTGACGCGCGACACGAACGTGCCCATCTGGGCCACGACGGTCTCCGGGTCGAAGACCTCGCGGAGCGGTCCGAAGCGGTCGTCGACCGCGCCCGGCCGCACGAGGTAGAGGAACGCGGCCTTCGTCTCGAGCGCGCGCGAGAGGTCGAAGAGGGACGGCTGCTCGAGGGCGATGCCGGTCTGCACGAACGCGCCGAGCGTCTGCCGCCCGGAGGCGACGGCGAAGAGCACCGTCAGGACGGCGCCCCACGCGACGCTCACGACGCCGCTCAGACCGTGGACCGCGGCCGAGGTGAGGACGAACGCCGGTGCGAGGCCGACTGGGCCGATGACCGGCATCGCGAGCGCGGTCGCGGTGCGCTCGGGCGGCACGTCGCGCAGCCAGATCCACAGCCCCATGAAGGCGAACAGGACCGCGAGCCCGGGGACGAACAGGAAGATGCACGCCGTCTCGACGACCCACGCGAGCGCGAGCGCCATTCCCAGGTTGCCCGCGCCGCCGACGATCGCGACGAGCGCGGCGAGGGCCAGGGACGGCGCGAGCTCGAAGCCGGCGAGCGTCATCAGCCCGAACACCGGCGCGCCCGCGAGCACCGCGAAGAACGCCCGGCGGATCGGCGTCCCGAACGCGCGCAGGAGCGCGACGGCCGGGCTGTCCGAGGCGTCCGGGACGATGCCCTGCAGCGGCTCCGTCGTCAGCGCGACGCGCGTCGTCGCGAGCGCGCGCCCGACGTTCTCGAGCGCCGCGAGGGCGTTCGCGACGTCGCTCGCGCGCGAGTAGCGCAGCGCCGGGTCCTTCGCGAGGCACCTCATGATCACGGCGTCGAGCTCCCGCGGCAGCGACTGGCGCAGGTGGCTCGGCGGCACCGGCTGCCGCACCACGTGGTCGCGGAGGAGCACCGACGGGCTCGCGCTCGTGAACGGCGGCCGCCCCACGAGCATCTCGTAGAGGACGAGGCCGAGGCCGTAGATGTCGCTCGCGTGTGAGAGCGCTTTCCCCTCGACGCGCTCGGGCGCCACGTACATCGCCGTCGCGAAGAGCTGCGGCGTGGAGGCGTCCTCCTGCGGCGTGCGCGCGATGCCGAAATCCGCGACCTTCGCGCGGCCGTCCTCGGTGAGGAGCACGTTCGACGGCTTCATGTCGGCGTGGATGATCCCGCGCGAGTGCGCGAACGCGAGGCCATTCGCGATCTCCGTCGCGAGGCGCGCCGCTTCCGCGACGTCGAGCGGCCCGTCGCGCTCGATGCGCTGCTTCAGCGAGAGGCCCGGGAGGTGCTCCATGACGATGTACGGGAGCCCGTCGACCTCGCCGACGTCGTACACCGCGACGACGCTGGGGTGGGAGAGCTTGGCGAGCGCCTGCGCCTCGCGGACGAACAGCTTGCGCAGGCCCGGGTCGGCGGCGGCGTGGGGGTCGAGGACCTTGATGGCCACGTCGCGGCGCAGCTGCTCGTCGTACCCGCGGTAGACCTGGGACGAGCCGCCCGCGCCGATGGGCTCGACGATGCGGTAGCGCTGGTCGAGGACGCGGTCCACCGCGAGCTCTACCCCTCCTCGAAGGCGTGACGCCCCGCCGGGCGGGGCGAACATAGCACCGGCGGTGGTCCCGATCGCGCGGATGAGTGGCTCGCCCATCTGAAATGACACCCCCCGGGTACGGCTGCCCGCCTCCCGGAAGAACGAGGCGCGGCGTCCGGCGTCATCGGTCGGGTATCTTCCGAGGCGGGTGAGGATCGCCTTCTCCGCCGCCGAGGTCGCGCCGTACGCCAAGGTCGGCGGGCTCGCCGACGTCGCCGGCTCCCTCCCGCAGGCCCTCGCCGCGCTCGGCCACGACGTGTCCGTCCACGTCCCGCTGCACGGGACGATCGACCGTGCGAAGCACGGCATCCCGGCCGAGGGGCCGGCGCGCTCGGTGCCGTACGCGCGCTCGCGGACGCGCGTCTCGTACCCCCACGTCGCGCGCGACGGCGTGCGCGTCGTGTTCGTCGACGGCCCGCGGATCGTCCGCGCCAGGGTCTACGGCGCCCCCGACGACGCCAAGCGCTACGCGCTCTTCGCCCGCGCGGTCGCCGAGGACCTCGCGGCGTCGAAGGACCGCCCCGACGTCGTGCACGCGCACGACTGGCACGCCGCGCTGCTCGTGCCGATGGTCGCGGGGCCGTACCGCCGCGCGCTGCGCGGTGCGGCGACCGTGTTCACCATCCACAACCTCGCGTACCAGGGGCAGAGCGCGGCGGACGTCCTGGACGTGGTCGGGCTCCCGAAGCGCCGCGTGAAGCCCGAGGCGCCGGGCCAGCTGAACCCGGTGGCGCGCGCGATCGCGTCGGCGGACATCGTGAGCACCGTGAGCGAGCGCTACGCGCAGGAGATCCTCACCGCGGAGTTCGGCAGCGGCCTCCAGGACCTGCTCGCGACGCGCCGCGACGGCCTGTGGGGCATCGTGAACGGGATCGACGTCGGCGTCTTCGACCCGGCCACCGACAGGCACATCCCCGCGCGCTACTCGCTCCGCGACATGCGCGGCAAGGCGCAGTGCAAGGTCGCGCTGCAGAAGGCGCTCGGCCTCGCCGTGGGGACCGCCATCCCGCTCTTCGGCGTCATCGGGCGGCTCGTGGAGCAGAAGGGCATCGACATCCTCACGCCGGTCGCCTCGGAGATCCTCCGCACCGGAGCGCAGATCGTCGTGCTCGGCACCGGCGAGCCGAAGTACGAGGCGATGTGGAAGGAGCTCGCGGCGCGGCACCGGGGGACGCTCTCGCTCACGCTCGGCTTCGACGCCGCGCTCGCGCAGCGCGTCTACGCGGCGTCGGACATGTTCCTCATGCCGTCGCGCTTCGAGCCGTGCGGCCTCGGGCAGCTCATCTCGTTCCGCTACGGCACGGTGCCGGTCGTGCGCAGCGTCGGCGGGCTCGCCGACACCGTGCGCGACGCCGACGCGGACCGCGCGGGCGGCACCGGCTTCAGCTTCAGCGAGTACGCGGCGGCCCCGCTCGCCGACGCGATCCGCCGCGCGGTGCGCGCGTACCGCGACGAGGCCCGCTGGACCGCGCTGCGCGAGCGCGTGATGCGCCTGGACCACTCGTGGGACGCCTCGGCCAGGCGCTACGTGGAGATGTACGAGGCCGCGCGACAGGCAAGGAGGGCCGCATGACGCTCGCGCTCACCCGGCAGGTGGCCGACATCGAGGAGCTCCTCGGGACGCTCCCGGCGGGATCCGCGGCGGCGGCCCGGCGCCTCTACTCGGTCTCGACGACGACGGGCCGCCTCGACGCGCCGGCCGACATGACGCCGTGGATCGAGAAGCTGTTCGGCGGCGTCGAGAACGTGCGCGAGCAGCGCATCGTCCGCGTCACCGACCTCGTCACGCTCGAGGGCGCGCTCTTCAACGAGCTCCGCGCCCGGCGGCCGATGGAGGTGAAGGGCGCCGACGAGGTGCGGCAGCAGATCGACGCCTCCCGCGGCGACCCGTTCTGCCGCCCCGAGACGGGCACACCGGCGGACGACTTCGGCCGGGTCCGCGGCGCGCACGGCATCACCGCCTCGAACATCGCGAAGTACGACGGCTACCACGGCGTCCTCGTGTTCAGCGACCACGACCCGCTCGCGGCGATGGACGAGGGCGTCATCCGCGACCACATCGCGACCGCGCGGACGTGGGCGCAGCAGGCGATGGAGCGTGACCCGGGCGCGCGGTACTGGTTCCTCATGTGGAACTCGCTCTGGCGCGCCGGCGGGTCGGTCGTCCACGGCCACATGCAGATGACGACGACGCGTGGCATGCACTACCCCCGGGTCGAGTCGCTCCGCCGCCAGGCGCGCGCCTACCAGGCGGTGACGTCGCACGACTACTTCGACGACCGCTGGGCCGTGCACCGCGACCTCGGCCTCGGCGTCGAGATCGGCCGCGCGCGCGCGTTCGCGTCGCTGACCCCCGTGAAGGAGCGCGAGGTGATCGTGCTCGGCCGTCCGGGCGAGGACGAGGCGACGCTCGCGGGCGGTATCGCGCGCGCGGTGTCGGCCTTCCGCACGATGGGCGTGGTCGCGCATAACATGGCGCTCTACCTGCCGCCGCTCGCGCCGGACGGGGAAGATTGGCGACGCTTCCCGCCGATCGCGCGGCTCGTGGACCGCGGCGACCCCGCGAACAGGACGAGCGACATCGGCGCGATGGAGCTCTACGCCGCGAGCGTCATCTCATCCGATCCCTTCCGCGTGGCGGACGCTCTCCGCTCGTAGATCGCACCCCTGTACCTATTGACGGTCGCTCGGATGGATCCCTACGATTCGAGCGATGGCTGAGGTCACGTTCGTCTCGCGGCGGGACAACGCCTTCAAGGAGTTCCCGCCGGCCTCGGCCCAGGTCGCGCTCGTCATCCCGTTCTTCGGCGACCTCACCGTGTGGTTGCGCCGCCCCGACAAGCGAGGGTGGGAGCTGCCGTCGAGCACGCGGCGCAGCGGCGAGACGATCATCGAGGTCGCGAAGCGCGAGCTGTGGGAGTCGGCGCGCCTCATCCCCGCGCGGCTCGACCTCCTCGGCGCGGTGCGCCAGGCGAGCCCGCGGCCGGTCACGTCGTACGTGTACATGTGCGACGTCCACAATCTGCCGTGGAGCTATGAGCTGCCGCAGGGCGTCGCCGAGGTCGGCGTGTTCAAGACGGATCCGCGCCCGCTCCTGACCGAGTGGATGCAGCTGGTCCTGGAGGCGGCCCACCGCGCCCGGAGGACAGGCCTCCGCTGACCCCCGCGGCGCGCTGGAGCGCGCCGCGCCTCGCCGCCACCGCCCTCGGCGCCTTCCTCGCGGCGATCGTCGCCTCCACCGCGGTCGTCCTCCTCCTCGGCCTGCGCGGCCGTCCGCCGG
>VGOU01000098.1 GCA_016875795.1 Chloroflexota bacterium | reverse complement strand
TCGCGCGGCTCACCGCGCTCTCGCTGCTGCGCGGCACGGCCACGCGCGACGCGGCCGCGTGGGCGTCGGCGCTCGACGATCTCGGCGCGGTGGCGCGCATGGACGTGGGCTCCCACATCGGCGTGATGTCCGGGCAGTGCCTCGCGGCGGACCTAGGCGCGTACCTGCGGCTCGCCGCGGAGGCCGTGCTCCGGCCGTCGTTCGCGGCCGCCGAGGTGGAGAAGGTCCGCGCCGAGACCGTCGCGGCGCTCGAGGAGGAGGCCAAGAACACCCGCGGCGTCGCGGACCGCGTGTGGCGCGAGCTCGCGTACCCGCCCCGCCACCCGTTCCGTTCGCGGCCGCTCGGCGACGACGAGGTCGTGCGCGGCGCGACGGCCCACGAGCTGCGCTCGTTCCACGGCGGGATCCTCGGCCGCGGTGGCGTCCTCATCCTCGCCGGCGGCATCGACCCGGCGGCCGCGCTCGCGGCCGCGGAGGCGGCCTTCGGCGACTGGCCGGCCGCCGCGCGTCCCGCGGAGCGCACCGTGCCCGAGGCGTCGATCGCCGCGCTCCAGCGGCGCGCCGAGGTCGTCCCTGACAAGACGCAGGCCGACGTCGTCCTCGGCTGGCTCGGCATGCCGCGGCGCGACGAGCGCTTCGTCGCGGCGCGCGTGGCGAACATGGTGTTCGCCCAGGACACCTTCGCGAGCCGCGCGGGCAAGGTCGTGCGCGACGAGCTCGGCCTCGCGTATTACCTCTTCAGCACGATCTCCGCGACGAAGGGGCAGGGTCCCTGGGCCGTGCGCATGGGGGTGAACCCCAGGAACGTCGAGCGCGCGATCGACATGACGCTGCGGGAGCTGCGCGTCGTCCTGGCGGGGGACTTCCCCGACGACGACCTCGAGCTCGCGAAGGACAAGCTCACCGGCGAGCTGCGCGTCGCGCTCGAGTCGCCCGGCGGGATCGCGCAGATGGTCCTCGAGGGCGAGCTCTTCGACCTCGGCCCGGACGATCACGAGCGCTACGCCGGCCAGATCCGCGCCGTGACGAAGGAGCAGGTCGTCGACATCGCGCGGACGTTCCTGCCGGCGGACCGCTACGCGCTCGCCATCGCCGGACCGCCGGTGGGGTCCTAGGGGAGCGCGACCACCCCGCGCCGGACCACGAGCAGCCCCTCCGCGGCGAGGTCCCCGACGAGACGCGGCACGCGCGAGTCGGCGACGCGCGCGCGCAGGGAGCGCAGCGTGACCCGCCGCTCCGCCGTGAGGATCCGCATGACCCTCCCGCGCACGCGCCGGTCGCTCGTCGCGAACGCCGCCTGACGGCGCACCGCCGGCACCGGGTCCGCGCCCTTCGCGGCGCACGCGTCGTACACGGGGCACGCATCGCAGCGCGGGGCGCGCGCGACGCACACCGTCGCGCCGAGGTCCATGAGCGCGTGGTGCCAGCCTGCCGGGTCGGCGCGCGGCATGACCGCCTCGTCGATCGCGACGGCCTCGCGCTCGGTCGCGGTGCGGCCGAGGAAGACGCGTCCGAGCGCGCGGCGCACGTTCGTGTCGGCGAACGCGACGCGCGCGCCATGGCTGAAGCACGCGACGGCGCCGCTGGTGTACGGGCCGACCCCCGGAAGGGCGTCGAGCCCCGCGACGGTGCGGGGCAGGCGCCCGCGCGCGGCGACCGCGGCGCGGTGCAGGTCGCGCGCGCGCCGCGGGTAGCCGAGGCCGGTCCACTCCACGAGCACGTCGCCGAGCCTCGCGCGCGCGAGCGCGCGCAGCGAGGGGAAGCGGTCGAGGAAGCGCTCGTACGCCGGCACGACGCGGGCCACCGGGGTCTGCTGCAGCATCACCTCGGAGACGAGGACGCGGTAGGGGTCGCGGGTGCGCCGCCACGGGAGGTCCCGCCCGTTCCGGCGCGACCAGCGCAGGAGCCGGTCCCTGAAGGCCCTTGCCCGGACCGCCGGCATGTACAATGTGCGGACAGACGCTACTGGAGAAGGTCTGAGGGCCTCGGCCTTCAGGGCCTTCTTTGGTCCCGCGGATCCGCGGGGCGACCGGTCGAAGGGGGACTCCATGAACACGGACAAGCCTGTCTACCTCTCCGCCGAGGGCCTGAAGAAGCTCGAGGCCGAGCTGGAGGAGCTGCGCACGCACAAGCGCGCGGAGGTCGCCGAGCGCATCCACAACGCGATGGAGTTCGGCGACTTCTCGGAGAACTCCGAGCTCGAGCAGGCGAAGAACGACCAGGCGTTCCTCGAGGGCCGCATCCAGTCGCTCGAGCAGATGCTGAAGCGCGCCATCGTGATCGAGGAGAACGGCCACCACGACGTCGTCGAGATCGGCAGCAAGGTCGTCGTCGAGAGCGACGGCGAGAAGGCCGAATACGTCATCGTCGGCTCGGCCGAGGCGTCGCCGAAGGACGGCAAGATCAGCAACGAGTCGCCCGTCGGCAAGGCGCTCCTCGGTCACCGCGCCGGCGAGACCGTGAAGCTCACGGTCCCGGCGGGGACCGTCCAGATGAGGATCCTCGGGGTCAGTTAGCGTCGCGTCAGCGATGAGCTTCTGGGCCGACGAGGAGGCGGGCCTCCTCGCACCCGACCGCGAGCACGTCATCCGTGATTCGAAGACCCCCTCAGGCACGGTGCCGATATCGGGCCTGAGGGGGCCGATCATCACCGATGCCCTGTATCGCACGTTCAAGCGGCGCGGGCTGCGCATCCGCTACGTCTTCACCATCGACGACTACGACCCGATGGACTCGGCGTCGATGAAGCTCGTCGCGGGGATGGCCGAGCACATGGGGAAGCCGCTCAGCGCGATCCCGTCGCCCGACCCGGCGTACGGCGACTTCGCGCGGCACAACGCCGACCGGTACCTCGCGACGTTCGGGAAGCTCGGCATCCGCCCCGAGGCGGTCCACTGGCTGCGCGACCTGTACCGCTCGGGCGCGCTCGACCGTCAGATCCGCATCGTGCTCGAGAACGCCGCCGCGATCCGGCGCATCTACGCCGAGGTCGCGAACGTCCGCAAGGACGACGGCTGGCTCCCGATCTCCGTCATCTGCGAACGCTGCGGGCGCATCGGCACGACGAGCGCGCGCGACTTCGACGGCGCGACCGTGGCGTACGAATGCCGGAGGGACCTCGTCGCGTGGGCGGAGGGCTGCGGCCACGAGGGGCGACTCTCGCCGTTCAAGGGCAACGCGAAGCTGCCGTGGAACCTGCAGTGGTGCGCGATGTGGGACCACTTCGGCGTCACGTACGAGGAGGCTGGGAAGGACCTGCAGACCGCGGGAGGCTCGCGCGACCGCGCGAACGAGATCTTCCGCGAGGTGTGGAAGAAGGATCCGCCCATCGGGCTCACCCACGAATTCCTCAACATCGGCGGGCGGAAGATGTCCACCTCACGCCCGGAGGAGTGGGCGAAGCTCGGCGCGGCGGCGCACGAGCTCGTCGAGGTCTACCCGCCCGAGCTCGTGCGGTTCCTCATGCTGCGGACGGACCCGCAGCGCCACATCGACTTCGACCCGGCCGGCATGAACCTCCCGCGGCTCGTCGACGAGTACGACCGCTGCGCCGACAGGTACCTTGCCGGTCCCGAGGACGATCTCGCGCGGGTCTGGGCGCTGTCGCAGCTCGACGACGACCCCGAGCCGCCCGGATACCGCGTGCGCTTCTCGATCGTCGCGGACTGGCTGCAGGTCCCGAGCGTCGACCCGGTGCGCAAGGCGGAGGCCCGGAAGGGCGCGCCGCTCGGCGCGCGCGAGCTCGCCGACCTCGAACGCCGGATCGCGCTGGCACGCGTCTGGCTCGAGCGGTGGGCGCCGGAGGAGGCGAAGTTCCGCGTGCAGGACGACCTGCCGGAGGCGGCCCGGTCGCTCTCGCCCGCGCAGCGCGGCTTCCTCGAGCGCGCCGCCGGAGCGGTGGCGGAGGGGATGGAGCCCGAGGCGTTGCAGGAGCAGCTGTACGCGGCCGCGCGCGAGGCCGGCCTCGTCGAGGGCGAGCGCGTCTCGAAGCGGGCCTTCGAGTCGATCTACCTCGCGTTCCTGGGTCGGCCGACCGGCCCGAAGGCGGCATGGCTCCTCACGACGCTCCCGCTCGAGCTTGTGAAGCGGCGGCTGCGCGAGGCCGCAGGGAACGGCGCGCTCGCATGAACGGCAAGCTCCCCGTCGCGATCATCTGGCACATGCACCAGCCCTACTACAAGCATCCCCAGACGAGCGAGTTCGTCCTCCCATGGGTGCGCCTGCACGCGTCGAAGGACTACCTCCACATGGCCCGCCTCCTTCAGGAGTTCCCGGGCGTGAAGGTGCACTTCACGATGGTCCCGTCGCTGCGTGACCAGCTCGAGGACTACGCGCGCGGAGCGGACGACGAGGACACGCGCGTCACGATGCGCACGGTCGAGGCGCAGCTCGACCTCGACGAGAAGCGCCACATGCTGCGGCGCTTCTTCTCCATCCACCACGGAAACGTCATCAGCCAGTACGACGAGTACCGCCGGCTGCTGCAGATGGCCATGGTCGCGGGCGACCGGCCCGAGCTCTTCAGCGACGCCTACTTCGTCGATCTCGCGCTCTGGTTCAACCTCGGCTGGATGGACCCGGGCGACATCGACGGCGACGAGAAGCTCGCCGCGCTGCGCGACAAGGGCTCGGGCTTCACGCGCGAGGAGGTGCGCTACGTCATCGGGCGCCAGCGCTTCATGGCGTCGGGCGCTCCGCACCTGTACCACCGCCTCGAGCGCCAGGGCCAGGTCGAGATCATGACCGTTCCCTACTACCACCCGATCCTGCCGCTCCTCATCGACAGCGGGACGGCCGCGCGGTCCGACGGCCACGCGACGCTGCCGGAGAAGCCCTTCCGCTTCGCCGAGGACGCGCAGGTCCAGCTCGAGGACGCCATCGCCTCGCACCAGCGCGCGTTCGGCGTCAGGCCGCGCGGGGTCTGGCCGTCCGAGGGGGCGGTGTCGCCCGAGGCCGCCGACGCGATCCGCAGCGCCGGGCTGATGTGGTTCGCCTCCGACGAGGGCGTGCTCGCGCGATCGATCGGGACCGACCTGTACCGCGACGAGGCCGAGTCGCTCGTGCAGCCCGAGCTGCTCTACCGTCCGTACCGCCTGGCGAACGGCGCGTACGCCATCTTCCGCGACCGTGTCGTCTCCGACCGCATCGGCTTCGCGTACGGCGGCATGGACCCAGGGGACGCGGTGAACGACCTCATCGGCAAGCTCGCGCGCGCGCGCGAGCGCCTCCCGGACCACGGCGGCCCCTGGCTCGCCTCGATCATCCTCGACGGCGAGAACGCCTGGGAGGGCTACCGCAACAACGGCAACGATTTCCTGCGGCGCCTCTACGGCCAGCTCGAGGCCGACGACCGCTTCGAGACGGTCCGCGTGAGCGAATACCTCGAGGCGAACCCGCCGACGGTCGAGCTCCCGGGGGTGCACTCGGGCTCGTGGATCGACGCGAGCTACCGCGTGTGGATCGGCGAGCGGGCCCACCTCCAGGCGTGGACCGCGCTCGAGGCGACGCGCTCGTTCGCGCAGCGCCAGTGGGGGGCCCTGCGCGACATGCCCACGAACGTGCGGCAGGCGCTCATGGTCGCCGAGGGCAGCGACTGGTTCTGGTGGTATTCGAGCCGCAACTCGAGCCCCGAGGACGCCGTGTTCGACGCGCTCTTCAGAGCCAACCTCGAGGTCGTCTGGTGGTTCGCCGGCGGCGAGCCGCCCGACCTCATCCGCCAGCCACTGCGCGACCCCGCACGCACCGCCCGCCCGGCGGGCGGCGCGATGCTTCCCGGCCGCAGCTGAACCTCCTCCTCTTCGTCCTCCTCTCCGGTTTCGCGGCGCTCGTCTATCAGGTGCTGTGGCTGCGCCTGCTCGCGCTCGTCTTCGGCGTCACCGTCTGGGCGGCGAGCACGGTCCTCGCGAGCTTCATGGGTGGCCTGGCCCTCGGGTCGTTCCTCGCCGCGCGCTTCGCGGACCGCGTGCGCGAGCCGCTGCGCTGGTACGGCATCGTCGAGATCGGCATCGGCGCATCCGCGCTCGCCTCGCCCGTGGCGCTCGACGCGATCGAGCGCTCGTATGTCGCGGTCGCTCCCGCGGCGGGCGGCGACCTCGCCGCGCTCACCGCCCTGCGCGTGATCCTGGCGTGCGTGATGCTGCTCGTGCCCACCACGCTGATGGGTGCGACGCTGCCGCTGGTCACGCGCGCGGCGCTGCTGCGCGGCGGCGGCCTGGGCGAGCGCGTCAGCCTCCTCTACGCGACGAACACCGCGGGGGCCATCGCCGGCGCCCTGCTCGCGGGCTTCGTCCTCGTCGGGGGCGTGGGCATCGGGACCTCCTTCCTCATCGCGGCCGCGCTGAACGGGGCCGTCGGGATCGCCGCGATCGCGACGGCTCGCGGTCCGCGCAGCGCCGCGGTGACGCGCGGGCCGCATCCGCCGCGCGGGAGCGCTGAGGCGGTCGGGCCCGCCGTGCGGGCGCTCCTGCTCGCGGTGTTCACCGTGTCGGGATTCGCGAGCTTCACGCTCGAGGTCGTCTGGTTCCGCGTGCTCGTCTTCTACGTCCACGCGACCACGTACGCGTTCACGCTCATGCTCGCCGCGGTGCTCGGCGGCATCGCCGCGGGCAGCTACGTCGCCGCCGCGCTCATCCGGGCGCGCCGCGCCACGCTCGGCACGCTCGCGCTGGTCGAGCTCGGGCTCGGCGTCGCGACGCTGGCGTCGCTCTGGCTCCTCGCCCGCAGCCACGACGTCGTCGGACGCGTCGGCGCGGAGCGCGGGCTCACCGGAGGCTTCGGCGCGGCCGACCTCGCGTTCCTCGCGCTCAGCTTCGGCTCGCTCCTGCCCGCCGCGCTCCTCTTCGGGCTCGCGTTCCCGATCGGCCTCAGCCTCTGGCTCGCCGATGGCGCGCGCGCCGCCGAGCGCGTCGGGACGTTCTACGGGCTGAACGTGCTCGGCGCGATCGCCGGCTCGCTCGCCGCGGGCTTCGTCCTCATCCCCGCGCTCGGCAGCCTGGCGGCGCTCGTCGTCGCGGCCGTGCTCAGCGCGGCCTCGGGCCTCGCGGTGCTCGCCGCGATGCGCCGCACGCGCCGCGTCCTCGTGACGGCGCTCGCCGGCGCGCTCGCCTTCGTCGTCGGCCTCGCCGCGCTGCCCGACCCGTTCGCGTCGGCGCTCGAGCGCCGCTACGCGGGCGACGAGCTCCTCTGGCGCGAGGAGGGCGTGCAGTCGACGGTCACCGTGCATCGCCGTGCCGACGGCGCGCGGGTCCTCTACCTCGACGGGATCCACCAGGCCGACGACACCGCTGGCCTCGTCGCGCTGCAGCGCACGATCGGCCACCTCCCGATGATCCTTCACGGCGAGCCGCACCGCGCGCTCGTCGTCGGCCTCGGCGGCGGCGGCACGG
>VGOU01000097.1 GCA_016875795.1 Chloroflexota bacterium | reverse complement strand
CGCGCGGCGCCGCGGGCGCGTTCGGCGACCTCGCCGACGGCCTCGGCCGTCGCGCGCCACCACAGGTCGGCATTCTGTTCCGCGCGCCCGGGCTCGCCGTCGTCGAGCACGCCGTAGGCGCGCTCGCCCTGGGCGACGACCTCGCCGCCGAGGGCGACCGCGGCCGCCTTGACCCGCGTCGTGCCGAGGTCGACGGCGAGGACCGCCTCGGCGGTCACGCCTTCGCGGCGAACTCCGCGTCCGGCAGCACGAGCACGCGGTAGGCGTCCTTGCGCAGCGCCTCTTCGAACGCGTCCGAGAGCCGCGACAGCGGGAAGGTCCTGCTGATGAGCGGGCGGAGGTCGATCTCGCGCCGCCCGATGAGCTCCGCCGACGCGATGAAGTCGTCGCGCTCCTGCGAGTAGGAGCCGCCCAGCGTCACCTCGCGGTTGTGGAAGATGTTCGGGTCCACCGAGATGGTCGACCCGCGCGGGTGCACCGACGCGTAGGCCGAGACGACGCCGCGCTTGGCCGCGGCGGCCACGGCCTTCTCGATCGCGCCGGTCACGCCGATGGCGACGTAGGTGACGTTCGCGCCGCGCCCGCCGGAGAGCTCGTTCACGCGCGCGACGTAGTCCTCGGTCGCGGGGTCGATGACGGCGTGCGCGCCGAGCTCGAGGGCCTTCTCGCGCCGCACGCGCTCGGGCTCGCTGACGATGATGAACGAGGGCGTGCGCCGGGCCACGGCGAGGTGCAGGAGGCCCATGATCCCGGCGCCGACGATCACGACGACGTCGTTCGCGCGCACGGGGTGGCGCTTCATGTCGTGGAGCACGCACGCGAGCGGCTCGCTCAGCGCGGCCTCCTCGGGCGTCGCCAGAGGCCCGACCTTGAAGACCTGGTGGCCTTCGGCGCGGACGTATTCGCTGAAGCCCCCCGGCCCGAACGGCTGGCCGGGGACGCGCGGCCCGCGCGCGTTGTCGCAGAGGTTGTCGGCCCGGTGGCGGCACGAGTAGCACTGGCCGCAGCGCGGCAGGCCCGACACGGTGACGAGGTCGCCCACGGCGAGGCCGCTGACCTGCACGCTCGGGCCGATCGCCGCGGCGACGCCGGAGTACTCGTGGCCGCCCGCGAGCGGATAGCCCTTCTCGATGCCGACGAAGGTGCGCTGCTCCCAGGTGCACAGCGCCGAGGCGAGCATGCGCACGAGCACCTGGGAGGGCCCGGGCTCGGGCACGGGGAGCCGCTCGAACACCAGCTCCTTCGGTCCGGTGATGACCGCCCGGGTCATCTCGGCGGGCCGCTCGAGCGTGGCCGTGCCCGGCGTCATGCCCGCGCCGGCTGCCGCTCGCGCTCGGCGCGCGCGGCGGGGCCGTGGATGGTCGCGGCGAGCGCGCGCGTCGCGCTCTCGGGGTCGGGCGCCGACCAGATGTTGCGGCCGAAGGCGATCCCGGCGCCGCCCACGCGCAGCGCGTCGGCGACCTGGCGCTCGACCGGGACGCCCTCGACGCGGGCGCCTCCGAGGATGACGACCGGGACGCCCGCGCCCTCGACGACGGGCCGGAACGTCTCGGGGTCGCCGGTGTACATGACCTTGACGTAGTCGGCGCCCTGCTCGGCGCCGATGCGCGCGGCCATCGCGATGTTCTCGGGCGTGTGCTTGTCCGTGGCCGCGAACGAGACCGGGATCATCTCGGCCTGGAAGGGGATCCCCCAGCGGTCGCACAGGATCGCGTAGCGCCCGACGGCGCGGAGCGCGTCCCTGTCCTCGCCGCCCCACGTCGCGAGGGTCTTGATGCTGTCGGCGCCGAGCTCGACCGCGCGCTCGACGACCCCGGCGGGATCGGGCGAGTGGAGGTCGACGCTGAGGATGAGGCCTCGGCCGGCGAGGTCGCCGACGATGCGCTTGGCCGTGCCGTACGTGGTCATCACCGCGTCGGCGCCGCCCGCGACGACGCCGCGCACCGTCGCCGCCGGGTCGATCAGCCCGGGGACCGGGCCCATGAAGCTCGCGTGGTCCATCGCGACGATGAGCGTGCGCCCATCCGCGCCGAAGATCCGTCGCATGCGGTGGGACTTCTCGAACATCGTGCGTTCACTCCTCCTCGCCGGTGGCGCCGCCGCCCGCCGAACTCTAATGTAGACGCGTGACCCAGACCGCGGCCGTCCCGTCAGCCGTAACGGCGTCCCGCGAAGCGAGAGGCCACGTGGTCGTCGACAGCGTGGCCAAGGTGTTCGAGGGTCGCGACGCCAGTGTCGAGGCGCTGCGCGAGATCTCGCTCGCGATCCAGGAGCACGAGTTCATCACGCTCATCGGCCCGAGCGGCTGCGGCAAGTCGACGCTCCTGCGCATCGTCGGTGGTCTCATCCCGCCGTCGCGCGGCGCGGTGGCCATCCGCGGGCGCTCGCCCCAGGACGCGCAGCGCGCCAAGGACATCGGCTTCGTCTTCCAGCAGCCCGCGCTGCTGCCCTGGCGGAGCGTCGCCGACAACGTCGATCTGCCGTTCGCGCTGAACAAGCAGAGCGGCGGCGACCGCCGCCTCGGCTCGACCGAGGAGCTCCTCGCCCTCGTCGGCCTCGGCCAGTTCGCGCGGGCGCATCCCTACCAGCTGTCGGGCGGCATGCAGCAGCGCGTCGCCATCGCGCGCGCGCTCATCTTCGACCCCTCGCTCCTGCTCATGGACGAGCCCTTCGGCGCGCTGGACGAGATCACCCGCGAGGGGATGCGCTACGAGCTCCTGCGCATCTGGAGCCAGGCGCGCAAGACGGTCATCTTCGTGACCCACAGCATCCCCGAGGCGATCATCCTCTCCGACCGCGTCATCGTCATGTCCTCGCGTCCGGGCGAGATCCGCGAGGTCATCCCCATCGACCTGCCGCGGCCGCGCGACGAGGAGATGGAGTCGAGCCCCGAGTTCGTCGCGTACGCGGCCAGGCTGCGGCACCTCCTGCACGCCTGACATGGAGCTGACGGCCAGCGACGCGGTCGTCCAGCCCGGGCTGGTGCGGCGGCCGCGCGCGCGTCCCGGCGCGCTCGAGACCGCGCGCGCGCTGTGGCCGTCGCTGTTCGGGTTCGTCCTCTTCTTCGGCGTGTGGGAGCTCGGGGTGCGCGTCACCAACACGCCCCCGTTCGTCGTCCCGGCGCCGAGCCTGGTCGCGGGCCGCTTCTGGGAGGAGCTGCCGATGCTCCTCGGCGAGCTCGCCGTCACCCTCGTCGGCGCGTCGATCGGATTCGTCATCGGCCTCGTCGTCGGCGTCGTCGGCGCGGTGATCATGGTCCACTCGCGGACCCTCGAGCGCAGCCTCTTCCCCATCGCCGTCGTCATCAAGCTCATCCCCTTCGTCGCGCTCGCGCCGATGCTCATCGTCTGGCTCGGCTACGACGTGAAGCCGAAGATCGTGCTCGCCGCGCTCATCACCTTCTTCCCGGTCCTGGTGAACTGCATCACCGGACTGCGCGCGGTCGACCCCCTGGCGCACGAGTTCTTCCGCAGCATGGGCGCGAGCCGCTGGGAGATCCTCGTCCGGCTGCGCTGGAGCACGTCGCTGCCGTACCTCTTCGCCGCGCTGAAGATCGTCGTCCACCTCGCGGTCATCGGCGCGATCGTGGCCGAATACTTCGGCTCGCGCGACGGCATCGGGCTCGTCATCCTGCGCACCTCGGAGTCGCTGCGCATCCAGTCGCTCTTCGCCACGTCGCTCCTCCTCGCGCTGCTCGGCGTCACGCTCATCCTCGTCACCAACGTCGTCGAGCGGCGCGCGCTCTACTGGCACGAGTCGGTGCGCACCTCCGGCGGGCGCGGATGATCCGCCGCGTGGGCCGCGCCGCCGAGGGCTTCGCGCCGCCGGTCATCGCCATCGCCGCGGCGCTCGCGCTGTGGGAAGCGGTCGTGCAGCTCCTGCGCATCCCGCCCTACCTCCTCCCGGCGCCCTCCGTCGTCCTCGGCACGCTCGGGCAGCTCCTCGGCGCGGGCTGGGTCGAGCCGCTCCGCGTCGGCGGCGCCCCGGCGAGCGTCCTGCGCGACGCGAGCATCACCGTGGCCGAGGCGCTCATCGGCCTCGCCGCGGGCACCGCGATCGGCGTCGCCCTCGGGACGCTCATGGCGCACTCGCGCTTCGCCGAGCAGGCCATCTACCCGGTCGTCGCGGCGATCCGCGCGACGCCGATCATCTCGATCGCCCCGATCTTCATCATCTGGTTCGGCTTCGGGATGGCCCCCAAGGCCGCGCTCGCGGCGCTCGCGACGTTCTTCCCGATCATGGTGAACTGCGTCACCGGCATGCGCTCGGTGGACCCCCAGGCGCTGGAGTTCTTCCGCAGCGTCCACGCGTCCACGCGCGAGATCTTCTGGCACCTGCGCGTGCCGAACACCCTGCCGTATTTCTTCGCCGGGCTGCGCCTGTCGGTGAGCCTCGCGCTCATCGGCGCGACCGTCGGCGAGCTCCTCGGCGCGAGCGAGGGCCTCGGGTTCATGATCACGCAGACCGCCATCAACCTGCTCACGACCCACGTGTTCAGCGGCGTCATCGTCCTCGCCGCGCTCGGGATCGTGCTCACCGAGATCGTCTCGCTCATACAGGGGCGCGTCCTCTACTGGCACGAGTCGGAGCGCGCCTGATCCGGGCGACCGTCACGCGCCTCGCGACCATCGCCATCTCCGTCCCCATCGAGCCGCCGCGCGGCGGGACCCGCCACCCGCTCGGCCCGGCGTTCCTCACCCACTGCCTCGTCCGCGCCGAGACCGACGTCGGCGTCACCGGGTACGGCGAGATCAGCGACGCGTGGGGCTGCGAATACGCGCGCGTGGCCGACGCCCTCGTCACCGAGGCCATCGCGCGGTTCGTCGTCGGCCAGGACCCGCGCGACCCCGACGCCATCGTGCGCCGCGCCAAGGTCTGGCTGCGGCGGCGCCAGGGCACGACGTGGCTCGTCTCCCAGGCGCTGAGCGGCGTCGAGATGGCGCTGTGGGACGCGGCGGGCAAGCTCGCCGACCGCCCGGCGTACGAGCTCCTCGGCGCGAGCGGCGAGGCGGTCCCGGTCTACGCGAGCGGGAACTTCCTCGGGCAGGGCGACCCCGCGGTGCACGTCGACCACTTCCGCCCGCTGCTCGACCGCGGCGTGCGCGCGGTGAAGGTGCGCATCGGCGCGCGCTGGGAGGAAGACCTCGCCACGCTCTCGGGCGTGCGCGCGGCCCTCGGCCCGGCGACGGCGATCTTCGTCGACGGGAACGAGGCGTTCACGCCGGCGACCGCGCTGCGCATCGCCGAGCGCTTCGCCGAGCTCGGGGTGGGCTTCTTCGAGGAGCCCTGCCCGCGCGACGACCGCGCCGGCCTCGCGGGCCTCGTCCGCTCCTCGAAGGTGCCGATCGCCTACGGCGAGCACGTCTTCGGGGTCGCGGGGTTCCGCGAGCTCGCCGACGACGCCCTCGCCGGCGTCTGGCAGCCCGACGCCGCGGTGTGCGGGGGCATGTCGGAGCTGCGCCGGATCGCGGCGCTCGCGCGGGAGCGGGGCGTGACGCTCAGCCCGCACACCGCGGCGACGCCGCTCGCGCTCGCCGCCAACCTGCACGCGGCGTCGGGCGCGCCGACGCTGAGCGTGCTCGAATACAGCGGGCGCCTCGACGTGTTCTGCGAGGCGTTCAGGGGAGGCGAGGCAGTGGGGACGGATGCGGTGATCGACGGCGCCATCAGGCCCCCGCGCGGGCCCGGCATCGGCGTGGAGCCGCTCCCCGACATCGCCGAGCGCTACCCGTACCGGGTGCCGCCGCCGATCGTGAGCGACCCGCCGCTCTACCAGGGGTCGCTGTGATGGCCGACTTCGACCGCGCCTGGCTGCGACCGGGGCCGTGGCCGCTGCTCATCGGCGGCGAGCTGCGCCAGGGCGAGGGCGGGCGGACCTTCCCCGCCGTGAGCGCCTTCAGCAACGAGACCATCGCGACCGTCGCCGAGGCATCGGCCGCGGACGTCGACGCCGCGGTGCGCGCGGCGCGAGCCGCGTTCGACGAGGGACCCTGGCCGCGGATGGCGCCGAACGAGCGCGCCGAGGTCCTCGCGCGGATCGCGCGGCTCTTCGACCGCGAGCGCGCGCGCTTCGCGTACCTCGAGGCCATGGACATGGGCAAGCCCTTCGCCGGCGGGCGCGACTACATGCGCTCGGGCGTCTTCGCCTGGGACTACTTCGCCGGGAAGGCGCGCGACCAGGCCGGCCAGACCGTGCGCGTAGCCGTCGGGACGCACTTCAACTACCGCGTGCACGAGCCCGTCGGCGTCGTCGCCGAGATCATCCCCTGGAACGGCCCGGCGGTCGCGGCGAGCCAGAAGCTCGCGGGGATCCTCTGCACCGGCAACACCGTCGTGCTGAAGCCGTCGGCCGAGTCGCCGCTCAGCGCGCTCGCGCTCGGCGAGGTGCTCATGGAGGCCGGGCTCCCGGCGGGCGTCGTGAACATCGTCAGCGGGCCCGGACGCACCACGGGCGAGGCGCTGCTGCGGCATCCCGGCGTGGACATGGTCTCGTTCACCGGCAGCGTCGAGACCGGGAAACACGTCATGGAGGTCGCCTCGGCCGACCTCAAGCGCGTCGCGCTCGAGCTCGGCGGCAAGAACCCGAACATCGTCTTCGCCGACGCCGACGTGAACGCCGCGGCGCTGTGGGCGTCGATCGCGGCGTTCGGCAACTCGGGCCAGATCTGCGTGTCGGGCTCGCGCCTGCTGCTGCACGAGAGCATCCACGACAGCGTCCTCGAGAAGGTCGTCGGCCACGCCCGGGCCCTCGCCATGGGCGACCCGCTCGATCCGAAGACCCAGCTCGGTCCGCTCGTGTCGCGCCAGCAGCGCGAGCGCGTGCTCGAGTACGTGCGCCTCGGTGTCGAGGAGGGCGCCCGCCTGGTGTACGGCGGCGACGCGCCCGACGACCCCGCGCTCGCGCGCGGCAACTTCGTGCGCCCGGCCATCTTCGCCGGCGTGACGGCGAGGATGCGCATCGCGCGCGAGGAGATCTTCGGCCCCGTCCTGTCGGTGATGCGATTCCGCGAGGAGGCCGAGGCGCTCGCCCTCGCCAACGACGTCGAGTTCGGCCTCGCCGGCGCGGTGTGGACGAGCGACATCCAGCGCGCGCTGCGCGTCGCCGGCCGCATCGAGGCGGGGCAGATCTACGTCAACGGCTACTACAGCCCGGCGATGAGCGAGTCCCCCGCGGTCGGCCACAAGAAGAGCGGCATCGGCGAGGCGGGATACCTCAAGTACACGGTCCCCAAGACGGTGTTCGTGCGCATCGAAGCCTGAGCGCGATCACACTTCCGCCCATGCCCATCGACGACGCGACCTTCCGCGAGGTCATGAGCGCGTTCGCCAGCGGCGTCGCCGTGGTGACGTCGGTCGACGCGGCCGGGACGCCGCGGGGGCTGACCACGC
>VGOU01000096.1 GCA_016875795.1 Chloroflexota bacterium | reverse complement strand
CGCTGGGTGTTCAAGTGGCTTCGGCGGTACGACCCGAGCGACGATGCCTGGGCGCGCTCGGGGTCCCGCGCGCCCGCCCACGTGGCGAACGAGACCGCCAACGTCGTCGACGTCGCCCGCCGCGCCGCGGGCGGATCGAGCTCGTCCGCCTCATCCGCTCGGACCGGCTGCTGCGCGTGATGGACGCGCGCATCGAGCTGCCCGAGGGCCTCGTGTACGAGTACGTCACGGCGGTGCTCGACGTCGGCCGCGCGAGGCTCGACGTCCCGCACCAGGACCGCCACGTCACGACCCTTGCCTTCGCCCTCGAGGGCTGAACGATGCGCTGCTGGCAGTTCTACCCTCGCGACCATGAACGATGTCCTGCTGTGTGAGACCTAGCGAGCCCTCCCACGCGATCCTCACCGATCGTTGACCGACGTTCGACCGCCCGTTGACCGTGCGGGGCTCGTCCGTTGCCGACCATCCCTGCGGAACGCAGATGAGCAGGAGGACGGCAGTGGGACATCGCGCAGGGTGGATCTTCGCGCTGATCATCGTCGTCTCCGGCCTCGCCGCCGGCCTCGGCGCGCGCCCGGCCGCGGCAAGCTCCGCCGCCGTCTCAGGGACGCTCGTGGCGTGGCTCGCGACCGCGCCCGCGGACGCGGGCTTCAAGACCATCGTGACCTTCGCTGACCGCAGCGGCAGGCGCGCCTCGACGCGCTCGCCGCGAGCCAGGACCTCACCGCGCTGCCCACGTCCTTCGCGGTCCTCAGCGCGGCGCAGATCAACGCGGCGCGCGGCTGGCCGGAGGTGGTCAGCCTGTGGCACGACCAGGAGAACGAGTTCATCCGGGGCGAGGAGCGTCGCCTTCATCGGCGCGGACAAGGTCCACGCCGGCACGGGCCTGAAGCGCGGCTACACCGCGCTCGGCGTGAGCGTCGCCGTGATCGACACCGGCGTCGACGCTTCGCACCCGGACCTCGCCGGTCGCGTGGCGATGTTCCAGGCCGCGGGCGACGCGTTCGACCGCGAAGGCGTCGCGGCGCTCGCCGCTCCGACCGAGGACCACGTACGGCCACGGCACGCACGTCTCCTCCACCATCAGCGGGAGCGGTGCCGCGAGCGCCGGGCGCTACGAGGGCGTCGCGCCCGGATCGCAGGTGTACTCCTTCGAGACCGACCTGGGCGCGGTGCTCCTCAACTCGTGGGCGCTCGCGTCGTTCGACTGGATCCTCGCCCACCCCGAGGCCGGCATCCGCCTCTCGAGCAACTCATGGGGGACGATGGGCCCGGACGACTACGACCCGGCGAACCCGATCAACGTGACCACGAGGACGATGTACGACCGCCGGGTCACCGTGATCTTCGCCGATCTTCGCCGCGGGGAGCTCGGGCGGCGCGAGCACGCTGAACCTGTACGCGAAGTCGCCGTGGGCGTGAGCGTCGCCGCCGGTGACAAGAGCGGGAAGCTGGGCTCGTTCAGCTCGCGCGGACGGATCGACGACGGCTGGGACCGCCGCAAGGCGCAGCGCTCCAACGGCGGCATCTACCGTGCCACGATCACCGCTCCCGGCGTGAGCATCGAGGCCGCGAAGTCGGCGCAGGCCACGCTCATGGCGACCGGCACCGACCCGGCGAACCCCTGCTACACGACGGCCTCCGGGACGAGCATGGCCGCGCCGCACGTCGCCGGGGTCGCCGCGCTCATGCTCGAAGCGCGGCCGGGCCTGCGGCCGCAGCACGTCATCGACGTGCTCGAGGGCACGGCCACGAACATGCCCTCGTACGAGCTCTTCGAGACCGGCATGGGCTACCTCGACGCGCATGCCGCCGTCGTCGCGGCCGAGAAGGGCAAGGTCAACCTCCCGTCGTCCGTGAGCGGGAAGACGCCGACGTTCACGCTCGCATCCGGGACGACCTTCACCGGTTCGGTCGACACCCCGAACACGTGGGCGATCGCCGCGTGCGGGGACAGCCTCGGCCTGCTCGACCATCACCTGTTCGACGTCCCCGCGGGGACCGGCGCGATGTACGCCGAGATCGAGTGGCCGAGCATCAGCGCGCTCGGCGAGACGGTCACGACCGACCTCCTCTACCTGCGCATCCACGCGCCGGACTGCACCGTCGTCGGCGAGTCGGCCGCGCTGCTCGACTTCGGGACCGTGTGGTTCCGGTCGCTCATCGTGACGAACCCGGCGCCGGGCACGTTCACGGCCGGCGTGTACGGCCTCATCAACAAGCCCACGAGCTACTGGGCGCGTTCAACACGTGCTTCGAGAGCTGACCCTCGCCGCGCCGCCCTCTCATCGGTACGAGGCCGTTCCCGCGAGGGAACGGCCTCTATCGTTCTCGGGCGTGTACCGGATCCGCGCGCTGCTCCTCCTCGGCCTGCTCGCCGCGTGCGGCGGTCAGGGCGCCGTGGTATCGCCCGCGTCCACGGGCGCGCCCGTCCAGGTCGTGACGGCGGTGAGCACCGGCGGCGTGAGCGCGCCTCCTCCGGAGCTCGTGAGGTCAGGCGCGACGGTCGTCGAGCTCGGCGACCACTGGTACGCGCCCGCGCAGATCCACGTGACGGTGGGCACGAAGGTCACCTGGAAGCAAGTGGGCGCACAGGAGCACGACGTCGTGTCCGAAAGCGGCCTTTTCCGCTCACCCACGCTCGGACCTGGCGGCACGTATTCGTACACGTTCGACGTGGCGCCGGGGACGTATCGCTACTTCTGCGTGCCGCACCACGGCGACGGGATGATCGGCGCCGTCACGGTGGTGCCGCGCCGCTAGGCGGCTACGGCTTCGGAAGCCACTTTTTCGCGAAGACGAGGAGCGGCTGGTACGCGCCGACCCGCTGATCCCGCGCGGAGGGGTAATGCCAGGCGGAGCAGACGTCCACGTAGTTCGCCGCATCCAGTTCGCCGCATCCAGGAGGCTCGCGCCCCAGCGCGCCTACTCGGCCGGATAGGCGGTGCGGAAGAAGGCGAACGCGGACGCGAACTCCGTCCCCTCCGCCGTCGCGTCGCAGTCCGGTGTTCCGCGGCCGCGCAGGGCGAGGCCGAGCCGGCCCCGCTCCTGCGGCAGGCGGCAGAGGTAGCGTGTCAGCTCGTAGCCCTCCGCGATCGTTGGCGAGAGCGGGACGGACGGACGGACGGAACCACACGAGCACGAAGTGCGGGTGCTCGCTCTCGACGCGCTCGATGCAGGAGCCGGCATCCGCGCGCGCCTGCGTCACCGGGATGCAGCCCTGGACGGCGCGGCCGACGAGGAGCGGGTTCGCCCGCAGCAGGCACAGCGACGGCGGGAGCGACAGGCGCGTCATCGGGACGACGACCTCGGGCTCGGCCGGCCACTCGGAGCAGCTCGCGTCACGGCCGGCAGGCCGAGCGTCGGGGCCGGCGTGCGCACCGGTGGCACGGCGTGCGCGGTCGCGGTGGATCTCGGCCGCGGCGTGCGCACGGGTGTCGCCGTCGGCGCCGGCGACGGGGACGGGCTCGGCGCCTCGGCGGTGAACAGCGGCCGCACGCGGCAGCGAGCAGCGCGAGCGGCAGCGCGGCCTTACCCCTCCTCATGCCGACGATGGTGGGGGTACATCCGATCCTCGGCCTATCCTCGCGGCGAGTGGCGACGGAGAAGCGCGAGCGGCTCGTCTGGCTCGACATGGAGATGACCGGCCTCGACCCGCGGCGCGACCAGGTGATCGAGATCGCCACGGTCGTGACGGAGGTGAACGACCTCACGCCGCTCGGTCACTTCAATGCCGTCGTCCACCAGCCCGATGCGGTCATCGAGCGGACCGGCCAGTTCGTGCGCGACATGCACACGCGGTCGGGCCTGTGGGACCGTGTCCGGGCGTCGGCGACCCCGCTCGAGGACGCCGAGAACGGCGCGCTCGAGCTCGTCTCGCGGTGGTGCGGGCCGCGCCAGGGGATCCTCGCCGGCAACTCGATCTGGCAGGACCGGCGCTTCCTCTTCGTGTACATGCCCCGGCTCGAGGCGTACCTCCACCACCGGCAGGTCGACGTGAGCACTCTGAAGGTGCTCGCCGGGGTGTGGTTCGGGCCCGACGCGATCCCGAAGAAGTCCGAGAGGCACACCGCGCTCGAGGACATCCACGAGTCGATCGCGGAGCTCGAGCACTACCGCCGCCTGATGGTGCCCGCCGCACGGTAGGCTCGCGACCTCGTGTACCTGCGCGATCGCTCGCTCGCAACGCCCGCCGCGTACGGCGTCGCCGCGCTCTCGGTCGCGTACGCGGTCGTGTTCCTCGGCGCCGTCCGGCCGTCGCAAGGCGCGAACCTCACCGCCGTCGTCCTGAGCGACCTCTTCGTCCTCCTGTCGGGGCTGCTCGTCACCGTCGTCGCCGCCACCGTCGGCGACCGCATCGGCGGCACGGAGGGCACGTGGGTGAAGCTCTTCGGCGTGGGGTGGGCCCTGCTCTCCGCGACGCACGGCGCCTTCGCGCTCGCCGCCGACATCGGCGAGGTCGCCGTGCCGCGGCTGAGCTCGACCGACCCGCGCGGCTTCGCCACCTTCGGGCTCGCCGGGCTGTGGACCGTCACGGTCGGCTGGCTGGCCCGCGAGGGGCGAGGCGGGCTGCCGCGCGGGCTGGGCGCGCTCGGGATCGTGGCCGGGGCCGACCTCGTCCTGCTGTACGTGGCGACGCTGCTGGGCTCGGAGACGCCCATACTCGTGTTCGGGGGGCTCGCGTCCGTCGTGCTCGGACCCGCGTTCTGGATGTGGACGGGCAGCGCGCTCCGCAGATAGGAGAATAGGGCCATGAACATGCTGAAGACCGTCTTCCTCCTCACCGTCCTCACGCTGCTCCTCGTCTACGGCGGCCGCCTCATCGGCGGCGAGCAGGGCATGACCTTCGCGCTGATCATGGCCTTCGTCATGAACATCGGCGCCTACTGGTTCAGCGACAAGATCGCGCTGACGATGGCCGGCGCGAAGCCGGTCACCGAGGCCGAGGCGCCGGACCTCTTCCGCCTCGTGCGCGGCCTCGCGCGGGAGGCGAGCATGCCGATGCCGAAGCTGTACGTCATCCACCAGCCCGCGCCGAACGCGTTCGCGACGGGCCGCGACCCCGAGCACGCGGTCGTGGCCGTCACCGCGGGCATCCTCGACCTCGTCACCGAGCGCGAGCTGCGCGCGGTGCTCGCCCACGAGCTCGGCCACGTGCGCAACCGCGACACGCTCGTCATGGCCGTCGTGGCGTCCATCGCCGGCGCGATCAGCTACCTCGCGCAGATGGCGCAGTGGGCCATGATCTTCGGCCGGAGCGACGACGAGCACCCGAACCCGATCGGGATGCTCGTGGGCATCATCGTCCTGCCGATCGCCGCGCTGCTCATCCAGCTCGCGATCAGCCGCGCGCGCGAGTACGGCGCGGACGGCACCGGCGCCGAGCTCTCGCGCGACCCGCTCGCGCTCGCATCGGCGCTGCGCAAGATGCACGGCTACTCGAAGCAGGTCCCGCTGCCGGTGAACCCCGCGGTCAGCCCGCTGTTCATCGTGCAGCCGCTCCTGCCCGGCGGTTTCACAAGGCTGTTCTCGACGCACCCGCCGGTCGAGGAGCGCATCGCGCGGCTCGAGCGGATGGCCGGCGCCGTCCTCGGCTAGACCGCGACGCCGCTCCTCTTCGTCCACGGGCTCCCGTTCGAGGGGACCATGTGGGACGTCCAGGACGCGTCGCTGCGCGAGGACGTCGACCGGATGCTCGCGCCGTCGCTGCCGGGGTTCGGCGGGACCGCCGTGCCGCGGACCCAGCCGACGATGGACGACTACGCCGACGCGCCCGCCGCGGAGCTCGACCGCGGCGGCGTCGAGCGCGCCGTCGTGGTGGGGGCGGACGACGGGATCACGCCCGCGCCGCTGTCGGAGGCGATGGCGGCGCGCATCCCGGGCGCGACGCTGGCCGTCATCCCGGGCGCGGGACACCTCTCGAACATGGACGCGCCGGACGAGTTCGACCGCGCGCTGCGGGATCCCGTCCGGCGCGTCGCCGAGCGCTGAGGGGCCTAGACGAGCAGCGAGCCGCCCTGGATGAGCTCGAACAGCGACCGCGGTGACGTGTTGTTCACGAAGATCTGCGGGCCGGCGTAGAAGACGAGCACGAGGACGATGAGGATGAGAAGGATGATGCCGATGATCATCCCGGCGCCCAAGCCGTCGCCCGTCGTGCCGGGCCCGCCGGTGTTGACGTTGGTCTGACCCATGTGGTCCGTCACTCCTTCGCCCGCAAGGCGGGCAGTATTTCGTGACGGCCCTACATGCGATCTGCGGCCGGCGCTCCGAGCGAACGGGCGCGCGCTGCTACAGGGTCGTCAGAAGGGACCCGCGAGCTCGGGCGGCGCGAAGAGGTCGGCCGGCGGCTGCCACCAGCTCCCGATCCGCTCGCCCTTCGCCTGCGCGAACAGTGCGGCGATCGTGTCCGCGGGCTGGCCGCCCTCGGCCACGACGAGGACGACGCTCCGCTCGCGCAGGGCGTCGCCGTAGCGGCGGCGGAGAGCGCTCGGCAGGCCGCTGCCGGGGAGCAGCCGCCGGAGCAGGCTGTTGCCGGAGCGTGATGGCGTCCACGCGCGATCACCGGCGATCCGGTCCGCGAGGCGGCCGTCGCGCGCGACCACCGAGATGTCCTGGTGGCGTACCCCGGACGCGCGAAGCAGGTCGAGGGCGGCGGTCGCCGCGGCCTCGTCGCGGAACGCCGCGGCGACGACGGCCCCGCCCGCCGTGTCGGGGAGATACGAGCTCACGGCCACGGCGCGAGAGTACCGGCTAGTGCTCCCGCCGATGGGTCCCGCGGTGTAGGTTCGCACTCCAGCGAGGGGAAGAGACCGGCGTCGCCACGGTGAAGGTCATGGCCTGCGAACCGCCGGCGCAGCGGGGTGTCCCGCTCTCGAGGAGGACGCGATCCGCCCGTGGCAGCGCCATTCCTGGATCCTCCCGCGCGACCCCGAGTTCGGCTCCGAGGCCGCGCGCGCGCTCGACCTCCACGCGCGCATCCGGGACGGCGTCCCCCTCGGCGACGACGAGGACGTCCTCAGCGCTGACGAGAAGTCGCGGCTCCAGGCGCTGCGGCGCTGCCACCCCGAGCGCGCCGCGGCGCCGGGCCGCGTCCGGCGGGTCGAGTTCGAGTACGAGCGCGGAGGGACCCTCGCGTATCTCGCCGCGTGCGACGTGCATCGCGCGAAGCTGATGGGAGTGGTCGCGCCCTCCGCGGGCATCGCGCCCTTCGGCGAGCTGGTGCGCCGGGTGATGAGCGGTGAGCCCTACGCCTCGGCGCGGCGGGTCTCCTGGGTCGTCGACAACGGCTCGAGCCACGCCGGTGCGGCGTCGATCCGGCGGATGGCCGAGGCCTGGCCGACGCTGAGGCTGGTCCACCTCCCGATCCACGCCGGCTGGCTGGACCAGATCGAGATCGTGCTCTC
>VGOU01000095.1 GCA_016875795.1 Chloroflexota bacterium | reverse complement strand
GTCCGCGCCGGCCTCCCCGGCTCCGGCGGCGTCACCGGCCGACACGCTCTACCAGTCGGGGCGGGCGAAGTTCGAGGCCGGCGACCTCGACGGCGCCGTCGTCACGCTCTACGAAGTCGTCGCGAGCTTTCCCGACGACCCCGCGCGCGAGCGCGCGCAGTTCCTCGTTGGCGAGATCTTCTTCTCGCAGAAGGACTACCGCGGCGCCGTCGCGGAGTTCGAGAGCATGATCGCCGCCGTCCGCGACGGCAGCCGCGCGCCCGAGGCGCTCTTGAAGATCGGGATGGCGGAGCGTGCGCTCGGCGACGAGGCGCGCGCGCGCCGCGCGTGGGAGCGGCTCGTCAAGGAGTATCCGAACAGCGCGGCCGCGCGCCAGGCGCGCACGTTGCTACGGGCGGGACGCGGGTGATGCTAGACGGGAACGACGTCGGCGGGGTGGATCTCGACGACCGCGGACTGCCGCACGAGCGTCACGGCGAGCACGAGCCGCGTCACGCGATCCTTGCGCAAGAGCTTGCCGCGGACGCCGGCGAGCGGACCTCGGATCACCTCGACGTCCATGCCTTCCTCGAGGAACGGGTGCGGATCGAAATGCAGCTTGGTGGAGACCAGGTGTTGGATCGCGCGGAGCTCGTCCTCATGGACGGGCTCGGAGCGGCCGTTGATCGACACGAGATCGGCCACGCCGAGGACGTTCAGGACGCGGAAACGCTCGATGAGCGGAAAGCGCGCGAAGCAGTAGCCGGGGAAGAGCGGAAGCTCGACCTTCTTTTTGCGGTCCTTCCATTGGCGCCACGTCTCGCACAGAGGAAGAAACGTGTCGATGTCGCGCTGGAGAAGCTGGTCCCTGACACGTTTTTCATGTCGTGACCGCGTTTTCAGCGCGTACCAGCGAGGTTCGTACCATCCCTCGGCGGACGCAGCGAGCAGCAGATCGCCGTTCGTCGTCGAGCCGTTCATTGCGAAGCCGTCCCAGGACTGCCGTCCAACGACGACGGCGGGATTATAGCTGAGCCTCGGCTGCACGCGTCAAATTAATTTCGGTTTTCTTTTCGGCTAGTTGGCGGCGTGAGGCGATGCCCGCCACACGCCTCAAGTATCCCAGGCAGCCCAACCCGAGAGGTCCTTCGTCATGAAAGAATCGTTGGCGACGAGCCCCAGCAGTGACGTGCGTTGCGAACCCGACAGACTGATCATGTGGCTGTCGGAGATCCTGACCAGTGCGGTCGACGACGTGAACGTGTGCGTCGTCATCGAGGAGGAGCGCGACGCGGGCGTGTCGGTACGGATTACCGTCCGCGGCGTCCGACGGCCGCTCGCGGGTCTCGACGTCCGCGGGCTCGCCTGACCGCGTCGCCTCCGCTCAGATCTCCGGCCGCTTGCCGTAGACGGCGCGGACGTCCGTCTTGATGCCTCCGCGGATCTTGAAGTCGCCCACGACTTCGACCCACCGTGGACGCGCCGCCGCGACGAAGTCGTCGAGGATCGTGTTCGTCACGGCCTCGTGGAAGGCGCCCTGGTCGCGATAGGACCAGAGGTAGAGCTTCAGCGACTTCAGCTCGACCAGCAGCTGGTCGGGCGCGTAGCGGATGCGAATGGTCGCGAAGTCCGGCTGCCCCGTCATCGGGCACACGCACGTGAACTCCTCCGCGACCATCGAGACTTCGTAGTCCCGGTCCGGGTGCGGATTGGGCACGGTCACGAGCGATCTCGACGGGGCGCTCGGCATCACCGAAAGTATACGTTAGCGCCGCGTGCTGAGCCCGATGCCTACCGCGACGGCGGCGCTCGCCACGAACAGCTCGGTGGTGAGCGGGTCGCCGGTCACCAGCGCGGCGGCGACGACGCCGAAGATCGGCTGCGTGAGGAAGAGGGTCGCGAGGACGCTCGGGCGGTAGCGCTCGAGCAGCCAGAGGCTCGCGATGAAGTTGAAGCCCGCGATCACCACGCCCTGGTAGCCGATCGAGCCCGCCAGCCGCCACGTCCAGCGCGTGGGCGCGCTCTCGAACGCGAGCGACGTGACGAGAAAGATGGCGGTCCCGATGAACGCCTGCGCGAGCAGCAGCTTCACGTGGTCCAGGTGGTGGACCGCGCGCGCGAGGTAGACGGTGCGCTCGGCGAGGATCAGGCCGCTCAGGAACATCACCACGTCGCCCAGCAGCGTCGGGCCGCCGGCGCCGACGTGGGCCCTGAAGAGGAACACGATCCCCGCGTAGGCGATCGTCACGCCGGCGAGACGCCGGACGGTGAGGCGATCGCCCGGGATCATGAAGTGCGCGAGCACCACGGTGTGCACCGCGTAGAGGTTCAGCAGCACCGACGCGTGCGCCGCGCTGGTGAGCCCGGTCGCGACGTTCATGGACCCGATCTGCGCGGTGAAGAGCAGGCCGAGCACGAGCAGCGGCCGCCATTCGCCGGGCTCCATCCGGAAGCCGCGGAGCCGGCCCGTCGCCCAGCCCCAGGCGAGGACCACGACGCCGCCGACGAGGAATCGCATCCAGGCGAGACGGATCGGCGGCACGTCCTCGAGGCCGAGCTTGATGGCGACGGGATTCGCGCCCCAGAGCAGCGAGAGCAGCAGCGCCAGCGCCGCTCCGCGCGCATCGATCGGTCGCAAGCGCGGGAGCGACATGGAGGTTGAAATCTAGCGCGATGGCATAATCGTTTCAATGAAGATCGGTCTGATCGGCCTTCCGAAGAGCGGCAAGACCACGCTCTTCAACCTCCTCACCGGCTCCGATCTCCCCACCTCGCGTTACGACGGCGGACGCGCCGAGCTCCACACCGGCATCGCGCGCGTGCCCGACGCGCGCATCGACCGCCTGAGCGCGCTGTTCTCGCCGAAGAAGACGACCTACGCCACGTTCGAGGTCGTCGATCTCGCGGGGATCGAGAAGGGCGCGCGCGCGTCGCTCGACACCAAGGAGTTCCGCAACGCGGACGCGCTGCTGCACGTCGTGCGCGGCTTCTCCGACGACGCGCGCGGCGCCGCCGACCCGCGGCGGGACATCGTCGACCTCGAGACCGAGCTGCTCCTCGCCGACCTCGAGGTCGTGGATCGCCGGCTCGAGCGCCTCGAGCAGTCGATCAGGAAGCGCCGCGTCGACGCCGAGGTCGCGGAGCAGACCGTCCTCACGCGTCTCAAGGGCGAGCTGGAATCCGAGACGCCGCTGCGCGCGGTGGCCCTGTCGGCGGACGAGGCGAAGATCGTCCGCGGGTTCACCTTCCTGTCACGGAAGCCGATCCTCCACCTCGTGAACCTCGACGAGAAGGCCGTGGGCGAGGGACCGCGGGTGGTGGAGCACTTCGGGCTCGGCGACATCGCCGCGCGCCCGCACACGCGCGTGGGGTGGGTCTCGGCCGTCATCGAGGCCGAGGTCGCGCAGCTCGCGGGCGAGGAGCAGCAGGCGTTCCTCGCCGACCTCGGGCTCGCAGAGCCGGCGATCCATCGCGTGCTCCGCGACTGTTACGCGCTCCTCGGGCTGATCTCGTTCTTCACGACGGGGGACGATGAAGTCCGCGCGTGGCCGATTCCGGCCGGAACCCGCGCGCAGGACGCGGCCGGCGCCGTCCACTCCGACATCGCGCGCGGGTTCATCCGCGCCGAGGTCAACACGTACGACGACCTCGTCGCGGCCGGGGGGGACTTCGCGCCGCTGCGCGCGAAGGGACTCCTGCGGCTGGAAGGGAAGGACTACGTCGTCAAGGACGGCGAGGTCTGCCACTTCCGGTTCAAAGTCTGACCCGGAGGGGGACTTCGCCCCCCTTCCGGCGGTCGTCGCACGCCTGACGGCGTGCTCCTCCCTGCCTCCCCCCAGAGCAGGATTGCGCGAGCGAAGCCCGCGCTCGAACGACGTTCACTCGAGCTTGACGCCGGGGAGTGGTTTCAGCGGGCCGCCGAGTTCTTTGACCACGGCCGCGACGTTCGCGTCCGGCGTGTTCATCGGGAGCACGCAGCCGGGGCCGATGATCAGGCCGCGGCCGTTCGTTTGCGCGATCGCGTCCTGGACCTCCGCTACCGATTGTTCCGGCGTGCCCTCGCGGAGCGTCCGCCACTGGTGAAGCCCACCGATCACCGCGCCGGGCACCATCGCGGACGCATCGCGGAGCGACGGCGGCGTGGCGCGATCGTCCCAGTTCCACGCGTGCCCCGGGAGCGCAGCCAGCTTGTCGAACATCAGGTCTTCACCGTGGCAGTGGATGATCGTCAGCGACGACCGGCCCTCGATCGACCCGAGGAAGCGCCGGTCGAACGGCTCGCCGAAGCGCGCGTACTCGTCCTCGGTGTGGAGCTTCCGGCTCGCCGCCTGGATCGAGTAGAAGATCCCCGACAGCCCCTCGGTGAGACAGCGGTCGGCGAAGCGGATCAGCGTCTCGGTGATCGCCTCGAGCGCGCCCAGGACCAGGTCGGGATGCGCGCGCAGGTCGGCGCTCAGCCGGTCGCCCGAGAGCTTGCGCGCGAGCGACAGCGGGGAGAAGAGCGTCGGCACCACGGGCGCGTCGCCGATGCGGCGGTCGAAGCCGAGGCGCACGATCGTCTCGATCTGCTCGGCGTAGCCCGGCGCGCTCTCGGGATCGAGCGGGCGCACCGTCTTCCAGTCGGAGGCGTCGCGGACCGCGCAGCGCGCGCACGCGCGGTGCCCGTCCGGGCGCACCTCCTCGCCTTCCACGCAACCCCACGCCTCGACCGCGTAGCCACCCGCCGGCGTGATCTTCAGGAAATCCGAGCCGTACCGCTCGTGGAAGCGGAGCGTCGACTGCGCGAGCCCGGCCGGCGACTTGTCGACGGCGGGGAAGTGGCGCCACACCGCGTACGGGACGCGGTCGACGGGCTCGCGATTGAGAGCGGCGCGGATGCGCTCGCGACGGGTCATCTGTTTCATGGACTGAGGACTCCCTCGCCGAGGACGGGGCTGCCGTCCGCGGCCACGGCGTCGAAGGCGATCGCGCCGGCGCGCCGGCCACGGCCGCGCACGGTGAGCGTCGACGGCACCCGGACGAAGCCGGTGAAGCGCGCGCGGATCCGGCGCACGCGCAAGGCGTCGCCCCCCAGCTCGCGGGTGACGACCTGCGAGACGGCGAGCGCGAGCGTCGCGGTGCCGTGCAGGATGATCGCGGGCAGGCCGGCGGCGCGCGCCACTGCGGCGTCGGTGTGGATCGGATTCCAGATCCGCGCGCACTCCGTGTAAACGTGCGCGACGCCGGGTGTCAGATCCACCGGCGCTTCCCACGTGACGTCGCCGACAGGAACCGGGACCGCCGAGGCGAGCGGCTCCGCGACGCGGCCGACCGCTTCGGCGTCGACGCCGCGGTACACCGAGCCGTAGTCGGTCGTGGTGACGACCCGACCCTCGGCGTCGACCGTGCGCAGGCGCGCGACGAGCAAGGTGCCGGAGCGGCGGCGCTCGATCGCCACGACCTGCGCGGTGGTCGTGAGCGCGTCGCCCGCGCGCGGCAGCCGTGTCATCACGAGATCGTGCGTCGCGTGCACGCTGTACGGCGCCAGCTCGTCACCGACGACGTGCTCGCGCAGCGCGACGAGCGGCGGCCACTCGTAGCAGACGGGGAACAGCGGGTGGGGCAGCGGTCCCGCGGACGTCACCGTGTCGTAATACCGCGGGTCGGTCTCGCCGAGCCCGGCGGCGTAGGCCATGAGCCACCGCGCGTCGATCTCGTGCGTCACGGCCCTGGACTCGGCGCCGAGCGCCCGCGCGGGCACGCGCAGGGTGGTGACGGGCGTCATGCGGGCCGCGGGAAGTTCATCGCGTCGACGAACACCTCTTCGAAGTCGGGGTGCGTCGCGAGCGAGACGTGCTCCACGCGCTCGGCGATGCGCTCGGCGAGCGCGCGCTCGCCCTCGGACAAGAGGCAGAGCTGCGCGCCGAGCGACGCGGCGTTGCCGACGTAGCGCACGGTGCCGCGCGGGAGCGCCGGGATCAGCCCGATCCGCTGCGCGCTCGCGATCGACACGTAGTTGCCGAAGCCGCCGGCGAGCATCAGCTCCGCGACGCCGTCGGCGCCCACGCCGGCCACGCGCCGGAGCATCGCGATTCCCGACGCGATCGCGCCCTTCGCGAGCTGGACCTGGCGCACGTCGTCCTGCGTGAGCACGAGCTCGCGCGGCGCGCGGGCCTCGCCGGGACGCGCGACCACGATCGTGCGCTCCTCGCCGCGCATCGTCACGCGCTCGCGGAGCTTCGGGGGCAGCGCGTCGCGGTCCTCCACGCGGATCAGGCCCGTCCAGTCGATCGCGCCCGCCTCCAGCAGACCCGCCACCAGGTCGATCAACCCCGAGCCGCAGATCCCCAGCGCGTCCGCCTCGGCGATCGTGTGCAGGCGCAGGTCGTCGTCGATCGTCACGCGATCGATGGCGCCGCGCGCGCCGCGCATGCCGTGGCGGATCTGGCCGCCTTCCAGCGCGGGGCCCGCGGGCGCCGAGCACGCCCAGAGATGCTCGCGCGAGCCGAGCAGCACCTCGCCGTTCGTCCCGATGTCGACGGCGATCCTCAGCGCGTCGCCCTCGTGGATCCGCGTGGCGAGCGCGACGGCGACCGCGTCGGCGCCGACGAATCCCGCCACCAGCGGCAGCAGGCACACGCGCGCCTCCGGGGCGACCTTCAGAAAGAGGTCGCGCGCCGGCAGCACGAGCGCGTGCCGCATCACCGGCGCGTAGGGCGCGAGCCCGACCCACGTGGGATCGATGCCGAGCAGCAGGTGGTGCATGCACGTGTTGCCGACGACCACGACCTTGTAGATCCACTTCGGCAGCACGCCGGACTCGCGCGCCAGGTGCTCGATGTGCTGGTTGAGGAGCCCGACGATGCGCGTGTGCAGCTTGCGGAGGTTGCCGGGATTGAACTGCGCGAACGCGATGCGCGACATGAGGTCGCCGCCGAACACCGACTGGGGATTGAGGCTCGAGACGGACGCGAGCTGCTCGCCGGACTCGAGCTCGACGAGCGTGCTCACGACGGTCGTCGTCCCGACGTCGATCGCGAGCCCGAACTTCATGGCGGTGGTGTCGCCGCGCTCGACGGCGAGGAGGCGCCCCGCGAACGTCGTCACCGTGACACCGGCGAGATCGTCGCGGATCGCCTGCGGCAGCGCCTGGAGCACCGCCGGCGGCACGTCGCCCTCGCGCGCGCCGAGGGCCCCCAGGAGCTGCTCGACGTCCGAGGTCTGGTGGTGCTCCTCGCGCGGGAGCGCGACGCGCACGACCTGCTTGGTCACGCCGGCGTCGATCTTGAAACCGGGGCGCGCCGCGCTCGCGCCCGCGCCGAGGATCTGGAAGGCGCGCTCGTCGAGCGGCGGCGCCGTCTCGACGGTGATCGGCTCGGTCACCGCGCACTGGCAGGCGAGGCGGTAGCCGTCGCGCACGAGGTCGTCGCCGAGCTGCACGCGATCCCCGAGCGTGGGGGGCGGGACCGCGCCGCCGAGGAACTTCACGCG
>VGOU01000094.1 GCA_016875795.1 Chloroflexota bacterium | reverse complement strand
TGAGGCATTCACCGCGGGCCGCGAGGTGAGGGTCACGACGCCCGCGGGCACGGACGTGACGATGCGCATCGAGGGACGCGTCGGCGCGTCCACGCCGGGCTACGTCGTCGCGCCCGGGACGATGGGCTCCCCGCCGGACATCGAGTGCTACGTCGCCCCCATCGAGGACTCGGCGCGCGGGATCGTCGTCGTCGACGGCTCGATCCCCTACCCCACGCTCGGCCTGCTGGCCACGCCCGTTCGGCTCGACATTTCGGACGGTCGCGTGCGCGAGGTCGGCTCGTCCGACGCCGCCCTCGCCGCGGAGGTCCGCCGCGTGTTCGCGACGGTGGGGACCGAGAAGGCCTACGTCCTCGCCGAGTGCGGCGTCGGGCTGAACGACCTCGCCGCGGTCACCGGGATCATGCTCACCGACGAGGGCGCGGCGGGGACGATGCACTTCGGCTTCGGCTCGAACTTCTCGATCGGCGGGGTGAACGAGGTCGCCTTTCACCTCGACGTGGTGATGCGCCAGCCCACCCTCCGCGTCGACGGCCGGGTGGTCATCGAGCACGGCGAGGTGCGCATCTAGGCGCTACTTCGCGGCGGAGAGGCTCTCCCCCAGCATCGACCTGGCCTGCGAAAGGGTCCAGCGCATCGCGTCCACCACCACGCGCTCCGCCTCGTGACGGTCGTGCGCGGCGCACGCCTGGAAGAGCTGGTAGGAGTGGTCGAGCCACGTGATGTGGTCCGCGCCCACGAACACGAGTCGCAGGTAGCGCTCGGCGCGCTCGCGGAGGCTCGCGATCTGCCGGACGAGGCGCGGGCGCCCGCTCGCCGCGAACACGCTGAGCATGAACGCGCGGTCCTCGCGCAGGTACGCCTGGACGTCGCCTCCGGTGCACAGCGCGGAGAGCCGGGGAAGGGCGAGGCGCAGCCGCTCGAGGGCATCGGCGTCGATCCGCTCGGCGGCGCGGCTCGCGGCCAGTCCCTCGAGGCCGATCCGCGCGGCGTAGATCTCCTCGAGCTCGTCCATCGAGAGCTCCGGGACGCGCGCGCCCCGGTGCGGGAGGACCTCCACCAGGCCTTCCTCGCCCAGGAGCGTGAGCGCTTCCCGCACCGGCATGCGGCTGACGGAGAGCGCCTGCGCCAGCTCCTCCTGCCGCAGCCAGGACCCCGGCGCTATCCGTCCGCTGAGGATCCACGACCTCAGCTCGGCGTGCACGACGCTCACGGCCGTCCGCTTCGGGTCGCCGACGACCTGTAGCCGCACCTCTCGCTCCGATGCCACCGCGCTCATGCCGCCAGCGTAGCGGATCGTATCCGATCCTTGACGTCCAGAGGCCGTAGGACCACATTGTAGCCGATCGAGCTACCAAGCAGCGTGACGTGGCTCGAGCGGTGGGGAGGACGGGTTGGGGCGGGCCACCTATCGCGCCGATCATCCGCGCGCGTTCGAGTGACATGACGAGCGTCCATCGGCCGCGGCAGATCGTCCGCCAGCGGCCGACCGCACTCAACGGCCGCGCTGCACCTTCCCCCCGGGCTGAAGTGAGCGCGGTGCACACGCCGGCCGCGACGGAACGCCCGTGGATCCTGTCGGACGTGCTCAGCCTCGTTGTATCCGATCCGCCGGAGGAGGTCGCGCTTCGCGCTGGATGCGAGGCGCTGTCGCGTCTCGAAGGATGCCGCGCCGTCATGGCCTACCTCTGGGACCGCGGCGCCGATGCGCTCGTCCTCGCACAGACCGCGCCCCTGGGTGGCCGCCTGGCGGGGGAAGATCGCTACGCGCGTGGCGAGAGCGTGGTCGGACGCGCGGCCATATCGACCGGGGTGACGGTGGGCACGATCCAGCCAGCGGTGAGACCGGGGGTGCGGCCGGCGGCGCTGCCGCCCCGAGCCGTCGCGGTCGCGGCACGTATCGGCGACGGCGACGACCTGCTGGGGGTGGTCGCGGTCCTCATGAACGAGCGGCCTTCCGCCGCGGTCACGCGTGCGGTGTCCGAGGCGGCCGAGCTCCTGGGGATCGCGGTCGCGCGCCGGCGCCGGAGCGCGGACCAGCGGCGGAGCGCCCAGATGCTCGAGGCGGTCGAGATCCTCGCGCGCTCGGCGAACGCCGGGTCGTCGCTGCTCGAGACGCTCGGGTCGCTGGCGAGCCTCGGGCTGCGAGTGACCCGCGCGGAGGCGTGCGCGGTGTACGTAGCCGAACGCTCGCAGCGCGGCCTCCGAGTCGCCGCGGTCGCGCCACGACAGGCGGTGGTCCCGGGGGTCTGGACGGCGGAGCTCGAGGGGCGCGCGTTCGCATCCCGCACCGCGGTCGTCGGCGGCGAGGACGCGAGCGTCGTCCTCTTCGCGGAGGGACGGAGCGCGACGCAGGAGGACCTCGACGTCTGCGGTCGCCTCGCGAGCATCGTCGCGCTCGTCGTTCGGCAGCGGCGGCTGGCCGAAATGTCCGTCGATCGGGCGCGCGCGGACGACCTGCTGTGGGAGGTCGTGGGCGCGAGCGGGAAGACCGACGCGGCGGCGCTCCTGGCGCGCGCGCATCGGGTGGGCTGCGACCTGGGCCAGCCGAAGGTGATCATCGTCGGGACGCCCGCACGGGACGACCCGCCGACGCGCCTGCGCTCGGCGATCCTCGCCGCGGATCCCACGGCCCTCGCCGACGTGGGCGGCGACCACGTCGTCGCCGTCGCCGAGCCGTCCGCCGTCGCCAAGATCGGGGCGGGTCCGTGGTCGCTCGGCGTGAGCCAGACCTGCGCCGACGTCTCGGGCTATCCGACCGCCTACCGTCAGGCCTGGGACACGCTGGATCTCGGCGTGCGTCTCTTCGGGGCCGGGCACGTGGTGCGCTTCGAGGATCTCGGCAGCTACCGCTTCGTACCCGCGCTCATCCAGGCGGGTCTCGGTGGAGAAGCCGAATACCGTGACGTCTCGAAGCTCACCGACGAGCTCCTGCGGACCCTCGAGGCGTACCTGGACAGCGGCGGGAACACCGCGGTCGCCGCCAAGCGGCTGTACCTGCACCGCAACACGCTGCGGCAGCGGCTAGAGCGCATCTCGTCGATCCTCGGCGCCGACGTGTCGCTGCCGACTCGCTGGATGACGCTCCAGCTCGTGATCAAGACGGTGCGCGTCTCGCGCCTCGACGCGAGCCTCTCGGCGCCGCGCTGAGGGCGCGCGCCGGCGCGGCGCCGCGGGTCCGACCTCCCGCAGGGCACCACACACGATCGTCACCGGCGACAGTGGACGCGGCGCACATTGCGGCGGACACCGTCGCGACCGCAGGCTGCTCGCATGACGACCGACGCGGTCGACGACCCGCCCGCGCACGCGCGCCTCAGCGCGGCCGAGGTCATCGACCTCTCGAAGCGGCACACCATCTTCGACTGGATGGCCCAGTCCGCCGCCGACCCGCTACCCATCGCGAGCGCGAGCGGCGTGTGGTTCACCACGGTCGACGGCCGCCGGTTCCTCGACTTCAGCAGCCAGCTCATGTCGGTCAACGCCGGCCACGGCGACCGGCGCATCGTCGAGGCCATCGTGCGCCAGCTGCGCGAGGTCGCCTACGTCAATCCCATGCACACGACCGAGGCGCGCGCGCGGCTCGGGCAGAGGCTCGCGGCCCTCCTGCCGGGCGACATCGAGAAGGTGTTCTTCACGCTCGGCGGGGCCGAGGCGAACGAGAACGCCATCCGCATCGCCCGGGCCGTCACCGGTCGCACGAAGGTCCTCGCGCGGTACCGCTCGTACCACGGCGCGACGAGCGGGATGATGGCGGTCACGGGCGAGCCCCGGCGATGGCCGAACGAGCACGGCGTCCCCGGCGTCGTCCACGTCCTGGACCCGTACCACGGGATCGAGCGGGGATGGGACAGCGCGGAGGCGGCGCTCGCGCTGCTCGATGAGACGATCCAGCTCGAGGGCCCCCAGTCGATCGCGGCATTCATCGTCGAGCCGGTCACCGGCACGAACGGCGTCCTCGTGCCGCCGGACGGCTACCTGCAGGGCGTGCGGCGCCTCTGCGACCGCCACGGGATCCTGCTCATCGCCGACGAGGTCATGACCGGGTTCGGCAGGACGGGAGCGTGGTTCGCGGTCGACCACTGGGGGGTGGTCCCGGACCTCATCACGATGGCGAAGGGCCTGACCTCGAGCTACGTCCCGCTCGGGGCCGTCGGTATGCGCCCGAACGTCGCCGCGCACTTCGACCGGCAGGTGTTCGCCGGCGGGCTCACCTACAACAGCCACCCGGTCGGGTGCGCCGCGGCGCTGGCGACCATCGCCGTGTACGAGGAGGACGGGCTCATAGCGAACGCGCGCCGGATGGGCGAAGCGCTCCGCCGCCACCACCTGCGGCTGGCCGAGCGGCACCCGTCGGTCGGCGCCGTCCGGTCCATCGGGCTGTTCGGCGCGATCGAGCTCATCCGCGACCGCGCGACCCGCGAGCCGATGGCGCCGTTCAACGGCGCGAGCCCGGTCATGAACGAGGTCGCCCGGTACCTCCGCGAGCACGGCCTGTTCACGCTCGTCCGCTGGAACACGGTCATGACGAACCCGCCGCTGTGCATCACCGAGGACGAGCTGGACCATGGCTTCGCGATCGTCGACGCCGCGCTGGCGCTCGCGGATCGGGCGGTGGCCTGAGCGCTGGGCCGCTCGTGGGTCGGACTGCTCGTCTGCTTCGGGCTCACCTCGCTCGTCGAGCCGATCGGGATCGCCCAGATCGTCGCGCTCCTCCCGCTGTATCTCGCCGAGGTCGGCGTGCCACCGGCGGAGGTCCCGCGCTGGGTCGGGCTCTTCACGCCGCTCGTCTTCGTGACGGGGATGCCCTTCGTTCCGCTGTGGGGCGTCTGGGCCGACAAGTACAGCCGCAAGGCCGTGATCGTGCGGAGCGCGGCGGTCGAGGCGGTCGTGCTCGCCGCGGTGGCGCTGAGCGGTACGCCGTGGCAGCTCGCGGTCAGCCTCGCGCTCATCGGCCTGTCGCTGGGGAACACGGGCGTGATGCTCGCGATGCTCCGCGAGACCGTGCCGCCGGCGCGGCTGGGCGCGGTGTTCGGGACGCTCGGCGCCGCGGGCTCGCTCGGCTTCGCCGCGGGGGCGCCGCTCGCGGCGCTGATCGTCGACGGCCTCGGCCGACCGCTGCGGGAGGTGTTCGTCGTCTCGAGCGTGCTGATGTTCGGCGTGACGGCGATGCTCGTGGTCGTCATGCGCGAGGTGCGCCCGGCGGTGGTGCCGCGCGGCGCCACGTTGACCCTTGCGTTCGCGGCGCTGCGTGGCACGGCGCTCGACCCCACGAGCCGCGGCCTCTTCATCCTCTTCGGCGGGGCGCTCTTGGCAAGCCAGATGATCGGCGCGTACATGCCGGTCCTCGTCGAGCGCGTGAACGGCAGCGGGCCCGGGCTGGTCAGCGCGATCGGCCTCGTGGTCGGCGGCTCCGCGCTCATCGGCGCGATGGCCGCTCCGGTCGCCGGCGCGCTCGCCGACCGCTTCGGGTTCCGCCGGGTGCTCGTCGGGGGCCTGCTCGCCGGGGCCTTCGCCCTGACCGTCATGTCCGGCGCGCCGACGGTCGCGGCGCTGGCATCCGGCGCGACCCTGTTCGCCGTCGCCGGCGGCGCGGTGCGCACGACGGTCATGGCGCTGCTGTCGCGCGACGTGCCGGTGGAGCGGCGGACCACGACGCTCAACCTCGTGTACGTGCCGCTCTACGTCGCGGGGATCGCCGGTCCGGCGCTCGGTGCGGTCCTGGTGGGCGGGGGTCTCGCGCGCGTCTACGAAGGTGCGGCGGTCATGCTCGGTGCGTTCGGCGTGTGGGCGGCGCGCTGGCGGCGCCCGGCGGAGGGCACCCGGGTCGGGTCCTAGCCGTCCGGGGCCGCGGCGGCGACGTCGGCCAGGGTCTCCGCCAGCGCGTCCACCTCGGCCGCCGTGTTGTAGTGCGCGATCCCCACCCGCACCACCCCGCTCCCCTGTAGGCCGAGCCTTCGCATGAGCTCGAACGAGGCGAACTCGCCCGACCAGACCGCGAAGCCCCGCCGGCAGCACTCGTCGGCGACGGCCGCGGGCGTGCGGCCTTCGATGGTCAGGGCGACCGTCGGACAGCGGCGCCCGACGTCGGCCGGGTCGGCCAGACCGAGGACGCGGCAGCCGGGTATGGCCGCGAGGCGAGCGAGGAGACGGGACGCGAGATCGGCCTCGTACCGGCGGATCGCCTCGAGCGCCGCCACGATCTCCCCTCGCTCCGGCGGGAGTCCGCCAGCCGGCTCGCCGAAGGTCCGGCCCAGCCAGCGGAGGTACCCGACCGTTGCCTCGAGGCCGGCGAACAGCTCGTAGGCGGGCGTCCCGGTCTCGAGCCGGTGCGGTCCGGCCGGCGCCGGCCAGCGGACGTTCTGCGCCGGAAGGACGTCGAGGATCCCGCGGCGGACCCAGCAGAGCCCGAGATGCGGGCCGTAGACCTTGTATGCCGACCACAGGAGCACGTCGACGTCGAGCGCGCGCACGTCGAGCGGGACGTGCGCCGCGGCGTGCACGGCATCGACCCACACGATCGCGCCGCTCGCGTGCGCCGCCGCGGCGATCGCCGCGACGGCCTGGCCGTCGACGAGCGTCCCGACGGCGTTCGAAGCGAGACCGAGCGAGACCACGCGGGTGCGCGGTCCGATCGTCTCCACGACGCTGGAGGCGTCGAGCGTGCATCGGGGGAGCGACGGCGGCAGCCATCGGACGCGCAGCGAGCGCTCCTCCGCGAGGAGGAGCCACGGCGCGATGTTGGCGTCGTGGTCGAGGGGCGAGAGGAGCAGCTCATCCCCCGGCCGCAGGGCGCGCCCGATGCGCCGCGTCATCGCGAAGGCCAGGGTCGTCATGTTCGCTCCGACGACGCACTCCGCTGGATCGCTCGCGCCGACGAAGTCGGCCGCGGCGGCGTGGATCCGTTCGATGAGCGCGTTCGTCCGTGCGGCCGCGGGCGTGTCGCGGAACGGCGCGCCCTGCGTGCTGTTCGAGTTCCAGCGCTCGAGATGCTCGGCGACCGCGGCGACGCAGGCCGCGGGCACCTGTGTCCCGGCCGGCCCGTCGAAGTGCACGGTCCCACGATCGAGCGCGGGGAAGTGAGCCCGGACCGCCGCCACGTCGTACGGCCGCGCCGGACCGACCTGCGCGTCCATGCCCACAGGTCCGATCGTACGGACCCGCGCGCGGACGGGCGTGTGCCGTGGGACCACGCGCTGGTCCACCCCGTGTGCGGCCGACACATCGCCCGCGCTGCCGATGCCGGGGAGGCCGTGAGACGGCGCGCCGCCGGTGTGCGGCTCATCGCGGACGGGTGATCCCCGCCTTCCGCTGACCGCGGCCCCGCTCAGCCGCCGAGCGCGCGGGTCGCTGCGGCGCGAGCGCGCCGCTCGCGCTCCAGCAGGGCCTCCGTACGGCCCACGAGCGCGCGCGCGAGCTCCTCGGCCTGGCGGGTCGGCGCGCTCTCGGAGCTCGCCACGCGAGCGATGAGCCCGGCGATCTTCGCGTTCAGCTTGGTCGGCATGATGAAGGCGTCGCGGCGGGCGGCCGCCTTGGTCTGGACCAGCTCGGCCTCGATGCGGTCGAGCGCGCGCATCGCCGCCGCGGCGCGCGGGCGCGTCCCTCCGAGGAC
>VGOU01000093.1 GCA_016875795.1 Chloroflexota bacterium | reverse complement strand
GGCGCAGCGGGCCGCCGCGCGCGTCGAGCACGGCCGTGGCGTAGTGCGGCGTCGGCAGCGACCCCCCGCGCGCGATCGTCGCGGCGACGAGCGCCATCTGCAGGGGCGACACGAGGAGCTCGCCCTGGCCGAACGAGGTGTCGGCGAGGAGCGTCGGGCGGTCGATCGTGCCGCGTGCGACCTGGCCCTTCGCGGCGGGGAGCTCGCAGCGCGGCGCGGCGCCGATGCCGAAGCGCGAGGCGTATTCGGCGAGGCGCTGCGCGCCGGTGGCGAGCCCCGCCTTCGCGAAGTAGATGTTCTCGGAGCGGGCCATCGCGAGGCCCAGGTCGAAGTCGCCGCGCGCCTGCGTGACCGAGCGCACGTGGTAGCTGCCCCACGAGGGATCCGCCTGGTACGGGTCCTCGACGCGCACCTTCGCCGCCGGGTCCCACCCGCTCTCGATCGCCGCGGCGGCGGTGACGATCTTGAACGTCGAGCCCGGCGGGTAGAGCCCCTGCGTCGCGCGGTCGAGGAGGGGACGCTCCCTGTTGCCGTTCACCTGCTGCCAGGCGATGTCCTGCTGCGCCGGATCGACGATGAGGTTCGGGTCGTGGTCGGGCTGGCTCACCGACGCGAGGATCGCGCCGCTGCGCGGGTCGAGCGCGATGACCGCGCCGCGCCGTCCGGCGAGCGCCGCGGCCGCGGCGCGCTGGACCGCGGGGACGATGCTCGTGCGCACGCTCCCCGGCTCGGGCTGCTCGCGCAGGTAGCGCGCGCGCCACTGCCCGACCGGGTCGGCGGCGTCGCGCCCGATGAGCGACTCCGCGTAGGCCGCCTCGAGCCCGCTCGCGCCGAACTTCCACGACGCGTAGCCGACCGTCTGCGCGAGCGAGCGGTCCGCGTAGCGCCGGCGGTACGCGCCGTCGGCGAGCCGTTCGCTCTGCGCGAGGGCGGTGCCGTCGGCGGCGAGGATCCGGCCGCGCGGGCGGTCGAGGAGGGTCGCGAGGAGGCGAGGGTTGAACGCGTCCCCGTTCAGGTCCGCGGACGCGACGATCGACCAGTACGAGACCCCCACGCTCGTCGCGAGGAACGCGAGCGCGATGACGAGGGTGAGGGCACGGATGTTCGAGCCGATCGGCCTAGCCACCGCGCACCCTCGCGGTGACGCCGCTCACCCGCAGGAGGAGAGCGATGATGACGAGGTTCGTCACGAGCGACGACCCGCCGTACGAGAGGAACGGGAGGGTCACGCCGGTGAGCGGGATGAGCTTCGCGTTCCCGCCGACGATGACGAGGGTCTGGAACGCGAGCGCGAACGACAGCCCGCCGGCGAGGAGCTGCAGGAACGGCGTGGGCGCGCGCATGGCGATGCTCATGCCGCGGAAGACGAGGACGAGGTACAGGGCGAGGAGCGCGAGCGCCCCGACGAAGCCGACCTCCTCGGTGAACGCCGCGAACACGAAGTCGCTCCAGACGACGGGGATGCGGTCCGGCATCCCGTTGCCGAGGCCCGCGCCGAGGAGGCCGCCGTTCGCGAGCGCGAAGAGGCCCTGCACGAGCTGGTACCCGGCGCCGAACCGCAGGTCGTCGGAGAACGGCTGGATCCACGTCACGATCCGCGCGTTCACGTGGTCGAAGACGCGCGACGCGACGTAGCCGCCGGCGACGAGCAGGACCACCCCGACCGCGGAGTAGGCCGCGCGCCCGGTCGCGAGGTACAGCATCGCCAGGAAGATCCCGAAGAAGATGAGCGTCGCGCCGAGGTCCTTCTGCAGGATCATCACGCCCATCGCGAGCGCCCACATGAGGAGGATCGGGATGAGGTACGCGAGCGGCGGCACGGGGATAGGTCCGATGCGGCGCTGCGGCGAGGCGAGGAGCTCGCGGTGCTCCTCGAGGTACGCGGCGAAGAAGATGACGAGGACGACCTTCACCGCCTCCGCCGGCTGGAACGTGAACAGGTTCCCGATGCCCACCCAGATGCGCGCCCCGTTGATCTCGCGCCCGACGACCGGGAGGAGCGGGAGGATGAGGAGGACGAGCCCGCCGATCGCCCACGTGTACTTGTAGCGCGAGAGCGCGCTCAGGTCGCGCGGGATGCGGATCGCCGCGACGAACGCGCCCGCGCCGATGACCGTCCACGTGAGCTGCTGCACGAGGAGCTGCGGCGGGCCGAGGCGCTCGACGAGGACGAGGCCGATCGCCGTCAGCCCGAGGGCGAGCGGCAGGAGGAGCTGGTCGCCGCGGAACCCGCTCACCGAGAGGAACAGGTGCAGCGCGACGGCGACCGCGATGAAGGCCGCGGGGGCCGCGAGCGCGGCCGGCGTGAGCTGCTCGAGCTCGGACCCCACGACCGCGGCGAACCCCAGGATGACGAGGAGCGCGACCCAGACGAGGTGGCCGAGCTCGGTGCCGCGGAAGCCGGGCGCCGCGCGGATCACGCCGTGAACGCCTCGAAGCGCATCGCGATGCGCCCGATCTCCACGACGTCGCCGTCGTGGAGGCGCTCGCGGCGCGTCAGCCGGCCGCCGTTCAGCAGCGTCCCGTTCGTGCTGCCCTCGTCCTGCACCCACCACTGGCCGCCCGCGAGCTCGATGAGCGCGTGACGCGCCGACGCGGCCTCGTCGTTGACGACGACGTCGTTCGCCGCGTCGCGGCCGACCGCGCTCACCGCGCGGAGCGCGAGCCGCTCGCCGACACGCGGGCCCTGGGCGTGCGTGCGCTGCACGACGAGGTACGCGAGCGCGTTGCGCGCCGCGAGCTCGGTCTCCACGCGCAGCGCCCGCCACAGCGAGGCGAACGCGCGGATGAGGAAGAGGTAGAGCACGACGAGGAAGGCGATCCGCACGCCCCACAGGGCGATCTGGAAGGGGATCTCCATCAGGCCGCGGTACCGGCCTCCTGCTGGAGCACGAGCTCGCTGCCGCCGATCGAGATCCGATCGCCGTCGCCGAGGACGACCTCGGCGACGCGGCGGCCGCTCACGTACGTTCCGTTCGTGCTCTGCAGGTCGTAGAGCGTGTAGCGGCCGAGCCGCAGGCGGATCTCGGCGTGCCGCCGCGAGACGCGCCGGTCGTCGAGGACGAGGTCGTTGTCGGGGTCGCGCCCGATGGTGAGCGGCTCACCGGTGAGCGCGACGCGCCGGCGCTCCGCCGGGAGCTCGATGAAGGCGCGCGGCGCGCGCGGGCGGTCGCGCGTGAGGGCATCGCGGTCGAGGACCATCGTGTGGCCGGCAGCGACCTTGCCGAGCTCGGGCGAGCCCGGCGTCACCTCCTCGCCGGAGGCGTCCACGAGCGCGCACGACACGCGGACGTCGCCGCGGGCGACGTCGTCGTCGCGCTCGATCTCCACCGTCGGGAACGACAGGAGCGTGAAGCTCCGCTCGCGCGCGGCGCCGAGGAGCGCCTCGGCGAGGTCGCGTTCGAGGCTCCGCTTGTACGGCTCGAACTGCGCGTGGTCGGCGGGCGACAGCGAGACGACGTACGAGTTCGGGACGAAGGTCTTCTGGAGCGAGATCGTCTGGTGCGACTCCATCGCGCGGATGAGGCGCTTCGCGACCTGCACCGGCTGGAGCCGCGCGCGGAAGAGGCGCGCCGTCCACCCCTCGAGGACCTGGCTCGCGAGCCGCTCGAGCCTGTCCACTACGGGGTCGGGGACTTCTCCGTGCCGCCCGAGGCGGTGTCCGCGCTCTTCGTCTCCTTCTTCTCGGCCGGCTTCTCGGCCGGCTTCTCGGCCGGCTTGTCCCCATCGCCCCCGGTGCTCGCCGACGTCGACCCCCTGCTGTCGTTGACGTACCAGCCCGAGCCCTTGAACACGATCGCCGGCTTCGACAGGAGCCGGCGAAGGGCCTTCCCGCAGCTCGGGCACGCCGTCAGCGCCTCGTCCTTGAAGGACTGGACGGCGCTGAAGGCGTGGCCGCAGTGATCGCAGCGGTAGTCGTAGATGGGCACGCACCTATCATCGCCGACGGTGGCCGCTGGGGCTTCGACGTTCGGGCAGAGCGGCGCTCGCCGCCGCCGCATCCTCGTCGAGAACGTCCAGGCGTGGATGTTCCTCCTACCCGCGGTCGCGCTCATCCTGCTGTTCGAGATCCTGCCGGCGTTCGGCGCGATCTGGATCTCGCTCTTCCGCTGGGACATCGTGCAAGGCCCGTTCCGCGGCCTGGACAACTACGCCGCGTGGCTGTGGGCCGACCCGACGCGGGCGGAGGCCTTCTGGCGGGCGCTCTCGACCACGCTCACCTACCTCCTCATCACCCTTCCGTTCGAGATGGCGGTCGCCCTGGCGGTCGCGTTCGTCCTCTTCCAGAAGCTCCGCGGCCGCTCCTTCTACCGCACCCTCTACTACCTGCCCTACGTCACCTCGACCGTGGCGGCCGCCGCCGTGTTCTCCTGGATCTTCCACCCGCAGTACGGCTTCGCGAACCAGCTGCTCGGCCTCGTGGGGATCGAGCGCCTGCAGTGGCTGCAGGAGCCCGACGGGGTGTTCCAGATGGTCGGGCACGCCGCCGGCGTGCAGGTCCCCGATCTGCTCGCCGGACCGAGCCTCGCGCTCGTCGCGATCGCGATCTTCTCGGTGTGGCACTTCGTCGGCTTCCAGATCGTCATCTTCCTCGCCGGCCTCGGGAACATCCCCGCCGAGTACTACGAGGCGGCGCGCATCGACGGCGCGAACGACCGGCAGATCTTCGCGAGCATCACGCTCCCGCTCCTCAGCCCGCAGATCTTCTTCGTGTTCACGATCGCGAGCATCGGCGTGCTCCGCGCGTTCAACGAGATCTACGTCATGACGAACGGCGGGCCGCTCGACACGACGCGCACGATCAACATGCTCGTGTTCCGTACGTTCTTCCAGCAGGGCCAGCTCGGCCTCGGCTCGGCGCTCGCGGTGATCCTCACGCTCATCATCCTCGCGTTCACGCTCGTCCAGTTCCGCGTCTTCGAGCGCCGGGTCCACTACGGTTGATGAGCGGGCGATGAACGTGCCCACGGTCCTCGAGCGCCCCGCGGCGCGGTCGCGCCGGCCCGCCATGCCGCGCTGGGCCGGGACGGCGCTGAAGCACGGCACGCTCCTCTTCGTCGGCCTCGCCGTTGCCTACCCCTTCTACTTCATGGTCACCTCCGGCCTGAAGGAGTTCGCCGAGGCGACGCTGACGCCGCCGACGCTCTTCCCGCAGGAGCTCCACTTCCCGAACTTCGCCGAGGCCTGGGCGAAGGCGCCGTGGCCGCGGTACTTCCTGAACACGGTCCTCGTCGCGAGCGCCACGACGGCGGGCATCCTCGTCACCTCGGTGCTCGCGGCGTACGCCTTCGCGCAGATGCAGTTCAAGGGGAGGGCCGTCGCCTTCACGGTCCTGCTCGCGACCTACATGATGCCGGCGGAGGCCACGCTCATCCCGAACTTCCTGCTCATGAGCCGCCGCTACCTCAACCTGTACGACACGTACCTCGCGCTCATCCTGCCGTTCCTCGCGAGCGCGTTCGCGATATTCCTCCTGCGGCAGCAGTTCCGCGGCATCCCCCAGGAGCTGCGCGACGCCGCGCGCATCGACGGCGCGGGGCACCTGCGCTACCTCTGGTCGGTGGTGCTCCCGCTGTCCGTGCCGGCCCTCGTGACGCTCGGGGTCATCTCGTTCCTCGCGAGCTGGAACTCCTTCCAGTGGCCGCTCATCATGACATCGCGACCGGACATCCAGCCCGTCCAGGTGGGCCTGAACGCCTTCCGGGGCGAGACGGGCTCCCATTACCATCTGCTCATGGCAGCGAGCGCTTTCGTCGTCGCCCCCGTCGTCCTCCTCTACCTCGTGGCCCAGCGATACCTGGTGCAGGGGGTCGCACGGACAGGGATCCGCGGCTGAACCTGGCGGGTCTGGCGGGCGCAACGGCGCAGGAGAGGAAATAGGGAGGGCGAGCATGCGCAAGTGGACCTTGCTGGCGGCATTCGCGATCGTCTTCGCGGCCTGCGGGCCGAGCGCCCCGGGCACGACCACCCCGGCGGCACCGACGGCGGCCCCGACCACGGCGGCCGACATCGACCTGACCGGTCCGGTCTCGATCACGCTCTGGCACGCGCTCACGAGCGACCCGCAGAAGGGCGCGCTCGAGGCGGCGGTGAAGAAGTTCAACGCCGAGAACGGCAAGGGCGTCACCGTCACGCCGATCGTGCAGGGCAACTACACGGTCCTGTACCAGAAGACCCTCGGCGCGATCCAGGCCGGCTCGCTGCCCGAGCTCGTCCACGCGTATGAGAGCCAGGTCGCCGACTACACGAAGGCCGGCGTCGTCGTCGACCTCGACCCCTACGTGAACAGCAAGAAGAACGGCCTCGACAAGGCCAGCCAGGACGACATCTACAAGCCGTACTTCGACACGAACCGCTTCCCGCAGTACGGCAACGCGCTCCTGTCGTTCCCCTTCAGCAAGTCGCTCGCGGTCATGTACACGAACCTCGCGGCCCTGAAGGCCGCGGGCGTCGCGGCCCCGCCGAAGACGTGGGCCGAGTTCGAGGACGCCGTGAAGAAGGCGACGAAGAAGGACGCGAGCGGCAAGACCACGCAGTACGGATACGCCGGCACGAACGACGCGTCCTACTTCAACGCGATGGTCATGTCGCGCGGCGGCAAGATCATGGCAGACGACAACAAGACCGTCGCGTGGAACGGCCAGGAAGGCCTCGAGACGCTCCAGATGCTGAAGCGCCTCTACGACGGCGGGTCCGCGTACACGCCGACGAACTTCGACTGGCAGAACGACCTCGCGAGCGGGAAGCTCGCGTTCGGCGTCTCGTCGACGTCGAGCCTGCCGTTCATCCTCGCGGCGGTGAAGGCGCCCGCCGTGGCCTCCGACCTCGTCATCAGCGCGCCGCCGCAGGCCGACCCCGCGAAGCCGCGGACGGTGCAGTTCGGCGCGAACATCGCGGTCCTGAAGAGCGACCCGCAGAAGCAGCTCGCGTCGTGGCTCTTCATCAAGTGGTTCAACGAGCGCGAGCAGACCGCGGACTGGGCGACGAAGTCGTACTACATGCCGACGCGCAAGAGCGCCGCCGAGTCGGCGGTCCTGAAGGACTACTGGACGAGGACCCCGCAGGGGAAGCAGGCGTACGACACGATCGGCGCGTCGATCCCGGAGCCGAACGTCCGCGGCCAGCAGGACATCCGCGACGTCATCTCGAACATGGTCGTCTCGGTCGTGACCGGCAAGGCCACCCCCGAGCAGGCCATCAAGGACGCGGGCACCAAGGCGAACCAGATCCTCAAGGACAACCAGTAGCAGGCAGCCGTCGTCAGGCTTCCGGGAAGGGGTGTGCGCGAGCCCACCCCTTCCTCATTCCCTGAGGCGGGCGAGCTCCTCTTCGAGCAGGCGCACCTGCGCGCGGCGCTCCTGGAGGCGCGCCCGCTCCTTCTCCACCACGGGCTTCGGCGCCCGGTCGGCGAAGCCGGGCTTCGCGAGCAGCTCCTCCGAGCGGCGCAGGGCCTCCCGCGCGTCGGCGAGCTCGCGCTCGAGGCGCGCGCGCTCCGCGGCGACGTCGCGCTCGGCCTCGATGCGCACCTCGATCGCGCGCACGGCCTTCGCCGGGCCGGAGCCCGGGCCGATGGCCACCTCGGCGTTCGCGAGCGCCGCGATGGCGTCGAGCGACGACGCGACGGCGCTCGTCGCGCCCGAGAGGGACACGCGGACCCGCGCCCCCGGGTCGATGCCGGCCTCCTGCCGCAGCGCGCGCGCCGCGCGCGCGACCTCGAGCGCGGTCTCG
>VGOU01000092.1 GCA_016875795.1 Chloroflexota bacterium | reverse complement strand
GCGCGCTCGGCTTGCCCACGCGGCAGGCCGCCGCGGTCATGGCGACCCTCGTCGCGACGGGGCGCGTGGCCGAGCGGGGCACCGCGTACGCGCTGCCGTCGCACCGCCCGGTCCTCTCGGAGGCGCAGGAGGCCGCGTGGCAGCGCCTGCGCGAGGCGATCGCGCGCGGCCCGCTGCAGCCGCCGTCGGTAAATACCTATGCTACCGACTACGGCGTCGAGGCGGACGTGCTCGCGGCCCTCGCCGAGCGCGGCGACGTCGTCCGCAGCGGCGACGCGGCGTTCCTGCCCGACGCCGTCCGCGGCTTCGCCGAACGGGTCATCGCCGAGCTCGCCACGGCCGGCCGGATCACGGTCGCGCGCGCCCGCGACCTCACCGGCTCGAGCCGCAAGCACGTGCTCCCGTTGCTACAGTTCCTTGACGACCACGGCGTGACGCGACGCATCGGGGACGACCGCGTCCTCGTGGACACGCCCGCGGCGTCGCGGAGCAGGATCGAGCGCGCCATCGGCAAGGGAAGGGGATCGTCGTGAAGTTCCGTGCTGTTCGCCCATCTGAGGTCGGCGAGGTCGACGCGCTCATCGTCCCGGCCTTCGAAGGCGGGGAGTCCCCGGCGCTCATCTCGCGGCCCGTGCGGAACGCGATCGATCGCGTCCGGCGCGAGCTCGGGCGGCACAAGCTGTACACCGCGACGACGCACGTCGGCGGCGAGCGCGGCGTGCCGGCGCGCCTCGTCGTCGTCGACGCTGGTGACAGCGCCGAGTGGAGCGCCGAGCGGGCGCGCAACGTCGCGGCCGCCGGCGTGAAGAGCCTGTGGCGCTCCACGGCGAAGCGCGTCGCGATCGTCCTGCACAGCGACGGGATCGGCGCCGAGCGGGCGGCGCAGGCGACGGTCGAGGGCGCGATCAACTCGATGTGGCGGCCCGAGGTCCACCGCAGCGTCGCCGCCGAGCGGCGGCTCCCGCCGCTCGCGACGGTGGCGCTCGTCACGGCGGAGCGCGCGGACCTGCGCGCGGCGATCCGGCGCGGCGAGGCCGTCGGCGAGGCGGTGAACGTCTGCCGGCGCCTGTCGAACGAGCCGGCGAACAAGATGACGCCGTCGATCCTCGCGGAGGAGGCGCGCGCCATCGCCAAGGAGCGCGGGATCGACATCGAGGTCCTCGACCGCAAGAAGTGCCAGCAGCTCGGGATGCGGTCGTACCTCTCGGTCGCGCAGGGGAGCCACGAGGAGCCCCGGTTCATCGTCATGCGCTACCGCGGCCGCGGCGGCCGCGGCTACGACGTCGCCTTCGTGGGGAAGGGGATCACGTTCGACTCGGGCGGGATCTCGATCAAGCCCGCCGAGGGCATGCACCACATGAAGGCCGACATGACCGGCGCCGCGGCGGTCATCGCCGCGATCGGCGCCGTCGCGCGGCTCGGCGTGAAGGGGAACGTGCTGGCCATCGCGCCGTGCACCGAGAATCTGCCCGGGGGCGGCGCGACGAAGCCGGGCGACGTGTTCACGTCGATGAGCGGCCGCACGGTGGAGGTCATCAACACCGACGCCGAGGGCCGACTCGTGCTCGTCGACGGCGTGACGTACGCGCAGCGCGAGGGAGCACGGCGCGTCGTGGACGTGGCCACCCTCACCGGAGCCATCCAGGTCGCGCTCGGCCACCACTTCACCGGCCTCTTCGGCCGGCCGGACGCCTTCGTCGAGGAGGTGCGGGCCGCGGGCGCGGCGGCGGGCGACCGCCTCTGGCCGATGCCCCTCACCGACGAGTACCGCGAGGAGATCCGCAGCGAGATCGCCGACATCGTGAACAGCGCCGGCCGCGAGGGCGGCGCGAGCAAGGGCGCGGCGTTCATCGACGCGGTCGTCGAAGAGGGCACCGAGTGGGCGCACCTGGACATCGCGAGCACCTACTGGTCCGACAAGGACCGGCCGCAGGCGCCGAAGGGGCCGCAGGGTCCCGCCGTGCGCACCCTCATCGAGCTCGCGGCTCGTGCGGCGAGGGAGTAGCGACCCGGGGCGCGAGCTCCAGGCCGAGCTGGGGCTCCGGGTCGCGGAGCCTGCCCCCGACATCCTGCGCACCCTCACCGACGAGCAGCGCAGCGCGGTCGAGCACGGCGGGGGCCCGCTCCTCGTCATCGCCGGGGCCGGCACCGGCAAGACCCACGTCATCACCGCGCGCATCGTCCACCTCATCCGCAGCGGAGCGGCGCGGCCGGACCAGATCCTCGCGCTCACCTTCACCGAGCGGGCCGCCGCGACGATGCAGGAGCGCGTCGACCTCAGCACGCCGCTCGGCCAGAACGACGCCGCGATCAGGACGTTCCACGCGTTCGGCGACGACGCGTTCCGCGAGTTCGCCCTCGAGCTCGGCCGGGCCGGCGAGCTGCGCGTCCTGTCGCCGGCGGAGCAGGTCATCTTCATGCGCGAGCACCTCTTCACCGACATGCCTTTGCGCAGGTACAGGCCCGCCGCCGATCCGACGCGGCACGTTCGCGCGCTCCTCGACCTCTTCGCGCGCGCGCGCGACGACGACATCTCGCCCGAGCAGTACCTCGCCTTCGCGCGCGGCCTCGGCGCCGCCGTCGCCGGCGCGGACGATCCCGCGTCGGCGGCGGACGAGGCCGAGGCGCAGGAGGAGCTCGCCGCGGCGTACGCCGCGTACGACGAGTTGAAGAAGAAGCACGGCGTCATCGACTTCGGCGACCAGATCGCGCTGACGCTGCAGCTGCTGCGCGAGCAGCCGGCGGCGGCGCGCCGGCTCCAGGCGCGCTACCGCTACGTCCTCGTCGACGAGTTCCAGGACACCAACGAGGCGCAGTTCGAGCTGGTGCGCCGGCTCGTGGAGCCGCACCGCGACCTCACCGTGGTCGGCGATGACGACCAGTCCATCTTCGGCTGGCGCGGAGCGACCCTCGGCAACTTCGACGCGTTCATCGACGCGTACCCCGACCGCAGCGTGGTGACGCTCGTCCAGAACCGCCGCTCCCCCCAGGGCCTGCTCGATGCCGCGTACCGGCTCATCCAGAACAATCCCGACCGCCTCGAGACCAGGATCGGCGTCTCGAAGCGGCTCCTGGGCCGGCCGTCCGACGCCGAAGCCGAGGCCGATCACCGCGCCTTCCTGACGGCCGCCGACGAGGCCGAGGCGGTGGCGGGCGACATCGCGGCGGTCGCCATGCGCGAGGGCCGCAAGTACGGCGAGTTCGCGGCGCTCGTGCGGAACAACCGTGACGCCGACCGCGTCCTGAACGCGCTCGCGGCGCGCGGGATCCCGGCGCGCTTCTCGGGCGGCGGCCTGCTCTACGACCGACCCGAGATCCGGCTGCTCATCTCGTTCCTCTCCGCGGTCGCGCAGCCGAGCGAGTCGACCCACGTGTACAGCCTGGTGACGTCCTCGCTCTACTCGTTCCCGCCCGGCGAGCTCGCGCGCGCCACCGAGACCGAGCGGCGCGCGCACAAGCCGCTGCGCCAGCTGTTCGACGAGATCGCCTCGGGCATGGCCACGGGCTACGGCGACGACGCCGTCGCCGCGGCGAAGCGCTTGGTCGAGGACCTCCGCTACTACGAGGCGCGCGCGGTCGAGCTCACGACCGCGGAGCTGCTGTTCGAGTTCCTCGAGCGCAGCCAGCTGCTGCGGCGATACGTCGACCCGGGCTCGGCGCTCGCCGAGGAGCAGGGACGGAACGTGGCGAAGTTCTTCCGTCTCGTCTGGAGCGCCGGGCGCGCGCTGCCGACCGACCGCGCGGGCTGGTTCGTGCCGTACCTCGAGCTGCTGCGCGAGGCCGGCGACGATCCCGCGGCGGCGGACTTCGAGGCGAGCCTCGAGCAGGTGAACGTCCTCACCATCCACAAGGCCAAGGGCCTCGAGTTCGGCGTCGTGTACCTGATGAACGCGACCGGCGAGCGTCTCCCCGGCCGGCTGCGGCGTCCCGACCTCCCGCTCCCCGACGGGCTCGCCCGCACGCCGGCCCCCGACCGCGAGCGGCACGTCGCCGAGGAGCGCCGCCTGACCTACGTCGCCATGACGCGCGCGAAGGACCGCTTCATCTTCACCAGCGCGACCGACTACGGGGGGCTGCGCCCGCACCGCCCGAGCCCCTTCATCGCCGAAGCGCTCGGGCGCAGGGTCGACGCGGTGCGCGGTCGTCTTTCCGCAGAGACCGAGCTGGAGCGCTCGCGACCGGCGGCGGCCGCGCCCGACGCGCGCATCCCGGCGATGGGCGGCGACGACGTCCTCACCATCTCGTACAGCCAGATCGAGGACTACCGGCGCTGCCCGCTGCGCTACCGCTTCGCGCACGTGCTGCAGATCCCCGTCCTGCCGACGCCGCAGCTCATCTACGGCAACGCGCTGCACCGCGCCGTCGGCGACTTCCTGCAGCGCAAGCGCGAGGGGCTGCGCCCGTCGCTCGAGGACCTGGGGCGCGCGTTCCGCGCGACCTGGGTGAGCGAGGGTTGGATCAGCCCCGAGCACGAGGCCGAGCGTTTCGAGGCGGGCCTCGCCGCTCTCCGCCGCTTCCACGCGAGCGAGGCGGACGCCCCCGCTCCCGACCTCGTCGAGCAGCGCTTCTCGTTCCTCCTCGGGAAGGACCGCGTCGTCGGACGCTGGGACCGCGTCGACCGCACCCCGGAGGGCGCGGTCGTGATCGACTACAAGTCGACCGCGCTCGAGGACGAGGAGGGCGAGAAGGCGCAGCGGCGGGCGATGACCGACCTGCAGCTCCTCGTGTACGCCCTCGCCTACGAGCGCATGTACCGCGAGATGCCGGCGAAGGTCGCCCTGCACTTCCTCGAGACCGGCGAGCGCGGCGAGGTCGCGCCGCAGCGCGACGCCGTGAACGCGGTGCGCGCGCAGATCACGACGACGGCCGAGCGCATCCGCGCGCGGCGCTTCCCGGCGGAGCCGCTGAAGCCCGAGGCGAAGACGTGCCGCGCCTGCCCCTACGAGCGCATCTGTCCGGAGTCGTGGTTCACGAGGGGGATGGCGTCGGGCTAGCGCTGTCCATGCGCACGGACGAGGCGTGCGTCGACCTCGGGGCGCCGGTGTCCGTGCGCAGGGACGCTAGGTGGCGCCGCCCTCCGCCCGAACGTGCCCGCCCGCTCCGCGAAGGTGGTAGCCGGTGACGAGCATCGCGAACCCCGCGAGCGCGCACACGCCGGCAGCGGGGAGCGCGAGCTGGATCCCGAGGGACCGGTCGGGCGTGTAGCCGAACGTCTGCAGGAGCACGCCGAAGAGGACGGCGGCGGCGCCCTGGGCGAACTTCTCCAGCGTCTTGAACATGCCGTAGTAGGCGGCCGCGCGGCGGTGTCCCGAGCGGGCCGCGTCATCGTCGATGACGTCGGCCATCATCGCGCCGGGGAAAACGAAGAGGGCGGCGAAGCCGAGGCCGCTCAGCCAGATGAGCGAGCGCGCCTGCGCGTCGAAGGCGATGCCGGGCAGGAGCGGACGGAAGGCGCCGACCCCGAGGAAGACGAGGTACAGCCCGATGGCGAGCATGCACGCCGCGTAGACCGCCCGCTTGCCGACGCGCGAAGCCACCCTTCCCATGACCGGCAGCGCGACGAGGACGGCCGCGATGACTCCGGCGAGGTAGAGAGTGACATCCCCTTCGCTCGCGCCGTGGATGACGGTCACGTAGTAGGGCATGAGCCCGATGAGCATGTTGTAGCCCACGGAGAAGAGGACGAAGGACATGGCCAGGGCGATGAATGGCCGATGGGAGAGCGAGATCCGGATCGAGTCCCGGAGGCCGACCCGCGCCTCGTCAACGGGCACGGTCCGGCGAAGCGTGCCGCGCCGCCAGAGGCCGAAGAGCATGACGTAGAGGGAGACACCGGCGATCGCGGCGAGAACGAGGCCCATCCCGGCGAATCCGAGCCGCTCGATGAGCTGCGGGCTCACGACGACGGCGAGCACGAGCCCGAGCGTCCCGAAGAAGACCTTCCACACCCCGAGGCTGACGCGATCGTCGGAGGTCGTTGCGATCTCGGCCTGAAGCGCTTCGTACGGAGCGCCGACGATGGTGTTCGCGAAGTAGAAGAGCTCGAGGACGATGAAGAAGTACACGGCGACGAGCAGTGGTCCCGCCGTGACCGGAGGGGTCCAGAGAAGCCAGAACGAGACCGCGAGGACCGGCGTGCCGATCAGGAGGAAGGGGATCCGACGGCCCCAGCGTCCACGGGTCCGGTCGCTCCACCAGCCGATGATGGGGTCATCGAGGGCCTCGAGCACCTGACCGACGCCGCGCGTCAGCGCGACGATCCCGAGTGGAACGAGGATGGGCAGACCCCGACCCTCCGGCGGCGCATAGAAGTAGATGAGCCAGGCGCCGAGCGTCCAGAAGAGCGTGGCGTTCCCGAGGCTGCCGAACGCGTACAGGAGCCGGTCCGCGAGCGGGAGCCGCACGAGGCCGCACGGTAGCGGCGATCGGACACCCTGGCCCATATAGAACATGCGTTCTACAATGCGCGATGGTCTAATGGCGCCGCGCGGGGCGGCGCGACGTAGCGAGCTGGAGTCGTGATGGAGATCGTCGCAGCGGCCGCGTTCCTGTTCGCCGGGCTCGCGCTCGTCGCCGTCGCCATCTTCGCGCGGGGCGGGCGGACGCACGCCGACCCGAGCGAGGGGAGGTCGTCCCCCGAGCTCCTCCAGGCGCAGGTCGCCGAGCTCGCGCGCGCGACGACCGCGAGCCTGGGCGAGCTGCGCACCGAGGTGCAGCGCACCCTCGGCGTCGCGGAAGAGCGGATGACGACGCAGGCCACGGCCACGGGCCGCGCGCTCACCGACCTCGCGCGCCAGCTCGGCGAGCTCTCCGCGCGCAGCGAGCGCATCGGCGAGCTCGCGCGCGACGTGGGGTCGCTGCACGACCTGCTGAAGGTGCCGCAGCCGCGCGGCGGCTTCGGCGAGCTGATGCTCGAGCGGCTCCTCGCCGACAGCCTGCCCGCGGAGGCGTTCGCGCTCCAGCACACGTTCCGCGACGGCCAGCGCGTCGACGCGATCGTGCGTTCGGGCGGCCGCATCGTGCCGATCGACGCGAAGTTCCCGCTCGAGGCGTTCCAGGCGCTGCTCGCGGCCAAGACCGACGACGAGCGGCGCGCGAAGCGGAAGCTGTTCCTCCAGCAGGTGAAGCGTCACGTGGACGCGGTGGGCCGCTACGTGCGACCGGACGAAGGCACGGTGGACATAGCGTTCCTGTACGTGCCCGCGGAGCAGGTCCACTACGAGGCCTTCGTCGCCCTCGAGGACGGCGACGACATGCGCGCGTACTGCGCGCAGCACCGCGTCGTCCCGGTCTCGCCGAACACGCTCGTCGCATACCTCCATCTCGTCGCGCTCGGGCTGCGCGGCCTGGCCATCGAGGAGCGCTCGCGCGACCTGCACGAGCACGTCCGACGGGCGGCGCTCGACCTCGAGCGCTTCCGCGACCTGTACGACCAGCTCGGCCGGCACATCGAGAACGCGTCGAAGAAGTTCACCGAGTCGCGCCGCGCCCTCAAGGGCGCGACGGACGCGGTCGAGACGCTCGGCCAGACGCAGCTCGCCGCGCCGGCGCAGGGCACGCTGCCGCTCGAGCCCCCCGAGAAGGACGAATGACGTATCCCGTCGTCCTCGCGCTGATCCTCTCGCTCGGGACGATCGGCGCGCTCGTGCTCACGCAGGAGCCGCAGGGAATGGCCGTGCTCGCGTTCGTCGTCGCGCTCGCCGTCGCGGCCGGAGCGCTCGCGACGCTCCTCCTGCTCCGCTGGTCGGCGGCCGGCCGGAGCGTCCGCGCGCGGACCTCGCGCGCGCGCGCGGT
>VGOU01000091.1 GCA_016875795.1 Chloroflexota bacterium | reverse complement strand
AGAGCGCTAACTCGCTTACATGACGCTGATCGTGCCTTGACATTCGTCGAGGCCGGGGCGAGGACTCACCCGTGAGCGAGCCGGCCGTCATCGGCCGCTGCCCGATCTGCACCGCGCAGCTCCGGGTCGCGCGCCTGGAGTGCGGCTCCTGCGGGACGCGCCTCGAGGGCTCCTTCTCGCTCGGGCGGTCCCACTCCCTGAGCGCGGATCAACTCGAGTTCCTCGAGGCCTTCATCCGGCCGCGGGGGGACTTCAAGGACGTCGAGCGCGAGCTCGGCATCTCGTGTCCCACCGTCCGCTCGCGCCTCGACGCGGTCATCCGCGCCCTCGGCTACCAGACCGAGGTCGAGCCCGACCGCGAGGCCGAGGCCGAGCGCCGCAAGGAGCTCCTGCGCCAGCTCACGGAGGGCCGGATCGGCCCCGATGACGCGGCGGCGCTGGTGGAGGGCCGGACGTGAACGACGAGGAGCGCGAGCGCAGGTGGGCGGAGCGCGAGGTGCGGAGCCAGGAGCGGCGCGCCGAGCATGACGAGCGCCGCGCCGAGCGGCACCGGCTGCGCGCGGAGATGCACGCCCACCTGAGCGAGCAGATCGGCGAGCGCGTGCGGGCCGACGTGAAGGCCGCGCTCGGGAGGAAGCGGTGGTACTTCGGCTTCGGCGACATGGGCGTCGGCGCGCACGCCGAGGCGATCGAGACGATCGAGAAGCGCTTCGAGGTCGCCGGCGCGCCGCTCCTTCGTGTGAGCAACGTGTCTGGCGAGACGGACATCTCCGTCGGCGACGCGCGCGAGGTGCTCGTCCGCGCGCGCAAGCGGATCCGCGGGTGGAGCGAGGAGCGCGCGAAGCGGCTCCTCGAGAACGTCGAGATCCGGATGGAGCAGGACGGGAACGAGATCCGGATCGAGCCGCGGCTCTTCGAGCAGGAGCGCGGCTGGCTCGACCTCTTCCGCGGCGGGCGCGTCGCCGTCGACCTCGACATCCGCGTCCCGCGCGAGACGGCGGTCGAGGCGAGCACCGTGAGCGGGGATCTCTCGATCACGGGCACGCGCGGCCAGCACGAGGTGCGCAGCGTGTCCGGCGACGTGACGCTCGACGACGTCCAGGGTCCCGCGCTCCTGCGGACCGCGAGCGGGGACGTGAGCGCGACGGCATACGCTGGCCGCCTCGAGGCGAACTCCACGAGCGGCGACATCGAGATCCGGGGATCCCGGGTCCGCACCCCCGACGTCGTCACCGTGAGCGGCAACGTCGACATCCGATCGGTCGCGCTCCCCGCCGACGGCGGCGAGGGCCGCGTGAAGACGGTGAGCGGGGACATCGAGATCGCGATCGCCGCCGCCGACGCCGAGGTCGAGTACCAGACCGTGTCGGGCGACACGCTCGTGGAGATCCCGGCGCTCGTCGAGAAGCACGGCCGGCGCGCCCGCCGGATCGTCATCGGGAAGGGCGGTCCCCGCCTCCGCGTGAAGAGCGTGTCCGGCGACCTCCGCATCCCGCGGGCCGCGGACGAGGCGGCGCGCGAGGAGGAGGGCGCGGCGACGCCGATGAGCGCACCTCCCGAGCCGCCGCCGCCACCGGCACCGTCGGCCGCGGGCGCGCGCGAGATCCTCGAGCGCCTCGCGCGCGGCCACCTCCAGAAGTTCGGGATCGACCTGGACGAGCTCCCCAAGGAGGCCGAGACCGCGGGCCGGATCGTCGACATCAGCAAGGACGAGGACCGCGTGGAGATCTTCGTCGAATGACGGTCGCGGCGGTCGAGACCCGAGGGCTCACGAGGGTCTTCGAAAGGTCTTCGAGAAGGGCCGCCGCACGCTGTGGCAGCGGTTGCGCCGCGAGCCGGACCGCCGCGAGCCGGGCCGCGCCGTCGACGGCATCGACCCGCGCGCGGGGACGGGCGGGATCCTCGGCGTGCTCGGGCCGAACGGCGCGGGCGAGACGACGACGCTGCGGATGCTCGCGACCCTCCTCGAGCCCCCGAGCGGCGAGGCGCGCGTCCTCGGCCTCGACACGCAGGCCGCGCGCGACCTGCGCGAGCGCGTGCGCGACCTGCGGCGGCAGGGGCGGACGGCGCTCCTCACGACGCGCTACACGGAGGAGGCCGACCAGCTCCGCGACCGGATCGCGATCATCGACCACGGCCGGATCGTCGCCCTCGACACGCCCGCGGCGCTGAAGCGGCAGTTCGCGGGACCCGAGCGCCTCGAGCAGGCCATGCGCCAGCCGACGCTCGGGGACGCGTTCATCGGCCTGACGGGCCACGCGCTGCGCGAGCGACGTACCTCGCCGGCGACCTGCGCGCCTTCAGCGCCGCGGTCCGCAAGGAGCCGCGGCGGATCCGCCGCCACCCCATGCTCGTGTTCGGATCGCCGCCCTGGCCGATCCTCCTGCCGGCGAAATGCGTGCTCCTCGGCCGCGTGCACTCCGGTGGCGACGAGCGCGCGGTCCAGGCGTTCGCCGAGCGCGCCGGGACCGCGGAGGCCGCCGGCCTCGTGTTCGTGGGGTTCGCGATGTGCATGTGGCTGAGCCTCTTCCTGCGGTGCCCGGGGACGGCGCTGCGGCAGGAGCAGGTCCGCGGGACGCTCGAAGCGGCGCTGCTCACACCGGTCTCCCGCCTCGCCGTCATCTTCGGCCCGCCGGTAGCGCACGTCTGGCCCGTCCTCATCCAGTTCGGGATCGTGGCCGTCGCGCTGAACGTGCTCTTCGCCGTCGTGACGCCGCCCGACGCGCTGCTGCGCGCCGGCATCGTCATAGCGGTCGGGGTGCCGTCGATGTGCGCGCTGGCGTCGCTGTTCGCGGCCGCCGTGCTCCGGTTCGGGGAGATCAACCCCGCGGTGCGCTTCGTGCGGGGGTCGTCGTGCTCCTCGCCGGGATCACCCATCCGCTGGCGATGCTGCCGGGTCGGGCGCAGGCCGTGTCGGCGGCCATGCCGCCCACGTACATCGTGGACGGCGTGCGCCAGGTCCTGCTCGGCGGCGCCGGGCTCGACGCGGCCGTCGCTGTGCCCACGCTGATCCTCGGCGTGAGCGCGGCCAGATCCACGGCCGGATCGAGCGCGATGCGCGGCGATCCGGTGCGCTGAGCCGCTACCGGCCGGTGATCCCCTCGATGGTCTTCGGTCCGCTGTACCAGAGCGTGATCCCGGCGTTCCTGTTCGGCGCCTCGTTCGCCGTCGGCGGGCGTCAGGTGGGGCTCGCCTCCTCCCCCGGCACCGAGGACCTCTCGGGATCCCTCTTCATGGGCGGCGTCGTGAGCGGGATCACCGCGGCTTCCTTCTGGATCATGGCCATGTCCCTACGGAACGAGATGGACGCCGGGACGCTCGTGCCGTCCTGGGTGACGCCAGCCCGGCGCGAAGTCCTGGTGCTCGGCCGCGGGATCCTGGCGCTCATCCTTTGGCGATCGCGCAGGTCGCGCTCTTCGCCATCGGACTCGCCTTCTTCGGCCTGCGGGTGGGGCCCGGGACCGTGCTGGCGGTGCCCGCGCTCCTCATCGCGCTCATCGGGATGGCCGGCGTGGGCTTCTTTTCGCCGGCGCCGTGATGGTGCTGAAGGGAGCGAACTTCATGGCCGACACGACCCAGTTCCTGTTCGCGCTGCTCTCCGGCGTCGCCTTCCCGGTCACGTACCTGCCGTTCGCCGGCCAGGTGGTCGCCGTCCTCCTCCCGACCACCTGGCCGCCGAGATCCTGCGCTTCCACGCCATCGGCGCGCGCACCATCCTCGACCATGGGCTCGAGCACCTCGCGCTGATCCTCACCAGCGCGCCGTTCCTGCCCGTAGGGCCGTGGGCCTTCCGCGCCGCCGACCGCCGCGTGACGCGCAGCGCAACGGTCGGCCAGTGCTAGGTACGATCGCCGCGATGGGCTGTCTCCTGCGGATCGTCGTCACGGCGGCCTCGCTGTGGGTCGCGGACCACCTGCTCGAGGGCATCCGCTTCGACCCGCCACAGTTCACGGCCGACGCCCAGACGAACTACCTGCTCGCGCTGGCGATCGCCGCGGTCATCCTCGGCGTCCTGAACGCCGTCGTCCGGCCGACCCTGCTCCTCCTGTCGATGCCCATCACGTGCGCGACGCTCGGCCTGTTCGTGCTCGTCGTGAACGGCTTCATGCTCGTCATCCTCAGCTGGCTGCCGCTCGGCTTCCGCGTGAGCGACATCATCGCCGCGATCGTCGGCGGCCTCATCGTCGCCATGGTGAGCTTCCTCCTCAACCGCATCGTCCCCGGCTAGGTACCCTCTCCTCCGTGCCTCATCCGTTCATCGTGATGACGGGACTCTCCGGGGCGGGGAAGAGCATCGCCGTGAAGGTGCTCGAGGACCTCGGCTACTACACGCTCGACAACCTCCCCCCCGCGCTCATCCCCGACGCGCTCCGCGTCACCCGCGAGGGCGGCGGCTACGAGAGGGTCGCCTTCGTCATCGACGTCCGTAGCGGCCGCCTCTTCCAGGACGCGATGCGCGTGCTCGGGCAGCTCGAGGAGGAGGGCCGTCGGCCGCACCTCCTGTACTTCGACGCGAGCGACGAGGTGCTCGTACGCCGCTACAGCGAGACGCGCCACCGGCACCCGCTCGAGTCGCCCGGCGGCGTCCAGCCGTCGATCGACGAGGAGCGCCGGCAGCTCGTGGAGCTCCGCGCGCGGGCCGACAGGGTCATCGACACGACGCACCTCTCGGTGAAGGACCTGCGCGACACGCTGCACTCCCTCTACGGCGAAGGCCCGAGCGGCATGCTCGTCCAGCTGACGAGCTTCGGGTACAAGTACGGCCTCCCGCCGGGGGCGGACCTCGTCTTCGACGTGCGCTTCATGGAGAACCCCTTCTACGTGAAGGAGCTGCGCCCGCTGTCCGGGAGCGACGAGCCGGTGCTCGCGTTCGTGCTCGGGAACCCCGCGACGCAGCGGTTCCTCGACCACGTCGTCCCGTTCCTGCGCGACGTCATGCCGCGCTACGAGGAGGAGAAGAAGGCGCACCTCGGCATCGCCTTCGGGTGCACGGGCGGCCGCCACCGCTCGGTGGCGATCGCGGACGAGGTCGCGCGGCGGATCCGGGAGTTCTGGCCGGGCGAGATCACGGTCGAGCACCGCGACCGCGACCGCGCGGACGTGCGCACGTGAGCGCTGTGCGGGGCGCATGAGACAGAGGCTGGTCGTCGGGAACTGGAAGATGAACCCCTCGACGCTCGAGGCTGCGGTCGATCTCGCGACGAGGATCGCGCGGATCGACGGCGGCCCTATCGACGTGGGTATCGCGCCCCCGCACGTCGCGCTCGCGCGCGTGCGCGAGGCCATCGGCGGATCGGCGGTGCTCGTGTACGCCCAGGACGTGCACTGGGAGACGGAGGGGGCGTTCACCGGCCAGATCGCGGCGCCGATGATCGCGGGGATCGCTGCCGGGTCGATCGTCGGCCACTCGGAGGTGCGGCGCGACCAGGGCGATGACGACGCGCGCGTGGCGAGGAAGGCCGCTGCCGCTCTGGCGCACGGGCTCCGCGTCATCTTCTGCCTCGGCGAGTCGCTCGCGCAGCGGCGCGCAGGCGAGACGGACGCGGTGCTGCGGCGGCAGGTGCGCGACGGGATCGGTCCTCTCGATCGCGAGCGTGCGACTCCGTCAACGCTCGCGATCGCGTACGAGCCGATCTGGGCGATCGGGACGGGCGAGGCGGCGACGGCGGCCCAGGCGACCGACGCGGTCGCGCGCATCCGGGACGAGCTCGGGCGGCTCGGCGCGGCCGCCGGCGCGTTCACGGTCATGTACGGCGGGAGCGTCACGGGCGCGAACGCGGCCGAGTTCGCGGCTGCCGAAGGCGTCGACGGCGCGCTCGTCGGCGGCGCGTCCTTGAAGCCGGAGGAGTTCGCGGCCATCGTCGCGGCCTTCCGTTGACGTACCGGCCCGTCGTGCTCTGCATCCTCGACGGGTGGGGGATCGCGCCGGAGGGGCCGGGCAACGCGGCGGCGCTCGCGCGGACGCCGCGCCTCGACGGCATCCTCGCCGCGTACCCGCACGCACGCCTCGACGCGAGCGGTCGCGCCGTCGGCCTGCCCGACGGCGTGATGGGGAACAGCGAGGTGGGGCACCTCACGATGGGCGCGGGGTACATCCAGTACCAGGAGTTCGTCCGGATCAACGACGCGATCGAGGACGGGTCGTTCTTCCGCAACGAGGCGCTCGTCGCGGCATGCCGCGGCGCGCGCGGCGGGGCGCTGCACATCCTGGGGCTGCTCTCGACCGGCGGCGTCCACGCCGACCTCCGGCACCTGAACGCGCTGGCGGAGCTCGCGCGTCGCGAGGGCGTGAGCCGCGTCGCGTATCACTGCTTCCTCGACGGGCGCGACATGCCTCCGCGCAGCGCGCTCGCGCTCATCCCGCAGGTGAAGGCGCGCATCGCGACGATCCACGGGCGGTACTGGGCGATGGACCGCGACAAGCGCTGGGAGCGCACCGAGCGGTCATGGCGCGCGATCGTCGACGCCGACGCTCCGCGCGTGAGCGCGCCCGAGGAGGCCATCGCGCGGTGCTACGCGCAGGCCGACTGCCGGGACGAGCTCCTCGAGCCGGCCGTGGTGGGCGACGGGGCGCGCGTCGCCGACGGTGACGCGGTCGTGTTCTGCAACTTCCGTCCGGACCGCGCGCGCCAGCTCACCCTCGCGTTCATGCAGGAGGGCTTCGACGGGTTCGCCCGGCCGAGGCGTCCCCGTCCCTCGGCGTTCGTGACGATGACCGACTACAAGCTCGATCTGCCGGGCATGGCCATCGCGTTCCCGCAGCAGGAGGTGATCCCGCTCGCGGCCCTGCTCGCGGAGCGCGGGCTGCGGCAGCTGCACGTCGCCGAGACGGAGAAGTACGCACACGTCACGTATTTCTTCAACGGCGGGCGCGAGGAGCCGTATGCCGGCGAGGAGCGCGTGCTCGTGCCCTCGCCGAGGGTCGCGACGTACGACCTGAGGCCGGAGATGAGCGCGCCCGAGGTCGCGCGCACCCTCGCGCAGCGCGTCGCCGGCCACGACTTCGCCGTCGTGAACTTCGCGAACCCCGACATGGTCGGCCACACCGGCGTCATCGAGGCCGCCGTTCGCGCGATGGAGGCCACCGATGCCGCGGTCGGAGCGGTCGTCGACGCGACGCTCGCGCTCGGGGGGTGCGTGCTGCTCACGGCCGACCACGGGAACGTCGAGGAGATGCTGTTCCCCGGCTTCGGGGTGAACACGCAGCACTCGGCGAACCCGGTGCCCGTCGCGGTGATAGGGAGCGAGGCCGAGCGCCACCACCTGCGGGACGGCGGCCTGCAGGACGTCGCGCCGACGATCCTCGATCTCATGGGCCTGCCCGCGCCCGAGCGCATGACCGGAAGGAGCCTCCTCGGCCCGGCCGGTGGCTGACCGCCGCAGCACGGTCGCCTGGTGGATCGCGGCCACGCTCGCCGCCGCGGTCGCGGCGCTCGAGGTGTGGCAGTGGACCCGCGCGCTCCTGGGCGGCTGGCCGGTCATCTACGGCGAGGGAGCGGTCGCCCATGCCGCGCTGCTGCTCCGCGACGGCAGCGCGTACCGCGACGTGAGCGGGCTCGTCGCCGCGAACTACCCGCCGCTGTATCTCGCGCTCGCCTCGCTGGGCGAGCCCCTCCAGGCCGGGCGCGCGATCAGCATCGCGAGCGCTCTCGCGGCCGCCGCGGTCCTCGCGTGGCGCGCGTGGGACGCCGGGGCCCTGCGCGCCATGACGGTGGGTCTCTCCTGGCTCGCGCTCGCGCCCGTGGCGACGTGGGCCGCCGCCGTGAAGCCGGACCTGCTCGCGGTCGCACTGACCCTGGCGGGCGTCGTCCTCCTCGAGCGCGGGGGCCGGCGGTCCGCGCTCGCGGGGGCGCTCTTCGCGCTCGCGATCTGGGCGAAGCCGACCGCGCTCCTGCCCGCGGCCGCCGTCCTCGTGTGGGCCTGCGCGGCGGCGCGCGGATCATTC
>VGOU01000090.1 GCA_016875795.1 Chloroflexota bacterium | reverse complement strand
GCGCGCCCGCGATCACCGACGCGCCCGTGCAGAGCGGGCTGCGGACCCCGTGGGACCTCGCCTTCGCGCCCGATGGCCGGATGTTCGTCACCGAGCGCGCGGGCAGCGTCATCGTCTTCGAGAGCGCCGCGGTGAACGCGCGGCGGCTCGCGACGTTCGCGGTACCCGACGTGCGCGCCCAGGGCGAGTCCGGCCTGATGGGCATCGCGCTCGACCCCGACTTCGCGCGCACCGGCCACATCTACGTGTGCGCGTCGCGGACCGTGGGCGGCGAGTTCCTGAACCAGATCCTGCGCCTCAAGGCGACCGGCAATGCGGTCGCGCTCGACCGCGTCCTCGTCGCGGCCGGCATGCGCGCCGCGAACATCCACGATGGCTGCACGGTCCGCTTCGGGCCCGACGGCAAGCTCTGGGCCTCGATGGGCGACGCGGCACAGCCCGCGCTCGCCCAGGACGTCACCTCGCTGAACGGGAAGTTCCTGCGGATGAACACCGACGGATCGGTGCCGGCCGACAACCCGGTGCTCCCGGGGGCGCCGGGCGCGAGCCTCATCTGGTCGTACGGCCACCGCAACCCGCAGGGCCTCTCGTTCCAGCCCGGGACCGGGCTGCCGTTCGCGGTCGAGCACGGCGCCACGACGCACGACGAGATCAACATCCTCGAGAGGGGCGCGAATTACGGGTGGCCGCGGGCCGAGGGCCCCGACCCGCAGAAGCGCTACAGGGATCCGATCTGGAGCTCGGGCGCGTCGACGATCGCCGCCTCCGGCACGGCCTTCGTCAGCGGCGCCGCGTGGGGGGCATGGTCGGGCTCGCTCTTCGTCGCGCAGCTGAAGGAGACCGACCTGCGGCGCTTCACCATCGAGGGCGGGACCGCGGTCCAGCGTGAGATCCTGCTCGACGGGAAGTACGGACGCCTGCGGAGCCTCGTCCAGGGCCCCGACGGCGCGCTCTACGCCACGACGAGCAACGGGAGCGGCGACCGCATCGTGCGGATCGCCCCGCCGGGCTAGGCCACTCGCGCGAAGCGGCCGTCGGGCGTCGGCGAGAGACGGCCCGCGATCACATGCTCCGCCACGAGCGTCGTCGCCTCCACCGGCCGGATGCCAAGGGTGGCCGCGATGCGGTCCATGTCCACCGGCTCGGCGGCGAGGAGCGCCATGAGGCGCTCGGTGAGGGCGTTGTCGCTGCGCTGCCCGACCGGCGGGATCGGCCCGAGCGACAGCGCATCGGCCACCTGCTGGGCGCTCGACAGGAACTTCCCCCTCCCCTCCGCGATCCAGCGATTGGACCCGGCCCACGTCACGCCATCGAGCGGGCCGGGCACGATGAAGAGCGGGTGCCGCAGCCGCGTCGCGTGATCCGCGGTGAGGAGGGCGCCCGATCCCTCCGGCGCCTCGACCACCACGAGCGCGTCCGAGAGCGCCGCGAGAGTGAGGTTGCGTCGCGGGAAGGTCCACTCCGTGCCGCGGAGGTCGAGGTCGTACTCGGACACGAGAGCGCCCTGCTTGCGGATCCGCTGCGCCAGCTGCCGCCGGCGCACGGCGCCGTGGTCGGCGAAGTGCGCGATCCCCTCGCCGAGGACCGCGATCGTCCGACCCCCCGCTTCGAGCGCGGCGGTGTGCGCCACCGAGTCGACGCCGTGCGCGAGCCCGGAGACGACGGTCGCGCCGGCCCGTGAGAGCGCCATCGAGATCTCGCGCGCGATGCGGCGGCCGTAGTCGGTGAGGCGGCGCGTTCCGACGATCCCGACGGTCGGCGCGCCGTCCGGCGGCAGCTCGCCCCAGATCCACAGCGGATCCGGCGGACGCCCGAGGCGTCGGAGGCGGACCGGATAGCGATCGTCGCGGGGCGCGAGCCGGATCACGCGGCACCTCGCAGGAGCAGCGCGAGCGCCAGATGATCGGCGCCGATGCGCTCGACGCCTTCCAGGTCGGCCACCGTCCGCGACACGCGCAGCAGCCGGTGGTAGCCGCGCGCCGAGATGCGGCGGCCGGTGATGGCCGCGGACATCATCGCCTCGCCCGCGCGGTCGAGCGCGCAGTGCTGCTCGACCTGCCGCTTCGTCATCTCAGCGTTGCAGCGGCGCCCGGTGCCCTTCAGGCGCTCGCGCATCCGGTCCCGCGCGGCGCGAACGCGCCGGCGGACGGCCGCCGACGTCTCGCGGCTGGCGTGCTGACGCAGCTCGCGGTACGCGATGCGCGGTACGCCGACCCGCATGTCGATCCGGTCGAGCAGCGGATCGGAGATGCGCGAGCGGTACCGCGCGACCGCGTCCGGAAGGCACTCGCACCGGGCCTGGGGGTCGCCGAGCCGACCGCATGGACAGGGGTTCTGTGCGGCGACCAGGGTGAACCGCGCCGGGTACGTCGCCGCGGCACCCGCGCGCGAGATCGTGATCGCTCCCTCCTCGAGCGGCTCGCGCAGCGTCTCCAGGACGTTGCGCGGGAACTCCGCGATCTCGTCGAGGAAGAGCGCGCCGCTGTGAGCGAGGCTGACCTCACCCGGGCGCGGTGGCACTCCGCCCCCGACCAGCGCGAGCCGCGACGCGGTGTGGTGCGGCGCGCGGAACGGCCGGGCGGTGAGGAGGGGACGGCTCGGGTCGGTCAGCCCGGCGACGCTGTGGATGGCGCTCGCGAGGAGGACCTCGTCCGGCTCGAGCGGCGGCAGGATCGAGGGCAGCGCTCGGGCGAGCATCGTCTTCCCCGTCCCCGGCGGCCCGACGAGCAGCAGGTTGTGCCCGCCCGCGGCCGCGATCTCGAGCGCCCTCTTCGGGGTCTCCTGGCCCGCGACGTCGGCGAGGTCCACGTCCCACACCGGCTCGGCGGCGGGCTCGGGCACGGGTGCCGGAGGGAGGCGGACGCGGCCGTCGAGGTGATCGACCGCCGCGCGCAGCGTGCGCAGGGGGAACGCGTCGCAGCCGAGCGCAGCGGCCTCCGAGCCGTTCTCGCTCGGGAGGTACGCGCGCGCGATCCCGGCATCGCGGGCCCGCAGGATGCGCGGCATGACGCCGCGGATCGGCCGGACCGTCCCGTCGAGCGATAGCTCCCCAAGGCAGAGCCCGTCGACGTCCGTCTTCAACTGGTCGCTCGCGCGCAGGATCGCGAGGGCGATCGCGAGGTCGAACCCGGTGCCCTCCTTGCGCCGCTCGGCCGGGGCGAGGTTCACGACGATGCGGCGCAGCGGGAACTCGAACCCGGAGTTGCGGATCGCCGCTCGCGCGCGCTCGCGCGCCTCGCTCACCGCCGTGTCCGGCAGGCCGACGATCGAGAAGTGCGGCAGGCCGTTCGACACATCCGCCTCGACCTGGACGAGCGCCGTCTCGAGGCCCCAGAGCGCGCACGTGCGCACATGGGCCACCCGCGACCCGCGGTCGGGCTCGACGTCGACCACCGCCAGTGCCGGCTTCCTCACGCGGCACCCGGGATCGGGGCGTCGGGATCCCAGTCCTCGTCCCACTCATCCGAGAGCTCTTCGCGCCAGTTCCGGCGGACCGTCTGCAGGAGGAGCTTGGACTCGATCTCGGCCCGCTCGCGGCGCGTCAGCTCCTCCCAGTTGCCGATGATCCAGAGCTTCCGCGCGCGTCGGGACCGCCGAAGGAACACGTCGCCCTTGTCCAGACGGGTCACCCACTCGCTCGGCGACATGACGTGCAGCTCGGTGCCGCCCTGGACGAGTTCGGCCAGCTGGATCCTGACGAGCGACTTCGGCGTGCTCGTCAGGACGACGACGGCGGTGCGCCCGGGCGCGCCCTTGAGCGACCCGCCGACCGCCCAGGCGATGGTCCGGCCGCGCAGCTGAACGAGCGCGTGGCGGAGCTTGGGCACCCGGCCGCGCGTCTGGAGCACGAGCCGGCGGATCTCGCGCGCCACCGGGGTGTCCGTGTCCGCCTGGAACTCCGCGGGCCGCCGCGCGGTCGTGCGCAGGAGCCCCGCCTCGACGAGCCGCCGCAGCTCGCGGTGGATGGGCGAGTGCGACCGCCCGGTCACGGCTTCGAGCTCCATCGGCTTCCACGGGCGGGCCCGGCCCCCGAACAGGATCGCGATGAGGTCGGCGCGGATGCGCGAGCCGGTGAGCGCTGCGAGCAGATCCATGCGCACTCACTCGGGCGGCGCTTGCGCAAGGTTATCCACAGTCCCGCCGCCCCCGAGGGTGTCCCCTGCACGGGGTGATGTGGATCCGTGCCGATCCGGCACGGATCCGTGCCAACTCGGCACGGAAACACATCAGCCCGGCATGGACATGGCGGCCGCCCGGAGGTCGCTGGGGCGCTCAGGCGGCGACGTTCAGGATCCGCGCGACCGTGCCGCCAGGCCCGACCGTGAGCGCAACGACGACGAGGCGGTACGCGGCGTCGCGGCGGCCCCGCCGTGCGAGCCAGGCCTCCGCCAAGCGCGTCAGCCGGGCCAGCTTCTGCGGGCCGACCGCCTCCACCGCCTGGACGAAGGACCCCGCGCGCCGCGTCTTGACCTCGACGAAGACGTACCCGTGACCGTCATGGCAGACGAGGTCGATCTCGCCGAAGCGGGTGCGCGGGTTGCGCTCGACGACCCGCCATCCGAGCTCCGCGAGCGCCCGCTCCGCGAAGTGCTCGCCGGCGTCCCCGAAGACGCGCCGCGCGTGAGGCACGCAGCCACGATCGGCTCGGCCTTACTTCTGCTCGGCTGGCCGCGGGCCGCTACGGGAGGGTCGGTGTGAGGCGGATGACGCGGTCGCCGCTGCCGCTGCTCGTCGTCGCGTACAGCGAGCCGCCCGGGCCGAGCCGGACCGTACGCAGGCGGCCGTAGCGGCCGTCGGGGAGGATCTCCTGCTGGATGGCGACGCTGCCGGAGACCGTGAAGCGCCGCGGGTCGGCCTCCTTCAGCTGGGCGACGAACAGCGACCCCTCCCAGCTCCCCCACGCCGGGCCGCTCACGAAGTCGGCGCCGGACGTCGCGATCGTCGAGCCGCCCGACGGCCAGGCGGGGTCGAGGTAGCCGCCGGGTCCGTCCGACCCGCGCGCGAGCGGATACCCGTAGTTGCCGCCGGCGACAAGGATGCTGATCTCGTCGTGCGTGCTATCGCCGTGCTCGACCTCGAAGGGCGTCCCCGTGCCCGGCTGGAACGTCAGGCCCTGTGGATTGCGGTTCCCCATCGTGTAGGCCGCCGTGCGTCCCGCTGCGCCGGGCATGACCGGGTTGTCGGCGGGGATCGAGCCGTCGCTCTCCACACGGAGCACCTTCCCGTCCGGGCCGAAGCGGATGCGGCATCCGTCGTGGATCGCGTTCGCGAGCGTGCCCCGGGGGATGACGTACGCGTCGAACACCGGCACGTCCCCGCTCATGCGATACCGCAGGACCTGGTTGCGCCACTGGCCCTCGCCGGCGACCGAGACGCAGACGTACGCGTAGCCGTTCGCCGCGAACGCCGGGTCTAGCTCGATGCTCATGAGCCCGGCCTCCCCTTCGCTGCGCACGCCGGCGACGGCCGTGTTCGAGCGCAGCGCCGCGCCGGGCTCGCGGCTCGCGTAGGCGAGGATGTTGCCGACCCGCTCGGTGACGAACATGCGGCCGTCGGGGGCGAAGGCGAGGTCCCACGGGATACGCAGGCCGGTGCGGACGACCGTCTCGCCGAGCACCGGCACGCGCGACGTGCCGCCGGTGGCCGTCACGAGGACGAAGGCGCCCTGATCCTCCATCCAGGTGGCGCCGTCGATCACCGGGCGGAGCGCGACGCGGTGCGTGCCGCTCGCGGCCGGCGCGCGGAACCGGAACGCGAACGAGCCGTTCGCGCCGGGTGCGACCACGGCTTCGCTCTGGATGGCGACGCGGTCGGCCGACGGCCGGTCCACCGCCCATCCGCTGAAGGAGCGGTCGTCACCGACGATCCCGAGGTTCGCCTGTTCGCCCGCGACGCCCTTCCGCCACGACCGCGTCCCGGTGTTCCGGAACGTCACCGTGTACGGCCCGCCGATGCTCCCGGCCAGGACGGTCGGCCACGGCGACTGCGAGACCCACGCGGCGTGGAAGCCGAGGTCGACGCAGACGACGAGGTACACGCCGTAGTCCTCGAGCCAGGTGAGCCCGTCGATGACGGGGCGCAGGTGGAGCTGAGAGAGCCCGGCGGCCGACGGCGTCCGGATGGTGAACGTGAACGTCGCCACGGCGCCGGGCGCGACCGTCGCTTCCGCCTGGATCGCGGGCCGGTCCGGCGTCGGCCAGCCGACGCCGAGCGCGCCCTGCGAGCGGTCGTCGCCGTTGATGCCGAGGTTCGCCTGCCGGCCGAGGACGCCTCGGGTCCATGTCTCGCTCCCGGTGTTGCGGAAGCGCACCGTGTAGCTCGCCGTCGCGCCGGGCGCGAGCCTCGGCCACGGGGACCGGTCGACGAACGCGGCGTGCCAGCCGTGCGCGGCGGCCGCGGGCAACGGCGCGGCGAGCGTCGAGAGGACGGGGTCGAGCGAGGCGAGGACCCTCACCACCCAGGCGAACGCTGCAAGGCGCGGGCCGCTACCTAGGAAGCGGCCTCCTGCATCAGCCCGAGCTCCGTCTGCTCCGCCTGGAGGAGGATGCGGACCGTCCCGAAGTCGTGCCGGTGGAACGGCGTGACGCCGCGTTCGCGCAGCGCGGTGCGGTGGTCGATGGTCGGATAGCCGCAGTTGTGCTCCCACCCGTAGCCGGGGTAGCGGGCGGCGAGCTTCGCCATGAGGCGGTCGCGCGTCACCTTGGCGACGATCGACGCCGCGGCGATCGCGAACGAGCGCGCATCGCCCTTCACGACCTCGGTGTGCTTCCCCGGGGCGAACGTCGGGTCCAGGATGCGCTTGCCGTCCACGAGCACGTGGTCGTACTCGCCGATCTGCCGGAGCGCGCGCTGCATCGCGAGGTGGCTCGCGTGGTAGATGTTCAGCCGCCGGATCTCGGCGATCGACGCCGCGCCGATGCCGACGCGGATGACGCGCTCGCGGATGAGCGGGACGAGCGCCTCGCGCTGCTGGCGCGTCAGCACCTTCGAGTCGCGGACGGCGCGGATGATCCGGCACCCCGGCGCGACGAGGACCGCGGCGGCGACGACGGGTCCGGCGAGCGCGGCCATGCCGACCTCATCGACGCCTGCGACACGGGAGAGGCCCTGGGACCAGAGGTGCTTCTCGAGGTTCAGCGAGGGCATCGCCCGTCGAGCCTAGCGGCGCTTCTCCCGCAGGGTGGCCGACTTCCCGACCCGCTCGCGCAGGAAGTACAGGGCCGCGCGGCGCGCGTGCCCGTGGCGGGTGACCTCGATCTTCTCGACGCGCGGCGAGTGCACGAGGAAGGTGCGCTCGACGCCGACGCCGCTCGCGATGCGCCGCACGGTGACCTGCTGGTCGAGCCCGCCGCCGCGCACGCGGAGGACCGTGCCCTCGAAGTTCTGGAGGCGCTCGCGGTTCCCTTCGACGACGCGCACGCTCACGCGGACCGTGTCGCCGGGCCGAAGCTCCGGGACTCCGGTCTTCATCTGCTCGCGGGCAAGCTGCGTGAGGGCGTCGTCCATCATCAATGTCATGGCCATCCGGGGTCGGACGACGATAACAGGATCACCGCTTCAGCCGGTCGATGATCGTCACGTGGCTCACGCCGAAGTGCCGCGCCAGCTCCCGGACGGTCATGCCGGTCTTCCGCATCCGCTTCACCTCGGCGGCTGACGGCCCGCGCGGGGTGCCCCGCAGCGGCCGCATGCGGATCCCGGCGGCCCGCAGGCGCGCCCGGACCGTCGCCGGGGCGATGCCGAAGCGCTCCGCGATGCGGTAGGAGCCCACCCCGGACCGGTACGCCTTCACGAGGTCCTCGTCGCTCACCTTCGGGCGGCGCGGCGCGCGCGGCAGCCGGGCACGCTCCTCCGGCGTCAGCTCGGCGCCCGCCAGGAGGTCCGGCCGGCGCTCCGCCGTCCGGCGGATGGCCTCGCCGCGCCGCCACGCGCCGATAGCGGGGTGGTCGCCGGAGAGCAGCACCTGCGGGACCCGCTTGCCCTCGAATTCCGCCGGCC
>VGOU01000089.1 GCA_016875795.1 Chloroflexota bacterium | reverse complement strand
CGCGCCCGCCCCGGTGGCCCCGCCGCCGACCGAGCCGCGCACGCCGGCACCGGTGGGGAGCTGATCCGATGCTGATGCCGAAGCGCCTCAAGCACCGCAAGTTCCAGCGCGGCCGCATGACCGGCACCGCGTACACCGGCGCGACGATCGCGTTCGGCGACTTCGGGCTGCAGGCGCAGGAGCCGTCGTACCTCACCGCGCGGCAGATCGAGGCGGCTCGGCGCGCGATCGTCCACCACCTCCGCCGCGGCGGGAAGGTGTGGATCCGCGTGTTCCCGGACAAGCCGATCACGCGCAAGCCGGCCGAGACCCGGATGGGCTCGGGCAAGGGCGCGCCGGACCACTGGGTCGCGGTCGTGAAGCCGGGCCGGATCCTGTACGAGATCTCGGGTGTCGACTTCGCGCTCGCGAAGGAGGCGTTCCGCCTGGCGTCGTACAAGCTCCCGATCGACACGAAGGTCATCGCGCGCGAGGGCGCGCTCGAGGAGCAGAAGGAGGCGGCACATGCCTGAGAAGAAGGGCCTGCGCGCCCTCTCGGCGGACGAGCTGAAGGACGAGATGAAGAGCGCGAAGGAAGAGCTGCTCGACCTGCGCTTCCAGCTGGCCACGCGCCAGCTGAAGGACGTGCGCGCGATCCCGCGCGCGCGTCGCAAGATCGCGCGGGTCCTGACCATCCAGCGCCAGCGGGAGATCGAGAGTGCCTGAGAAGAAGACGACAGCCGCGACGAAGACCACCACGAGTCGCGCCACGAAGGCGACCGCCGCCTCCGGCGACGTCGCCTCGGGTCGCGGGTCTCGCCCTCGGCGCCCGCTCGCCAAGGCGGGAGCGAAAGCCTCGACGGGCGCCTCGTCCGATTCCCGGCTCCCCTCGACCTCGCCGTCGGCGGCGGCCGGCAGCACCTCAAAGGCGTCTCCTCACCGTGGTCGGAGGAAGGCCCGAGTTGGCCGTGTCGTGAGCGCGAAGACGCCGAAGACGGTGATCGTGGAGATCGAGCGGATGCGCGAGCACCCGCTGTACAAGAAGGTCATCCGCGTCCGCAAGCGCGTGCCGGCGCACGACGCGACGGGCGAGGCGAAGGCGGGCGACCTGGTGCGCATCCAGGAGAGCCGCCCGTTCAGCGCGACGAAGCGCTGGCAGGTGGCCGAGGTCATCTCCCGCGAGGGCGAGGCGTACGCCGCCGCGCCGCGGGCCGCCGACATCGAGAAGGCCCTTGAGGAGACCGAGGGAGTGACGGAGCTGCTCTCCAAGCCAGAGCGGGAGATCGTCGAGGCCGGCCTCGAGGAGGACGCCGACGTAGAAGATGGATCGGACGCTCGCGCCGAGGGCGCGAGCTCGAAGGCCGAACGCACATGATCCGTCCGTACACGCGGGTCAAGGTCGCGGACAACACCGGGGCGCGGGAGCTCTCCGTCATCCGCGTGCTCCGGTCCTCGAGCGGGACGACGGCCGAGATCGGCGACGTGTTCATCGCCACCGTGAAGCAGGCCATCCCGAACTCGGGCGTGAAGAAGGGCGAGGTCGTGCGCGCGGTCGTCGTGCGCCAGACGAAGGAGTTCCGCCGGAGCGACGGGAGCCTCATCCGGTTCGACGACAACGCGGCGGTGCTGCTCAACCCGCAGAACCAGCCGCGCGGGACGCGCATCTTCGGGCCGGTCGCCCGCGAGCTGCGCGACCGAAACTTCATGAAGATCGTCTCGCTCGCGCCGGAGGTGCTCTAGTGACGATGCGCATCCGGAAGGGCGACGAGGTCGAGGTCATCGCCGGCAAGGACCGCGGCAAGCGCGGCACCGTGCAGGAGGCCGACCCGACGAAGCGGAAGGTCGTGGTCGCGGGCGTGAACATCGCCAAGCGGCACACGAAGCCGAACCCGCAGCGGAACGTGAAGGGCGGCATCGTCGACCAGCCGGCACCGCTCGACGTCTCCAAGGTCATGCTCGTCTGCCCGCGCTGCGGGAAGGCGACGCGGGTGGGCGCGAAGATCGAGGACGGCGAGAAGTCGCGCGTCTGCAAGCGGTGCGGCGAGGAGATCGTCGTGAAGGAGGTGGCGTGAGATGGCGAGCGGGCTGAGGTCACGCTACGAGGCGGCGGTCAAGGGCCAGCTCCGCGAGCGGTTCAAGTACGCGAACGTCATGCAGGTGCCGCGGATCGAGAAGGTCGTCGTGAACATCGGCATGGGCGAGGCCATCGGCAACGGCAAGGCGATGGACGCCGCCGCGGGGGACCTGGCGACGATCACCGGGCAGCGTCCGGTCGTGACGCGCTCGAAGAAGGCCATCTCCAACTTCCGCCTGCGGATCGGGATGCCCATCGGCCTCAAGGTCACGCTCCGCGGCGAGCGCATGTGGGCCTTCCTCGAGAAGCTCCTGAACGTCGTGCTGCCGCGCATCCGTGACTTCCAGGGCCTGTCGGACCGCGGGTTCGACGGGCGCGGGAACTACTCGCTCGGCCTTCGCGAGCAGCTCGTGTTCCCGGAGATCGAGTACGACAAGATCGACCGCCTGCGCGGTCTCGAGATCACGATCGTGACGAGCGCGAAGACCGACGAGGAAGGGCGCGAGCTGCTGAAGGCGCTCGGCATGCCGTTCCGTGCGGCGGCCGGCGGCCGCGCGGCGTAGTAGGGGAGCGAAATGGCGAAGAAGAGCCTCATCGTGAAGTCACGGCGGACACCGAAGTTCAAGGTGCAGGCGCACAACCGGTGTCAGATCTGCGGACGCCCGCGCGGGTACATCCGCAAGTTCGGGCTGTGCCGCATCTGCTTCCGCGAGCGCGCCCTCATGGGCGAGCTTCCGGGCGTGACGAAGTCGAGCTGGTAACGGAGAGAGCGATGGAAGAGCGCGCGACGGACATGGCGACACCGGAGCGGACGGCCGAGCCGCGGCCCGCGCCCGCGCGGAAGGCCGCGCCGAAGAAGCCGCGCCGCAGGCGCGGCGCGACGGTGACCGACCCGGTGGGCGACATGCTCACCCGGCTGCGCAACGCGGTCGGCGCGCGGCACGAGAGCGTCTCGATCCCCGCGAGCCGCCTCAAGGGCGAGGTCGCGCGGATCCTCCGGGCCGAGGGGTACGTCAGCGCGTCCGAGGTGGCGGGCCAGGAGATCGTCATCAAGCTGAAGTACTCGGGCAAGGCGCCGGCGCTCACGGGCGTCGAGCGCGTCAGCCGTCCGGGCCGGCGCGTCTACGCGACGCGCGACGAGCTGCCGCTCGTCATCGGGGGCCTCGGGACGGCGATCGTCTCCACCTCCGCGGGCGTGATGAGCGGCCGCGAGGCGCGGCGCAAGGGTCTCGGCGGCGAGATCCTGGCGAAGGTCTGGTAGGCGAGCGATGAGCCGCATCGGTCGCCTTCCGATCCAGCTCCCCAAGGGCGTCGACGTCACCGTCACCGGGCGCACGCTGAAGGTGAAGGGCCCCAAGGGCGAGCTGACGCGCACCCTCCATCCAGCGGTGGACATCACGCGCGAGGACGGCACGGTGCTCGTGAAGCGCAAGGACGACTCGCGGATCGCGCGGGCGGTGCACGGCCTCTCGCGGACGCTCCTCGCGAACATGGTGAAGGGCGTGACCGCGGGCTACTTCAAGGACCTCGAGATCAGCGGGACGGGCTACCGCGCCCAGCTCGCCGGCAAGAAGCTGCAGCTCGCGCTCGGCTTCTCGCACCCGGTCGAGATCGACCCGCCCGCCGGCATCACCTTCGCGACGGAGACGCCGCAGAAGGTGCGCGTGAACGGGATCGACAAGGAAGTGGTCGGCGAGGTCGCCGCGAAGATCCGCGGGCTGCGCGTCCCGGACCCGTACAAGGCGAAGGGTGTGAAGTACGCGGGCGAGGTCATCCGCCGCAAGGCCGGCAAGGCCGGCAAGGTCGGCGCGAAGGGGGCTGCGTAGATGCCATCCGAGATCCGTCGCATCGCGCGGAAGCGCCGGCACGTTCGCGTGCGCGAGCGCGTCGCGGGCACCGGCGAGCGGCCGCGCCTCGCCGTGTTCCGCTCGCTGTCGCACATCTACGCCCAGGTCATCGATGACCGCTCGGGCCGCACGGTCGCGGCGGCGTCGGACCTCGACATGGGCACGGGCAAGAAGTCAGTGAAGGCCAAGCAGGTCGGCAAGGCGATCGCCGAGCGCGCGAAGGCGAAGGGCGTCGGCGAGGTCGTGTTCGACCGCGGGGGCTACCGCTACCACGGGCGCGTGAAGGCGCTCGCCGAGGGTGCCCGCGAGTCGGGCCTGAAGTTCTAGGGGGAGAAGAAGAGTGCCGAGGATCGATCCGAACCGGCTGGAGCTGACGGAGCGCGTCGTGCAGATCAACCGCGTGTCCAAGGTCGTGAAGGGCGGGCGCCGCTTCAGCTTCTCGGCCGTCGTCGTCGTCGGTGACGGCCGCGGCCACGTCGGCGCGGGTCTCGGCAAGGCCGACGAGGTCCCGGACGCGATCCGCAAGGGCGTCGACGACGCGAAGAAGCACATCATGCTCGTCCCCCTCGCCGAGCGGTCCATCCCGCACGCGGTCACGGCTCAGTTCGGCGCGGCGAGCGTGCTCCTCCGCCCGGCATCGAAGGGCACCGGCGTCATCGCGGGCGGCTCCGTCCGCGCGGTAGTGGAGTCGGCGGGCATCCGCGACATCCTCACGAAGTCGCTCGGGTCCACGAACCCGGTGAACGTCGTCATGGCGGCGATGCGGGCGCTCGAGCGGCTGCGCTCGCCCCAGCAGGTGAGCGAGATGCGCGGGGTCGACGTCCCGGGCAGCCGCTCGCGCGAGAAGGAGCCGGTGAGCGCCTGATGGCCGAGATCGTGATCGTCCAGAAGAAGAGCGCCATCGGCGAGAAGGAGGGCGCGCGCGGCACGCTGCGCGCGCTCGGCCTGCGCCGCATGGGTGCGCGCGTGCACCTCGCGGACTCGCCGCAGCTGCGCGGCATGCTCCGCAGGGTCGCGCACCTCGTCGAGGTGAAGGAGCCGTCAAAGTGAAGCTCCATGAGGTGAAGGCGCCGAAGGGCGCCCGCAAGCGCCAGCGCCGCGTCGGCCGCGGGACCGGGAGCGGTACGGGCAAGACCGCGGGCAAGGGCACGAAGGGCCAGCTCGCCCGCAGCGGCCCGGGCCTGCCGGCCTGGTTCGAGGGCGGCCAGACCCCGCTGCACATGCGCCTGCCGAAGCTGCGCGGCTTCAAGCCGCCGCGTCGCACGAAGTACGTGGCCGTGAACATCGGCCAGCTGAAGGACTACGCCGAAGGCGGGAAGGTGACGCCGGACCTCCTCAGGGCGAAGGGCCTGCGCGTCGACCAGCCGCTGAAGGTGCTCGGCGACGGCAGTCTCGGGCAGCCGCTCGAGGTCCACGCCCACGCCGTCTCCGCGGCGGCGCGCAAGGCCATCGAGGCCGCCGGCGGCACGGTCGTCCTGATCGAGAAGACGAAGTAGTGGCGGCGCAGGTACCGGTCCTCGGCGCGCTGACGGACTCGCTCCGCGCGCCCGACCTCCGCAACAAGATCCTCTTCACGCTCGGGATGCTCGTGGTCTTCCGGTTCCTCGCGCACGTCCCGCTGCCGGGCGTCGACCAGGCCCAGCTCACCACCGTGCTGAACAACAACCAGCTGCTCAGCCTGCTCGACCTCTTCTCGGGCGGGGGCCTCGCGCGCTTCAGCGTCGTGGCGCTCGGGGTGAACCCCTACATCAACGCGTCGATCATCATGACGCTCCTCAACCAGACGATCCCCGCGCTCGAGCGCCTCTCCAAGGAGGGCGAGTACGGGCGCAACCGGATCAACCAGTACACCCGCATCCTCACGGTCCCGATGGCGCTGCTGCAGGGCATCGGCGTCTCGGTCTTCATGCAGCGCTCGGGCGTCATCCCGGAGTTCGGCTTCCGCGACCTCGGCCTGACGCTCTCGATCCTCGGCACGCTCACCGCCGGCACGCTGCTCCTCATGTGGCTCGGCGAGCTCATCAGCGAGAAGGGGATCGGCAACGGGATCAGCTTCATCATCTTCGCCGGCATCGTCGGCCGCCTCCCGACCACGATCGCGCAGACGATCGAGGTCCAGGAGAACGTCGCCCTCCTCGTCTTCTACGCGCTCGTCGGCATCGCGATCATCGCCGCGATCGTGTTCATCCAGGAGGGCCAGCGCCGCGTCCCCGTCCAGTACGCGAAGCGCGTGCGCGGGACGCGCATGTACAGCGGCGGCAGCACGCACATCCCGCTGCGGGTGAACAGCGCGGGCGTGATCCCGATCATCTTCGCGATCTCGATCCTGCTCCTGCCGTCGCAGATCGCGCAGTACTTCACGACGAGCGAGGTCGACTGGCTTCGCGCGGCCTCGGAGTTCACCGTCGCCGCGTTCGCGAACGCGTTCGTCTACAACGGCCTGTACTTCATCCTCACCGTGGCGTTCACGTTCTTCTACACGGCGTTCACGTTCATCCCGAACGACGTCGCCGACAACATCAAGCGCTACGGCGGCTTCATCCCGGGCATCCGCCCGGGACGGCCGACGGCCGAGTTCCTCGGCAGGGTCGTCACCCGGATCACGATCGCCGGCGCGCTGTTCCTCGGCATCGTCGCCGTCATGCCCACGCTCGTCGGTGACCTCACCGGCGTCCAGACGCTCCGCCTCGGCGGCACGAGCATCCTCATCGTCGTCGGCGTCGTCGTCGAGACGATGAAGCAGCTCGAGGCGCAGCTCCTCATGCGCTCCTACGAGGGCTTCATCCGGTAGTGGTGCCCGGCGACGTCGTGCTCATGGGCCCTCCGGGCTCCGGGAAGGGCACGCAGGCGAAGCTCAGCGCCGGCGAGCCGGGGTGGGTCCACATCTCCACCGGTGACCTCTTCCGCAAGCACCTCCGCGAGGGCACGCCGCTCGGCCGGCTCGCCGACGGCTACATGTCGAAGGGGCGATACGTGCCCGACGACGTGACCGTCGGGATGGTCCGCGAGCGCATGCGCGAGATCCGCCGCGATGAGCGCGTCGTGTTCGACGGGTTCCCGCGCACCATCCCGCAGGCCGAGGCGCTCGAGAAGCTCCTCGGCGAGCTCGGGCGGCGCGTCGCGGGCGTCCTACTCATCGAGGTGGACCGCGAGGAGCTCGCGGCGCGCCTCGCCCGGCGCGGCGAGGGCCGCGCCGACGACTCGCCGGAGGTCGCGCGCAAGCGGTTCGACGTGTACCAGGAGCAGACGCGCCCGGTCGTCGACCACTACGAGCGCAAGGGCCTCCTGCGCCGCGTGCCGGGCGTCGGCAGCGTCGAGGACGTGCACGCGCGCCTCCGGGCGGCGCTCGGATGAAGGAGCTCGTCACGCTGAAGACGGCCGAGCAGGTCGCCACGATGCGCCGCGCCGGGAAGGTCGTGGCGGAGATGCTCGCGCGGACGACCGCCGCGGTCCGCCCCGGCATCACCACCGGCGAGCTCGACAGGATCGCCGCGCAGGTGCTGAAGGAGCGCGGCGCGACCTCGTCCTTCCTCGGCTACTACGGCTTCCCGGCGACGATCTGCACGTCGGTGAACGACGAGATCGTCCACGGCATCCCGGGGAGGCGGAGGCTGAAGGAGGGCGACATCATCGGCATCGACGCCGGCGCGATCGTGGGCGGCTGGCACGCCGACGCCGCCGCCACCGTTCCGGTCGGGCGGGTGAGCGATGACGCCCTGCGGCTCATCCGCGTCACCGAGGAGGCGCTGCGGCGCGGCATCACCGCCGCGAAGGCCGGCGGCCGCCTCGGCGACATCGGCGCCGCGGTGCAGTCCTTCGCCGAGCGGAACGGCTTCAGCGTGGTCCGGAACTACGTCGGCCACGGCATCGGCCGCGCGATGCACGAGCCGCCCCAGGTGCCGAACTTCGGCACCGCCGGGGTGGGGAGGCCCATCGGCGCGGGCCTGTGCATCGCGATCGAGCCGATGCTGAACAGCGGCGGCAAGGAGACCCGCCTCCTCGACGACGGCTGGACGGTCGTGACCGCGGACGGCTCGCTCTCGGCCCATTTCGAGCACACCGTGGCGGTCACGGACGCGGGTCCCGTCGTCCTCACCGCCGCCGAGCCCGCTCGCGGCGCGGCTCGCTCGGCCGCCGCGGGCGAGCTCGCCGCCGCCCCCGCTCGCCGCGGGGAAGCGGTCGCGGCGGGGTCCAGGCGCAGGAAGTGAGCGACTTTAGTACACTGCCGGTCCCCGCTGTCGGAAGGCCGCGGAGGACCGTGCCTGGAGAAAGGTTGG
>VGOU01000088.1 GCA_016875795.1 Chloroflexota bacterium | reverse complement strand
CCACACCGGCGGCGGGATCGCGTCGGCCGACGACGTCCGCGCGCTCGCGCGCTGGGGCGCGGCCTCGGCGGTCATCGGCCGGGCCTTCCTCGAGGGCCGGCTCACGCTCGCCGAGGCGAACGCGGCGGCGCTCGCGTGAAGGTCGCGCTCCTCTCCGACATCCACGCGAACCTCGCCGCGCTCGAGGCGGTGCTCGCCGCCCTCCCCGAGGTTGGCGCGATCTGGGTCATGGGCGACACCGTCGGCTACGGCCCGGACCCCTCCGACGCCATCGCGCTCCTGCGCGAGAGGGAGGCGGTCCTGGTCGCGGGCAACCACGACATCGCCGCGGCCACCGGACGCGGGACCGCCAAGTTCAACGCCTACGCCGCCGCGGCGGCCGAGAAGCACCGCGCGTGGCTGTCGGCGGAGGAGCGCGACCACCTCGCCGGCCTGCCGCTCACGCGCGAGGCCGGCGCGTTCACGCTCGTCCACGGCAGCCTCCGCGACCCCGTCTGGGAGTACGTCACCTCGCAGCCGCAGGCCGAGGCGACGCTCGCCCTCGCGCGCACTCCGCACTGCTGCAACGGCCACACCCACGTCCCGCGGATCTTCCGCAGCGGTGACCGCATGCTCGCGAACCCCGGCAGCGTCGGGCAGCCGCGCGATGGGGACCCGCGCGCGGCCTACGCTCTGCTGGATACGGACACCCACGCGGTGACGCTCGCGCGCGCCGCCTACGACGTCGCCGAGACGCAGCGGCGGATCCGCGCGCGCGGCCTGCCGCACTTCCTCGCCGACCGCCTCGCGCTAGGGTTCTGAGCCGGTGGCGGACGGTGACGAGCGGGGCGACCCGGCCGAGCTAGAGCAGCGCACCCGGCAGGCGGGGCGCCTCCCGGGCGACCGCTACGTGCGCATCGTCCGCCCGAAGGAGTTCCGGCGCGGCCCCGGTGGCATCTACGTCGCCACGGCGGAGGCCACGCGGCCGCGCACCGGGCTCGGCCGGGCCTACGACGCCGTGCGCCACGTCCTCTTCGGCAAGCCCATCGAGACCGCGGCCGCGGCGGGGGAGCGCCTGTCGAAGAAGACCGGGCTCGCCATCCTCGCCTCGGACAACATCTCCTCGAGCTCGTACGCGACCGAGGAGGCCATGCGCATCCTCGTCCTCGCCGGCACCGGCGCGCTCTTCCTCACCATGCCGATCGCGTTCGCGGTCGTCGGCGTCCTCGCGATCGTCGTGCTCTCCGAGACGCGCGTCATCCGCGCGTACCCGCAGGGGGGCGGCTCCTACGCCGTGGCGAAGGAGAACCTCGGCATCGTGCTCGGCGTCGTCGCCGCGGCCGCGCTCCTCATCGACTACGTCCTCACCGTCGCCGTGTCGACGGCCGCCGGCGTCGCCGCGCTCGGGAGCTTCATCCCGGCGGTCCACGACGACCGGGCGGTGTGGGGCCTCGCGATCATCGCGGTCCTCGCGATCGGGAACCTGCGCGGGATCCGCGAGGCCGGGGTCATCTTCGCCGCGCCCACGTACGTCTACCTCGTGGCGGTGTTCGGGCTCATCGGGTACGGCCTGTTCCGCGTCGCCAGCGGCGACGTGCCCGCCGCGGCGCAGCCGCCCGACCCGTTCCCCGCGCAGGGCGCCGAGGTGCTCGGCCTCTTCCTCATCCTGAAGGCGTTCTCGAGCGGCGCCGTCGGCCTCACCGGGAGCGAGGCCGTCGCGAACGGCACGCCGAACTTGCGGCGGCCGCAGGACGCGGTCATCACGGTCGTCCTCATGGGGTCGCTCTTCGCGACGATCTTCCTCGGCCTCACGTTCCTCGCGACGACGATCGGCGTCGTCCCGAGCGCGCACGAGCGCGAGACGCTGAACAGCGTGCTGACGCGCTCGATCGTCGGCCAGGGACCGTACTGGTGGTTCGTCCAGGGCTCGACCGCGGTCCTGCTCCTCCTCGCGGCGAACACCGGCTTCACCGGGTTCCCGCGGCTCGCGTCGGTGCTGGCGAACGACCGCTTCATGCCGCGCCAGTTCGCCTTCCGCGGCGAGCGCCTCAGCTTCTCGTTCGGGATCATCGCGCTCGCGCTCATCGCCGCGCTCGTGCTGTGGGGGTTCCACGGCAGCGTCACCGAGCTCATCCCGCTCTACACGGTCGGCGTGTTCATCGCCCTCACCCTGTCGCAGGCGGGCCTCGTCCGGCGGTGGTGGCGCCTGCGCCCGAAAGCGTGGCAGCTCTCCATGGCCGTGAACGTCGTCGGCGCGCTCGGCACCGGCGTCACGCTCGTCATCGTCGCCGTCACGAAGTTCGAGCGCGGCGCGTGGATGGTGCTCGTCGTCCTGCCCGCGCTCGTCCTGCTGCTCATTGCGATCAGCCGCCACTACCGCTCCGTCGCCGACGCGCTCACGCTCGAGGATCTCGACGAGGCGCTCCCCGAGCCCCGGCCGCCGATCGTCATCGTCCCGATCGCGCGCCTCGACCGCGCGGCGGTGCAGGCGCTCGCGTTCGCGACGTCGATCTCGCCGCACGTGAAGGCGGTGCACATCGCGTCGAGCCAGGAGTCGGCGCACGAGTTCGAGCGCCGCTGGGAGCGCTGGGCCGGCCGGCGCCTTCCCGACGGGCGCGTCATCGACCTCGACACGGTGGCCTCGCAGTACCGCGCGCTCATCCAGCCGCTGCTGAAGTACATCGACCGCATCGACGAGCGCGACCCCCGCCCGATCACCGTCGTGCTCGCGGAGTTCGTGCCGCGCCACTGGTGGGAGTTCATCCTCCACAGCCAGACCGCGTTCCGCCTGAAGGCGGCCCTGCTCTTCCGCCCGAACACCATCGTCATCGACGTCCCCTATCACTTCAGGGACACGGCCGACCTCCTTTCCGACCGTCGGTCGGGCTGAGCCCTCCCTCCGGCCGCGTGCTCGACCTCGTCGCCGCGGCGCCTCGGTCTGCGCGCGCGGGGTACGAGACCTAGACTGCGGCGCGCTCATGGCCTTCCAGCGGATCCTCGTGCCGCTCGCCGGCACCGCGATCGACCCCGACCTCGTCCGCCTCGCCGTCGCGCTCGCGAAGCCGTCGAAGGCCGAGATCCTCGCCGTCCACGTCATCGAGGTGCGCTGGAACCTGCCGCTCGACGTCGTCCTCGAGGCCGAGCTCGACCACGGGGAGGAGCTCCTCGCCGGCGCGGCGAAGGTCGCCGAGCAGGCCGGCGGGCACCTGCAGACCGAGCTCCTGCAGGCGCGCGAGGCGTCGGCGGCGATCGTGGACACGGCGCGCGAGCGCGGCGCCGACCTCGTGCTCGTCGGGATGCCGTACCGCCGGCGGCTCGGACGCACGTACGTGAGCAAGACCGTCGAAGGGGTCTATCTCGGCGCGCCGTGCGCGGTCCTCGCCTATCGTCAGGAAGAGCCACGCTGATGAACGTCGTGATCGTCGGTTGCGGACGGGTGGGATCGACCCTGGCGATGCTCCTCGACGAGGAGGGGCACCAGGTGACGGTCGTGGACACCGACAAGGCCGCGTTCAAGCATCTCCCCGACGGCTACAGGGGCATCACCTACCTCGGCAACGGCGCCGACCACGACGTCCTGCGCAGGATCGGCCTCGACCAGGCGGACTGGTTCCTCGCGCTCACCGAGGGCGATAACCGCAACCTCATGTCCGCGCAGATCGCGAAGGAGATCTTCGGCGTGAAGCGCGTCATAGCGAAGGTGAACGACCCGATCCGCGCCGACATCTACCGCGGTAAGGGGATCCAGACGGTCTCGCGCACGACGATCCTCGCCGTGCTCCTGCGCGCGATGCTGCGCGAGGAGGGCGAGGTCGGCGAGGTCCTCATCCAGCGGACGCTCGAGTTCGAGCAGCGCCTCTCCGGGCAATACAAGCCGAACCCGCGCTGGGTCACGGCGAAGCGCTAGCGATGTACGTCGTCGTCGCCGGTGGCGGCGAGGTGGGGTACCACCTCGCGAAGGCCCTCATCGAGGCGGGCCACGAGGTCATGGTCATCGAGTCGGACCGCCGCCGCGCGGCGTGGATCGAGGAGCAGCTCGGCTCGGTGGTGCTGAACGCTCCCGCCGACGAGGGCCGCTACCAGCTCGAGGCCGGCTGCCAGCGCGCCGACGCGGTGCTCGCCGTCACCGGCGAGGACGCGCGCAACCTCGTCATCTGCCAGCTCGCTCGCTACAACTGCGGGCCGCACGGGCGCGTCATCGCGCGCGTGAACGACCCGAAGAACGAGATCGTGTTCAAGACCCTCGGCATCCAGGAGACGGTGTCGTCCACCCGCGTGCTCATGAACGTCATCGAGCAGGAGCTGCCGACCGGCGGCTTCCTTCCCCTCATGCCCCTCACCGGCTCGCACCTCGAGATCATCGAGACGGAGATCCAGCCGGGGTCGCCCGCCCACGGGGAGCCCGTCCGCGGGCTGAAGCTGCCCGAGGGAGCGCTCATCGGCGGCATCGTCCGCGGTGGCAAGCTGCTGAGCGGGGCGGGCGAGGCGGTCCTCGAGAAGGGCGACCGCGTCATCGTCCTCGCGCCCACGGACGCCGAGTCGGAGGTCCGCGCCGCGCTCTACGGTTGACCGCTCGGCCGGGTCATTCATAGGGGACTTGACAATGGCGTTGGTAGGTCTTATACCAACGTGACGTGGCACGTGCGAGCAGGCCCGTGTACGTCATCTCCGTCGCCGCGAGCCTGGCTGGATGCCACCCGCGGACGCTCCGGATCTACGAGGAGGAAGGCCTCCTCGAGCCGGTGCGCACCGAGACGAACATCCGGCTCTACAGCGACGAGGACCTGCGGAAGGTCCGCGCGATCCGCTACCTGACCCAGGTGCGGGGCGTGAACCTCGCCGGGGTCAAGCTCCTGCTCCAGCTCCGCGACATCGCCGACCTCCTCGAGGAGCTCGCGGCGTCGCTGGAGGAGGAGAGCGGCGGAGAGGACGGCAACGGTGACCGGCAGTGGCGGCCGGACCGACCCGATCCGAGAACGGAGGAATGAAGGAGCGATGAGCATCACCCGTTTCCGTCCCCCTGGCGACATCGCGACCCTGCGCGACGCGATGGACCGACCGTTCGAGGACTCCTTCGTCCGTCCGGGCGTGTGGGCGAACGGCGCGGCCCTCGGCGTCCCGGTGGACCTGTGGGAGGCCAAGGACGCGTATCACCTCCGCGCCGACGTCCCCGGCACGCGGCCCGAGGACATCGACATCAACGTCACCCATGACACCGTCACGATCGGCGGGGAGATCAAGCCTCACGCTCCCCGTCGCGATCGACGCGAACAGGGTCGACGCGACCTTCGAGAACGGCGCGCTCCACCTGATGCCGCCGAAGTCGGAGGCCGTCCGGCCGAAGCGGATCAAGGTGCGCCCGGCGGTCACGTCGGGCCAGTAGTGACCTTCCTTCCCGTGGCGGGGACGGCCGGGGCGGCCGGTCCCGCCCGCGCATCGCAAGCTGGAAATGAGGGACCGAAGAAGTGACGCACCAGACCCAGGACCGGCGCAGCTATCCGGACGAGCTCCCGCTCGTACCGCTCCGCGAGGCGGTGATCTTCCCGAAGATCGTCACGCCGCTCGGTGTCGGGCGCGAGCGGAGCGTCGCCGCCGTCGACGCGGCGATGCGCTCCGAGAAGCACTACATCATCCTTGCCGCGCAGAAGGACGCGGAGGTCGACGACGTCGCGGCCGACCAGATCCACCCGGTCGGCACCGTCGCCGAGATCGTCCGCCTCCTGCGGATCCCCGACGGGAGCGCGCAGGTCATCGTCCAGGGCCTCGACCGCGTGCGCGTCACGGACTGGAGCCCGGAGGAGCGCTTCTTCAGGGCGCGCTTCGACGTCATCCCCGACGAGCTCGGTGGCCCCGTCGAGGTCGAGGCGCTCATGCGCAACGTGAAGGCCTCCTTCCAGCAGTACGTCGACAACGGCGGCGGCGTCCTCCCCGAGATCGCGATGACCGCGAAGGGGATCGAGGACCCCGCCCACTTCGCGGACCTCGTCGCCACGAGCCCCGACCTCACGCTCGAGCAGCGCCAGCAGCTCCTCGAGACGCCGAGCGTCGTCGAGCGGTTGCGCTTCCTCTCGGTCTTCCTCGCGAAGCAGAACGAGATCCTCGAGCTGAAGGCGAAGATCCAGAGCGAGGTCCAGTCGACCATCGACAAGACCCAGCGCGAGTACATCCTCCGCGAGCAGTTGAAGACCATCCAGAAGGAGCTCGGCGAGGACGAGGGCACCGCGGAGCTGAAGGAGCTGCGCGAGAGGATCGAGGCCGCGGGCATGCCCGAGGCCACGAAGGAGAAGGCCCTCAAGGAGGTCGCCCGCCTCGAGAAGATCCCGCAGGCCTCTCCCGAGACCGGCGTCATCCGCACGTACGTCGATTGGCTCATCTCGCTGCCGTGGAAAGCCGCGGCCTCGGACGACTGGGACATCCAGGCGGCGGGGCGGATCCTCGACGAGGACCACTACGGCCTCGCGAAGGTGAAGGACCGGATCCTCGAGTACATGGCCGTGCGCAAGCTCGCGAAGGACCTGCGCGCGCCGATCCTGTGCTTCGTCGGCCCGCCCGGCGTGGGCAAGACGAGCCTCGGCAAGAGCATCGCGCGCGCCATGGGCCGCAAGTTCATCCGCATGTCGCTCGGCGGCATCCGCGACGAGGCCGAGATCCGCGGGCACCGCCGCACGTACGTGGGCGCGCTCCCCGGCCGGATCATCCAGAACATGAAGGTCGCCGGCGAGGTGAACCCCGTGTTCATGCTCGACGAGATCGACAAGGTCGGCGCGGACTTCCGCGGCGATCCGTCGAGCGCGCTCCTCGAGGTCCTCGACCCCGAGCAGAACAACACGTTCCAGGACCACTACCTCGAGGTGCAGTACGACCTGTCGAAGGTGATCTTCATCACCACGGCGAACATCGAGGACACGATCATCCCGCCGCTCCGTGACCGCATGGAGGTCATCCGCCTCCCCGGCTACACGGAGGACGAGAAGATGCACATCGCGACCGGCTACCTCCTGCCGCGGCAGCTGAAGCAGCACGGCCTCGCGGGCGACGCGGCGGCGGAAGCGCCGGCCGAGGGCGCCGCCGAGACCGCGGCGCCGGACCCGGCCCAGGCAGAGGTGCCCGCGGAGAACGTCACGCGCATCGAGAGGCCGAAGCTGCGCATCACCGACGAGGCGCTGCGCAAGATCATCCGCGAGTACACGCGCGAGGCCGGCGTGCGCAACCTCGAGCGCGAGATCGGCACCATCAACCGGAAGATCGCGCGCAAGGTCGCGAGCAACGAGATCGCCGACGCGGTCATCGAGGCCGCGGACATCGCGACGTCCCTCGGCCCCGAGCGGTTCGAATACGGGCTGGCCGAGAAGGAGGACATGGTCGGCGCCGCGACCGGCGTGTCCGTGTCCGAGCACGGCGGCGACGTCCTCACCGTCGAGGCGACCATCGTCGAGGGGACCTTCGGCGAGGGCAAGGACTTCCAGCTCACCGGCCAGATCGGCAAGGTGATGGAGGAGTCCGCGCGCGCGGCCATGTCGTGGGTGCGCGCGCACCAGCGCGAGATCGGCACGCCCAAGGACTTCTTCGGCGACCACGCCATGCACATCCACGTCCCGGCGGGTGCCATCCCCAAGGACGGCCCCTCGGCCGGCGTGACCATGGCGACCACGATCGTGAGCGCGCTCACGGGGCGACCGGTCCGGCGCGACGTCGCCATGACCGGCGAGATCACGCTCCGCGGGCGCGTCCTGCCGATCGGCGGAGTGAAGGAGAAGCTGCTCGCGGCCCACCGCGCCGGCATCAAGACCTTCGTGCTGCCCGAGAAGAACAAGAAGGACCTGGTGGACGTGCCGAAGGAGATCCTCGACACCGTCGAGGTGCGCACCGTCGCGAGCATCGACGAGGTCCTCGACATCGCCCTCGGCAAGCACGCGCGGCTCGTGCCGCCGCCGACGGTCCACCGCGAGGTGGGCCGCACGGCGCCGCCGCCGAGCTAGCGCCCACCGGGGTGATGGCCGATGCCCGTCGAGTACAAGGACTACTACAAGATCCTCGGCGTCCAGAGATCCGCGACGACCGACGAGATCAAGAAGGCCTACCGCCGGCTCGCGCGGCAGCATCACCCTGACCTGAACAAGGGCGCCGACGACGAGCGCCGCTTCAAGGAGGCCAACGAGGCCCACGAGGTCCTCAGCGACCCCGAGAAGCGCAAGCGCTACGACCAGCTCGGCCCGAACTGGGAGCGCTTCGCGCAAGCGGGCCGCCAGCGCGCGGGTGACGGCGGCTTCGAGTGGGTCTACACC
>VGOU01000087.1 GCA_016875795.1 Chloroflexota bacterium | reverse complement strand
GCGGCGCCGGCGGCCGCGGGCGCGCTGGCGTTCACCATCCAGGCGGGCTCGAAGGCCGTCGTGCGCGTGAACGAGCAGCTCGCCGACCGCACCCTGCCGAACGACGCGGTGCTCACGAGCGAGAAGGTGACGGGGCAGTTCACGCTCGACCCCGACGGGACCTTCGCCTCGAGCTCGAAGGTCGCGGTCGACCTGACCGCCCTCTCGAGCGACAGCGCGCAGCGCGACCGGTTCATCAAGGACAACACCCTGCAGACGCGCCTCTTCCCCGAGGCGGTCTTCGTGCCCGTGCGCGCGACCGGTCTCGCCCTGCCGCTCGCTGCGTCTGGCGAGGTGACGTTCAAGCTCACCGGGCAGATGACGATCCGCGGCGTCACGAAGGAGCTCACGTTCGACGTGAAGGCCGCCCGCAGCGGCGCCGACCTCACGGCGACGGCCACCGTCGCGCCGGCGTTCCAGTTCTCGACGTTCGGGATGGATCAGCCGCGCGTCTTGTCGGTGCTCTCCATCAAGGACGAGATCCGCCTCGAGGTGCAGCTCACCGCGAAGCAGTAGGGCCGCGGAGGTCGAAGCGGTCGAGCTCCATCACCTTGCTCCACGCGGCCGCGAAGTCGCGGACGAGCTTCTCCTTCGCGTCGTCCGCCGCGTACACCTCGGCGAGCGCGCGGAGCTGCGAGTGGTGCCCGAACACGAGGTCGACCGCGGTCGCGGTCCAGCGGACGCGGCCCGTGGCCCGGTCGCGCCCCTCGTACACGGTCGCGTCCGACGCCGACGGCCTCCACTCGGTGCCCATGTCGAGCAGATGCACGAAGAAGTCGTTCGTGAGCGCTCCGGGCCGGTCGGTCAACACGCCGTGCCGGGACCGCCCGTGGTTCGCGCCGAGGACGCGCATGCCGCCGACGAGCACCGTCATCTCCGGAGCGCTGAGACCGAGGAGCGTCGCCCGCTCGAGCAGCAGCGTCTGCGGCGTGAGGACCTCGCCCGCCCTCACGTAGTTGCGGAAGCCGTCGAAGGTCGGCTCGAGCGGCGCGAACGACGCGGCGTCCGTCTGGTCCTGCGAGGCATCGGCGCGACCCGGCCGGAACCGGACCGTGACGTCGTGGCCGGCGTCCTTCGCCGCGCGCTCGACCGCGGCGCAGCCGCCGAGGACGACGACGTCCGCGAGCGACACCTTCTTCTTCGCTGCGGTGCTCCACTCCCGCTGGATCCCCTCGAGCGTCCGCAGCACCTTCGCCAGCAGCGGCGGCTCGTTCACCTCCCAGTCCTTCTGCGGCGCGAGGCGGATGCGCGCGCCGTTCGCCCCGCCGCGCTTGTCGGTGGTGCGGAACGTGGCGGCCGACGCCCACGCGGCCGAGACGAGCTCGGTGACCGAGAGGCCGGACGCGAGGATCCGCCCCTTCAGGTCGGCGATGTCCCGCGGCCCGATGAGCTCGTGGTCCACCGGAGGGACGGGGTCCTGCCAGAGCTGCGGCTCCGGCACCCAGGGCCCGAGGTAGCGCGAGACCGGGCCCATGTCGCGGTGCAAGAGCTTGTACCAGGCGCGGGCGAACGCGTTGGCGAGCTCCTCGGGATGCGCGTGGAACCGCTTCGTGATCGGCCCGTAGATGGGGTCGACCTTCAGCGCGAGGTCCGTCGTGAGCATCATCGGCGCGTGCCGCTTCGAGCGGTCGTGCGCGTCGGGGACGGTGCCGCTGCCGGCGCCGTCCTTCGGCCGCCACTGCTTCGCCCCGGCCGGGCTCGTCGTCAGCTCCCACTCGTACCGGTGGAGGTTGTCGAGGAATCCGTTGCCCCACTTCGTCGGCTCGTCGCTCCACGCGCCCTCGAGCCCGCTCGTGATGGTGTGGGGCCCCTTGCCGCTGCCGAACGTGCTCTTCCAGCCGAGGCCCTGCTCCTCGATCGGCGCGGCCTCCGGCTCGGGACCGACGTGCCCGACCGCGGGCGCGGCGCCGTGCGTCTTGCCGAACGTGTGGCCGCCGACGATGAGCGCGACGGTCTCCTCGTCGTTCATCGCCATGCGCCCGAACGCCTGCCGGATGAACTTCGCGGCGAGGAGCGGGTCGGGGACGCCGCCGGGACCCTCCGGGTTCACGTAGATGAGACCCATGTGGTCGGCGCCGAACGGTCCCTGGATGGCGCCGTCGTCGCCGTGACGCTCGTCGCCGAGCCAGGTGTCCTCCGGCCCCCAGAAGACCTCCTCGGGCTCCCAGACGTCGGCCCGCCCGAAGCCGAAGCCGAACGTCTCGAACCCCATGGACTCCATGGCGACGTTGCCGGCGTAGACGAGGAGGTCGGCCCACGAGATCTTGCGGCCGTACCTGCGCTTTATCGGCCACAGCAGCCGCCGCGCCTTGTCGAGGTTCGCGTTGTCCGGCCAGCTGTTCAGCGGCGCGAAGCGCTGCATCCCGCTCCCGCCGCCGCCCCGGCCGTCGGCGATGCGGTACGTCCCCGCCGCGTGCCAAGTCATGCGGATGAAGAGCGGGCCGTAGTGGCCGTAGTCGGCGGGCCACCAGTCCTGCGACGTCGTCATGAGCTGGATGAGGTCGCGCCTCAGCGCCTCGAGGTCGAGCGTCGCGAACTCCCGGGCGTAGTCGAAGCCCTCGTCCATCGGATCGGAGAGGGGCGACGGCTGGTGGAGGATGGAGAGGTCGAGCTGGTCGGGCCACCAGTCCTTGTTCGTCCGGGGGCGCGCGCGCTTCGGCGTCGGCGAGGGGATCGCCGGGTCCTGGCCCTCGCTGACGCTCCTGGTCCTGTCCTTGGTGTCCGACATCCGTGCCTCCTTCTCTTCGCCCGTGATCCCTAGATTAGGTAGTCTCGGGCGCGGTGGCGGACTTCCGACCGGTCATGGCCGAGGGGCCGAAGGCGCGCATCCTCATGGTCAAGCCGGCGCCTGCCGGGACGACGCCCGACCGCGCCAACGCCGAGTGGGTCGAGGTCCGCGTCGATCTCGACAGCGACCTCGCGAACTGGCGCGTCGCGCGCGTGCGCGCGCTCTGGCGCGAGGAGGTCGAGCGGCCGGTCGAGTGGGAGTGGGTCTACACGTTCGGCTCGCCGCACTTCGCGAAGGCCGGCGAGATCTACCGCATCCACTCGGGGTCGATCGTCCGCGCCGCGATGCACCCCGTCGCCGACGACCTCGCGCCCGGGCGCAAGCACGCGTACGCCGGTGGCCCGGTGCGCGGCGCGCGCCTGCTGTGGTCGAAGGGCGACTACGTGCGCCTGGTGGACGCGTTCGGCACGGTGATCGACGAGGTCGTCGTGTGGCCGGCTAGCGAAGCTCCGCCGTCCCAAGCGCCAGCCGCCGGATCTCCCGCTCCAGCACGCTGACCCCGATCCCCGGCCCGGCCGGCACCTTCATCGTCCCGCCCGGCTCCACCTCGAACGGCTCGCCGATGATCTCCGTCTCGAAGTAGCGCTTCGACGCCGCGACGTCGCCGGGCAGGCTGAACCCCGGCAGCGACGCGAGGTGCACGTTGTGCGCGCGCCCGACGCCCATCTCGAGCATGCCGCCGCACCACACCGGGACGCCCGCGGCGAGGCACGTGTCATGGATGCGCACGGCCTCGGCGTGGCCGCCGACGCGCCCGGGCTTGATGTTGATGACCTTCGTCGCGCCGATGGAGATGGCCTTGCGCGCGTCGTCGGCGTGGCGGATCGACTCGTCGAGGCAGATCGGCGTGCGGATCCGCGCCTGGAGCGCGGCGTGGTCGATCATGTCGTCGTGCGCGAGCGGCTGCTCGATCATCGTCGGCCTCGTCGCGTCGATGCGCTCGAAGACCGGCGCGTCGGCGAGCGTGTACGCCGAGTTCGCGTCGAGCATGAACGGCAGGTCGGGCCAGCGTGAGCGCACGGCCTCGGCGATCGCGGCGTCGCGGCCCGGCTTGATCTTCAGCTTCACGCGCCGGTAGCCGCCGCGCAGCTCCTCCTCGATGCGCTCGAGGAGCGCCTCGAGCGTGGGGTGGAGGCCGATGGCGACGCCGCAGAGGATCCGCTCGCGCGTCCCGCCGAGCAGGGCCGAGAGCGGCACGCCGGCCTGCTTCGCGGCGAGGTCCCACATCGCCATCTCGATCGCCGCCTTCGCCATGCGCGCGTCGCGGACCCAGGCGAGCGCCTCGCTCACCTCGCGCGGATGCGCGAACGTGCGGCCCCGCAGGTGCGGGACGAGCACCTCCTCGAGGAGCACCCACACCGTGGACGGCGTCTCGCCCGAGTACCACGGCGTCTCGTTCGCGACGCTCTCGCCCCAGCCGACCGCGCCCGAGTCCTCGACGCGCACGATGACGTGCGTCTCGTGCGTCTCGACGGCCATGCTCGTCTCGTACGGGCGCCGCAGCGGCAGGCGCAGGAGGAACAGCTCGGCGCGCTCGATCCTCACCGCGGCTGCTTCACCAGGAGGTACGCGCCGCGTGTCCGGTCCGCCGAGCGGAGGAGCTCGACGGCGGCGTAGCCCGCGGCGCAGGCGGGCTCGAGAGCGTCGCGCACCGCGTGGCGCCACCGGAGCGCGAGGTCGCGGTCGCGCGCCTTCAGCTGCTGGAAGTCGGTGGGGACGGCGACGAGGAGGTGCGAGTCGTCGGCGAGCGCCGCCGCGGTCCCGGGCGCGTCGCCCTCGGCGGCGAGGAGCCAGCGCACGCCCTCGCTCTCCGCGCCCTCGAGCGTCGCGAGCTCCTCGGCGCCGCGGAGGCGCCGGTCGGCGCGGTCCGTGGCGATGCGCCACTCGACGTACAGGCGGTCCGAGGGCAGCCCCGCGTTCAGCCGGTCGGGCATCTCGCCGTACCAGTCGCGACCGTACGTCCGCGCGAAGGCGCCGAGCTTGGCGAAGTTGAAGTACGCGTTCCGCGCCTCGAGCGGATCCATCGTCCAGGCGATCGTGTCGATGCCCTGGTCGAGGCAGTGGTCGCGCTGCGCCTCCTTCAGCTTCACCGCCAGGCCGGTGCGCCGGTGCGGCTCGCGCACGCCGAGCATGTGCGAGTGGTGCCGGAAGTGGAAGTCGTAGATGCCGAGGAAGCCGAACACGAAGCCGGCCGGCGCCTCTTCGCCCTCGACGTAGCCGAGCGCCACCAACCCCCCGTTGTGGGCCACGGCGAGCAGGAGCTGCGGGGGGACGACGACGTCGCCGCTCCAGACCTCCTCCTGGATCGGGACGGTCCGCCGGCAGGCCTCGATGTCATGCGCGACCTCGACCCGGAGCGCAGGCACGAGCGTCGAGGGTACGCTGTCCCGCCGATGGCAGCCTCGAACGTCGAGTTCCTCCGCCGCGTGCCCATGTTCCAGGCGCTGGACGACCACACCCTCCGCGAGATCGGCAACGCCGCCGTGGAGCGGCGCTGGGAGGCGGGGCAGGACATCGTCCGCCAGGGCGACACGGGCGTCGGCATGTTCATCGTCCGCTCGGGCAAGGTGGAGATCGTGCAGGGCCGCCCGCACCACGAGGGGAAGCTCGAGAAGGTGCGCGAGCTCGGGCCGGGCGACGTGTCCGGCGAGATGGCGCTCCTCGACGAGTTCCCGCGCTCCGCCACCCACTAGCGCGCGGCCGCGCGCGACGGTCACCCGCGCGTTCCTCTTCAGCGACCTCCGCGGGTACACCGACCTCGTCGAGCAGCACGGCGGCAGCGCCGCGGCCGACCTCCTCCGCGCGTACCGCGACGTCGTGCGGAAGGAGATCGGGCGCCACGAGGGCGCCGAGATCAAGACCGAGGGCGACTCCTTCCACGTCGTCTTCGAGGCGCCGTCACGCCGGCGTGGCGGGAGCCGCTCGCCACGGCCCGCGCGTACTCGGAGAGGTCCCGCGCGGCGTGGTCCCTCGCGGAGCTGGACCGCGTCGAGGCGCCGATCCACTAGGCTTCGGGCGATGCCCGGCATCGTCGAGTGCGTGCCCAACGTCAGCGAGGGCCGGCGGGCCGACGCCGTCGACCGCATGGCCGCCGCGATCCGCGCGGTGGACGGCGTGCGCCTCCTCGACCGCACGAGCGACACCGACCACAACCGCTCCGTCTTCACGTTCGCCGGGCCGGCCGGGGCCGTGGAGGCGGCGGCGCACGCGCTCGTCGGGGCGGCGCTGCGCGAGATCGACCTGCGCACGCACCAGGGCGAGCACCCGCGCCTCGGCGCGGTGGACGTCGTGCCGTTCGTGCCGCTCGCCGGCGCCACGATGGAGGAGTGCGTGGCGATCGCGCACCGCTTCGGCCGCGCCGTCGCCGAGCGCCACGACCTGCCGGTGTACTTCTACGCGAAGGCCGCGCCGCGACCCGAGCGCGTGCGCCTCCCCGACATCCGCAAGCCGCAGTTCGAGGGCCTCGCCGAGGTCATCGGCACCACGCACGTCCCCGACGCCGGTCCCGCGCGCGTGCACCCGACCGCGGGCGCGATGGTGACGGGGGCGCGGCCGCCGCTCATCGCCTTCAACATCGAGCTCGACACCGCCGACGTGAAGCTCGCGAAGCGCATCGCGAAGGAGATCCGCGAGTCGTCGGGCGGGCTCCCCGCGGTGCAGGCGCTCGGGTTCGAGCTCACCGACCCTCCGCGCGCTCAGGTCTCCATGAACCTCCTCGACACCTCGCAGACCTCGCTCGCGCGCGTGTGGCACGAGGTGGAGACGCGCGCGGCCGCCGAGGGCGTGCGCATCCTCCGCGGCGAGCTCATCGGGCTCATGCCGCTCGACGCGGCCCTCCAGGCGGCCGCGAGCGGGCTCCGCCTCGACGGTCTCCCGCGCGACCGGATCGTCGAAGCGCACTTCATCGAATGAGCGCGAAGGAGGCGGACCTCCTCCTCCGCGGCGCGCGGCTCCTCACCCTCGCGCCGAGCGGCGAGGAGCGGCCGCGCGTCGGGGCCGCCGCGGGCGACGTCGGCGCGATCGACGACGGGTGGGTCGCGGCGCGGGAGGGGCAGGTCGTGGCGACGGGGCGCGGCGGCACGTGGGAGCGCGTCCGGCTCGTCGACGGCGCGACGACCGAGGACGTCGGCGGCCGCGTCGTCATGCCCGGGTTCGTCGACCCGCACACCCACCTCTGCTACGCCGGGCAGCGCTGGGACGAGTTCGAGGCGCGGCGCAGCGGGTCCGACTACCTCGCCATCCTCGAGCGCGGCGGCGGCATCCACGCGACCGTGCGCGCGACGCGCGAGGCGAGCGACGCGCGGCTCCTCGCGCTCATGCGCGCGCGGCTCGACCGGGCCGTCGCCGCGGGGACGACGACGATCGAGATCAAGAGCGGCTACGGCCTCGAGCCGGAGGAGGAGCTGCGGCACCTGCGGATCATCGCGGCGCTGCGGTCGGAGGCGATCGTCGACGTCGCGCCGACGTACCTCGCGGCGCACGCCCTCCCCGGGAGGGCGAACGGCGACCGCCGCGCCTTCCTGCGGTCGGCGCAGGCCGTGCTCACCCGGGTCGCCGAGGAGCACCTCGCGGAGGCGGTGGACGCGTTCGTGGAGAAGGGCGTCTTCGAGACGGAGGAGGTCGCGCCGCTCATGCACGAGGCCGCCGCGCTCGGCCTCGCGCGCGCGGTGCACGCCGACCAGCTGAACGACGTCGGCGGCGCGGGCTTCGCCGCGCGGGTGGAGGCGCGGTCCGCGGACCACGTCTCGCGCGCGTCGGCCGACGGGCTGCGCGCGCTCGAGCGCGGCGGCACGGTCGCCGTGCTCCTCCCCGGGAGCGCGCTCTTCGTCGGATACCCCCCGCCGGACGGCAGGCGCTTCGTCGCGCACCGCGTCCCCGTCGCGCTCGGCACCGACCACAACCCCGGGACCTCGCCGCTCGAGGGCGTGCCGACGGCGATCGCGCTCGCGGTGACGATGTGCGGCCTGACGCCGCACGAGGCGATCGTCGCGGCGACCGCGAACGCGGCGCACGCGCTCGGGCGGGGGACGCGGACGGGCGCGCTCGTCGAGGGACGCCGCGCCGACGTCGTGGTGCTCGAGACGGACGACGAGCGCGAGCTCGCGTACCGGCTCGGCGCGCGTCTCGTGCGCACGGTCTACGCGAGCGGGCAGCGCGTCGCGGAGCACGAGACGGTCAGGTGACCTCGGTCCGCGCGCGGTCCGCTGTCGCGACCAGTCCCGCGCGGTTCTGGACCCCGAAGCGCCGGAGCAGCCTGGAGATGTGCCCCTTCACCGCATGCTCGCCGATGCCGAGCCTCGCGGCGATCTCCTTGGTCGTGGCGCCGCCGCGAACGAGATCCAGGACCTCGGCCTGCCGGCGGGAGAGGCGGCGCGCCTGGCGCGGATCCAGCTCGCGCGCGTCGATCCGCATCATCGCGCCGATCAAGGTGCCGCCGCCGTCCTCGGTGCCGACCGCGTGACCGCGGTCACGCACCGGCACGCACGCCCCGTCGGC
>VGOU01000086.1 GCA_016875795.1 Chloroflexota bacterium | reverse complement strand
CGGCGCTCAGCGCGGTCGCGGCCGCCCACGGGCACGACCGGTCGGACCCCGCCGCCGCCCTCGGGGCGCTCGCCGTCGCGCGCGCGGCGCTTCCGGCCTTCGAGAGCGCGTTCCTCGGCTACCTCGAGGGCGTGGCGCTGCGCGAGCTCGGACGGACCGACGAGGCGATCGCCGCGTTCGAGCGGGCGATGGCGGCGGCGCCGCGGACGATCGGCGAGGCGCTGGCGCGGCGCGAGCTCGCGAACCTGCGAGCCCGCATCGACGCTCAGTCCCCCTCGCCCTCCTCCCAGCCCTCGGCCGACTGAAGATCGTCGGCGAACGTCTCGGCCTCGAAGCCGAGGCCTTCGATGACCTCGATGAGCCCGTCGCGCTGCTCGGGCGGCGTGGTGCGGATCCAGCCGCGCACGACGTCCGCGCCCCTCACGGCCTCCGCGCCGCGCTCCTGCGCCGCGAGCTCGCTCTCGTCGCGCGCCGTCGCGCGCGCGAGCTCGCGCATCGTCTCGGGGACCATGTCGACGAACGCGCGGAGGACGCCCTCCGCGGCCTGGTCCCACGGCATGCGCGCCTCCCCGGTCATGCGATGGCGTCGATCCCTGTCGCGAAGCGGCCGATGATGAGCTTCTGGATCTGCGTCGTGCCCTCGTAGAGGCGATTCACGCGCGCGTCGCGCCAGTAGCGCTCGACCGGGAACTCGTCGGAGAAGCCGTACCCGCCGTGGATCTGGATGGCGTTGTCAGCGGCACGCTGCGCGATCTCCGTCGCGTACAGCTTCGCGATGCTCGTCTCGCGCGTGTTCGGACGCTTCCGGTCCTTCAGCGCGCCGGCGCGCCACACGAGGAGCCGCGCGGCCTCCGTCTCGACGGTCATGTCCGCGATCATCTCCTGGACGAGCTGGTGTCCGGCGATGGGCTTGCCGAACGCGCGGCGCCGCGTCGCGTACGCGACCGACGCGTCGATGCACGCCTGCGCGACGCCGACCGCGCCCGCAGCGACGGAGTAGCGCCCGTTGTCGAGCGCGGCCATGGCGATGGCGAAGCCCTGTCCGGGCTCGCCGAGGCGCGCCGCGTCGGGCACGCGCACGTCGTCGAGGATGAGCTCGGACGAGTCGGACGAGCGCAGGCCGAGCTTCCCGTGGATGGCCTGGCTGCCGTACGGCGACGCCTCGCGGTCGATGAGGAACGCGGTGATGCCGCGGTGCGCCTTGCCCATGTCGGGATCGGTCCGGGCGAAGACGAGCGCGAGCGTGCTCACGCTCCCGTTGCTGATCCACATCTTGCGGCCGCGGATGACCCAGTCGGCGCCCTGCTTCGTCGCCGTCGTGCGCAGGCGGGCCGCGTCGCTCCCGACCTCGGGCTCGGTGAGGCCGAAGCAGCCGATGACCTCGCCCCGGCACAGCCGGGGGAGCCAGCTCCGCTTCTGCTCCTCGGTGCCGTACGCGAGGATCGTCTTCTCGACGAGCGAGATCTGCACCGAGAGCGTCGTGCGCACCGAGGAGTCCGCGCGCCCGACCTCCTCCGTGATGAGCGCGTGCGAGACGTCGTCCACGCCCATGCCGCCGTACTCCTCCGGGATGGGGCCGCCGAGAAGGCCGAGCGGCGCCATCGTGTCGAGGATCTCCCGGGGGAACGTCTCGCTGCGGTCGCGCTCGCGCGCGCCGGGCGCGATCTCCCGGTCGGCGAACTCCCGTGCGAGCTTCCGGATCTGCTCCTGGTCGGGGGTGAGGTCGAGGTCCACGCGGCCGAGCGTATCTAGATGAGGCCGGCCTGTCCGGACAGGAGCGCGAGCACGGCCGTGACCGTGGCGATGCTCGCGAGCGTGCTCCACACCACGGCGTCGGTGACGAAGCGCGGACGGGAGCCGTAGCGCGTCGCGGTGAGCGTGGTGAACACGGCCGTGGGCATGGCCGCGCCGACGATCATCACGCTCCGCGCGACCCCGGTGAGGCCGAGCGCGTCGGCGAGCAGGGCTCCGATGACCGCGCCGACGACGAGCCGCAGGACGACCGCGAGCGCGGTGAGCCGCGGCTCCTCGACGCGGCCCGATCCGGAGATCTGCATCCCGAGCGCGAACAGCATCATCGGCACCGCCGCCTGGCCGGCGAGCCCGACCGCCGCGTTCGCGAACGCGGGGACCGCCATCCCGGTGAGCCCGAAGAACAGCGCCGCCGCGACTGCGTAGAGCACGGGCTGGCGGATCACCTGGACGAGCGAGTCGCGGAGCGAGGCGTGGCCGCTCGACGCGATGAAGACGGCCAGCGTCATCGAGAAGACCATCTGGAAGGCGAGCAGGATCGTCCCATAGCGCAGGCCGTCCTGCCCGTACGCGAGGAGCACGACCGAGAGGCCGTAGTTGCCGAGGTTCGGGAAGGCGGCGGTGAGCATGAGCGCGCTCGTCGTCTTGCGGTCGAGCCGCAGCGCCACGGCGACGAGCGCGGCGACGAGCAGCATGACGAAGGTGAGCAGGACGATGAACGCGCCGACGCGCAGGGGCTCCTCGCTGCGCAGGCCGAACGTGAGGAGCGAAGTGAAGATGAAGCAGGGCATGAGGACGTACAGGACGATCTGGTTGATCGGCACCACCGGCATGCGGTAGCGCCGCTCCATCACGACGCCGAAGCCCGCCACGATGAAGACGGGCAGGACGACGTTGACGAAGATCCCGAGCATGGCCGGAGTGGGGCGGCCCGGCTAGCTCACGCGCTCGAATACGGCGGCGATGCCCTGGCCCCCGCCGATGCACAGCGACGCGAGGCCGTAACGCTGCTGCCGCTTGCGCAGCTCGTAGACGAGCGTGAGCGCGAGGCGCGCGCCGGAGGCGCCGAGGGGGTGCCCGAGCGCGATCGCGCCGCCGTTCACGTTCGTGCGCTCCCGGTCGAGGCCGAGGTCCTTCTCGACGGCGAGGTACTGCGTCGCGAAGGCCTCGTTGATCTCGACGAGGTCCATGTCCTCGACCCGCAGGCCGGCCTTCGCGAGCGCCTGACGGCTCGACGGCGCGGGGCCGATCCCCATGATGTCGGGGTCCACGCCGCACACGCCGCCCGAGACGACGCGCGCGACCCCGGTGAGCCCGGCCTTCTGCGCGGCCTCGGCCGACGCGACGACGACCGCCGCGGCGCCGTCGTTGATGCCGGACGCGTTGCCCGGCGTGACCGTGCCGCCCTTCTCGAAGCGCGCCTCGAGCTTCGCGAGCTTCTCGACCGTGGTGTCGGGGCGGATGTGCTCGTCCTTGTCGACGACCACGCCGCCCTTCTTCGTGCGCACCTCGACCGGGACGATCTCCTCGCCGAGGCGGCACGACTCGCGCGCCTTCGCGGCGCGCGCGTGGCTCGTGAAGGCCATCTCATCCGCTGCCTCGCGGGTGATGCCGTACTTGCGGCCGAGGTTCTCGGCGGTGTTCGCCATGCCGAGGCCGTTGTACGAGTCGACGAGCGCGACCCAGAGGTAGTCCTCGAGGTGCTGGTCGCCGAGGCCGAGGCCCCAGCGCGCGCCGCGGAGCTGGTGGGGCGCCATGCTCATGTTCTCGCCGCCGCCGGCGAGGACGAAGTCGGCCTGGCCGAGCTCGATCTCCTGCGCCGCGAGGAGGATCGCCTGCAGCCCGCTGCCGCAGAGGCGGTTGACGGTGAGCGCCGGCACCTCCTTCGGCACGCCGGCCTTCAAGCCGACGTGGCGCGCGAAGTACACGGCGTCGCCGCTCGTCTGGAGCACGTTGCCGAAGATGACGTGGTCGATGCGCCCGGGCTCGACCTTCGCGCGCGCGAGCGCGCCCTTCGCCGCGACCACGGCGAGGTCGGTGGCGGAGACGTCGCGCAGCGCGCCGCCGTACGTGCCGAACGCGGTGCGGGCGCCGTCGAGGATGACGATGTCCTTCATGCGGCTCCTTCGCGGACGGAGCGGGCCACTGCGTACGCCACGTCCATCGTCCTCCCGCTCCCGGCGTCCACGCCCTTGATCCGGTCGGCGCGAAACCCTTCGCGCAGCGCGCCATCGACCGCGCGGGCGGCGTCGGCCTGGCCGAGGTGCTCGAGCATGAGCGCGACCGCCCCGATGGCGCCGACCGGGCTCGCGACCCCTTGCCCGGCGTACTTCGGCGCCGAGCCGTGGATCGGCTCGAAGACGGAGACCCTCCCGGGGTGGATGTTACCGCTCGCGCCGCTCCCGAGACCGCCGGCGACCGCGGCGCCGAGGTCGCTGACGATGTCGCCGAAGAGGTTCGTCGTGACGATCACGTCGAACCGCTCCGGGTGCAGGACGAGCCACATGCACGCGGCGTCCACGTACATCGCGTCGGTCTCGACGTCGGGGAACTCCGCGCCGACGGCGGCGAGGGCCTCGCGGTAGATCTCCTGCAGGCGCAGCGCGTTCGACTTGTCGACGAGCGTGAGCTTCTTGCGGCGCCTGCGCGCGAGCTCGAACGCGTAGCGGACGATGCGCTCGGTGCCGCGGCGGGTGAAGATCATCTCGCTCTTCACCGTCTCGTCCCCGGGCGGGCCGCTGCGCTCGACCGGCCGGCCGTACACGTCCTCGGTGTTCTCGCGCACGATCGTGAGGTCGATGTCCTTCGTCGTGCGGCCGCGCAGCGGCGTGAGGGAGTCGTGGTACAGCACGATCGGGCGGAGGTTCACGTAGAGGTCGAGGCCGCGGCGGAGGCCGAAGATGATGTCGTGCTCCGGCTGCCCGCGCGGCGCGTCGGGGTGGCCGATCGCGCCGAGGAGGATCGCGTCGTACGACCGGAGCGGCTCGATCATCTCCGCCGTCACCTTCAGCCCGCGCAGGTAGCCCTCGGCGGACCACTCGAGCGCCGTGCGCTCGGTGTGGAAGCCGAAGCGCCGCTCCGCCGCGTCGAGGACGCTGAGAGCGGCGCTCGTGACCTCGGGTCCGATCCCATCCCCGCCGATGACGGCGAGGCGGTGCGTCTTCATCAGCCGGTGACGGCACCCCGCGAGGCGGAGGTCACGAGCTTCGCGTACTTCGCCATCACGCCGCTCGTGTAGCGCGGTGGCGGCGGCGTCCACGCGCTACGGCGCTTCGCGAGCTCGCCCTCGCTGACGTCGAGCTCGAGGAGCCGCCGCTCGGCGTCGATGACGATCGGGTCGCCCTCGCGCGCCAGCCCGATCGGCCCGCCGACCGCGGCCTCGGGCGCGACGTGGGCGATCATGATCCCGTGCGTCGCGCCGGAGAAGCGGCCGTCGGTGACGAGCGCCACGCTCTTCCCGAGCCCGGCGCCCTGGAGCGCGCCCGTGACCACGAGCATCTCGCGCATCCCGGGCCCGCCCTTCGGGCCCTCGTTGCGGATGACGATGATGTCGCCGCTGGCGATCCTTCCCGCGGTGATCGCGTCGAGCGCGTCCTCCTCGCGGTCGAAGACGCGGGCGGGCCCGCGCATCGCCGGCATGCCCTCGCCCGCGACCTTCAGGATCGCGCCTTCCGGGGCGAGCGAGCCCTTCAGCACGACCATGCCGCCCGAGGCCGCGAGCGGCTTCGCGAGCGGCGCGACGACCTCCTGGCCGGGCGTCTCCGTCGCCGCGCGCGCCTCCTCGGCGAGCGTGCGGCCCGTGACGGTGAGCGCGCTGCCGTCGGCGACGCCGGCCTCGATGAGCCGGCGCATCACGAGCATGATCCCGCCGGCGCGGTGCATGTCCGGCGCGGTGAAGCGTCCCCACGGCTTCATGTCCGCGAGGAGCGGAGCGCGCGCGCTCACGCGGTCGAAGTCGTCGAGCTCGAGCTGGACGCCCATCGTCCGCGCGACGGCGAGCAGGTGCAGCACGGCGTTCGTCGAGCCACCCGTCGACATCACCGCGGCGATCGCGTTCAGCAGCGAGGCGCGCGTGATGATCTGCGACGGGCGGCGGCCATCGCGCAGCATCCGCATCGCCAGGCGCCCGCACTCGCGGGCGACCTCGTCGCGCGCGGCGTCCGTCGCGGGCGGGCCCGAGGAGCCGGCGGGTGAGATGCCCATCGCCTCGAAGGCCGTCGCCATCGTGTTCGCCGTGAACTGGCCGCCGCACGCGCCCGCCCCCGGGCACGCGCCGAGCTCGAGCTCGCGCAGCTCGGCATCGGTCATCGCGCCGCGCGCGTGCGCGCCTACCGCCTCGAAGACGTCCTGGATCGTGACGTCCTTCCCCTTGAAGCGGCCGGGCATGATCGAGCCGCCGTAGAGCATCAGCCCCGGCACGTCGAGCCGCGCGAGCGCCATCACCGCGGCGGGGATGGTCTTGTCGCACCCGCTCACCGCGACGACCGCGTCGACGAGGTGGCCGCGGGCGAAGAGCTCGATCGAGTCCGCGATGACCTCGCGCGAGATGAGCGACGCCTTCATCCCCTCGGTCCCCATGGAGATCGCGTCGTTCACCGAGATGGTCGTCGCCTCGATCGGGGTGCCGCCCTCCTCGCGGACGCCCTCCTTGATGAGGTCGGCCATGCGCCGGTGGTTGAAGTTGCACGGCTGGAGGTCGGTGTACGCGTGCGTGACGAGCACGAGCGGCCGCGTGAAGTCGTCGTCCGTGAAGCCGACGGCACGCATCATCGAGCGCGCCGGCGCGCGGCGCGGTCCGTCGAGCAGGGTGCTACTGTGGCTGCGTTCGCCGCGCACGACCCGCGCATCGTCGCACACCCTTCGTCCGGAGGACGAGTGCTCTCGTGCATGATGGCCATCTGCGCTCGGCCGCCCTCCTCGCGGCGCTCCTCGTCGCGGCGTGCGGTCCCCTGTCGTCGCCCGCTCCCACGAGCGCCGCCCCCACGGTGCCGCCCGTCGCGGCCCGGACCCCCGGGCCGCCGGTCGCGACCGCCGCGCCGGCGGTGAGCGGGGCGACCTGCTCCCCGCCCGGGACGGCGACGTGCGACGGGCAGGGCCGCCCGATCGGCCGCAGGCTCGCGCTCGCCCCGGGCGTGCGCCTCATCGAGGACGTCGGCCTGCGCGTGGTGAAGCTCTCGAGCGGCGGCACGAACGGCCTCGACGTCGATCCGGCGACGGGGCTCGTGTACGCGGTCTCGAACTCGACCGTGGGCGCGTGGTGCGGCGGCCCGGTGGGCACCCGCCGCGACCTGCTCATGGTCGTCGATCCGGTCGAGGCGCGCGAGGTCGCGGCCGTCCCCACGGTGCGGGCGCCGGTGTGGTCGCTCGCCGCGGGGTCGGGGAGCGTGGTGTACGTCGCCGGATCCGACGGCGTCATCGGCATCCACGACCGCGCCTCGCGCGCGCAGACCGGCTCGATCGCTGTGGGCGGGCTGCCGCATGACCTCGGCTACGACGCGGCGAGCGGGTACCTCCTCGTCTCGAACACGCATGACCAATCGCAGGACTACGTCTCGGTCGTCGATACGCGCGCGCGATCGGTGATCGCGGCCCACCGCGTCGGCGGCAAACCCCACAAGATCGTCGTCGATCCCGCCACGCGGCGCGCGTACGTCATAAGCGTGGCGAACGGCCGGATCTCCGTCGTCGACATGTCCACCGGTGCCCTCGAGCGCCAGATCGACACCGGCGGCAGCGGCACGCTCGGAGCCGCGCTGCGCAGCGGACGCGCGTTCGCGCCCAGCCGCCCATCCGCCGCCCCGGACACCCTCCGCGTCGTCGACCTGCGCACCGGCCAGGGCACGACGACGACGCCGTTCCTCGCGATGGGCGGCCATCCCGTGTGGGGCATGGCCGTCGACGACGCGGCCGGGCTCCTGTACGCGAGCATCGGGGACTCCGACCTCGTCGGCGTCCTCGACGTCAGCTCGCTCCGCGCGCTCGCGGTGTTCCGCGTCGCGGACTGCGCCTGGGGCGTGAAGCTCGACCCCGAGCGCGGCCGCGGCTACGTCACCGGTGCGGACGAGGGCACGGTCTCGGTCTTCGACCTGCGCAAGGTGAGCGCCGCGCTCGGGCGCTGATGTACGCGCTGCGCCTCGCCGCCGCGGCGGCCGCGGTGCAGGCTGTGGCGCTCCGTCCGGACGTCGCCGGTGTCGTCGCCGACTCGGCGTACGAGAGCGGCCCCGCGATCGTCGCCGAGGCCGGTCCCGACGAGACCGGGCTGCCCGACTGGTACGCCGGCGCGATCGTCCTGGCGGCGCGGGTCCTCTTCGGCCTCGATGCGCACGCCGTCGATCCGGCCGCCGTCGTGCGCGCGCACCCCGATGTGCCGTTCCTCTTCGTCCACTGCGAGGGGGACACGCTCATCCGGCCGCATCACGCGCGCGCGCGCTCCGCGACGCGAGCGCCCATCCGCGCAGCCGCCTCTGGATCCCGCCGGGGTGCGGGCACGTGGGCGCGTCGCTGCGCCACCCGGAGGACCACCGCGCGCAGATAATCGGCTTCGTCGAGTCGGTGCTGCGCTAGGGCTTGGCGGTCGGCGCGGGCGTCGCCGTGCGCACCGGCGTCGCGGTCGCCTTGGGCGGCGGGGTGGCCGTGGCCTTGGGCGGCGGGGTGGCCGTGGCCTTGGGCGGCGGGGTGGCCGTGGCCTTGGGCGGCGG
>VGOU01000085.1 GCA_016875795.1 Chloroflexota bacterium | reverse complement strand
CGTCCCGGCCGCGCGGGTCGCCGCGGCCGCGTGCGGCCTCGGCGGCGACGGCGCGATGGCGTACGAGGGCTTCGCCGCGACGGGGGCGGCCACGGGTGCGCCGGTCCCGACGTCGCTCGCGGTGACGCCGGCGACGGCCACGCACGAGGGGCCGGGGATGAGCTTCATCGTGCACGGGTCCACGCCGAACGCCACGATCACCCTCACGATCGAGACCGCCGGCCACCTGCCGCTGGCGGAGACCGTGCGCGCGGACGCGTACGGCACGTACTCGTCGTACCTCGGCGCGGCGTGACCCCGGCAGAGCTACGTGCTGCGCGCCACCTCGGGGTCCGCGACGGTGAGCGTCACCGCGGTCAAGGCCTCAGGCATCGACGACGTCGTCACAGCGAGCGACGCCGACGGCCGGGCGATCGGCTCCCCTCCGCGCCTGCGGCCCATCCTTCATCTCGGTCGCGATCGACGCGGTGCTCGTCGCGGGAAGCCGGTCGAGCGCTGCGGCCACGGGCGGCCGCGGTGAAGGGACCGCGCGGGGTGGCGGCTCCACGGCTCCGGCGGGGAAGGCCACGATGAGCATGACGACGGCGACGAGGGCTGGCACGCGCAGGTAGGACACACCGACCGAGACGGACGCGCCTTGTCGGCCGGCCGTCAGGACCGGCCCTGCACCACCGGCACGTCAGGGTCGTTGCCCCATTCCTCCCACGAGCCGTCGTACGTGCGGACGTCCTCGTGGCCGAGCGCTGTGAGCAGCAAGTGCGTGAAGGCGGCGCGGACGCCGGCCTGGCAATACGTGATCGTGCGCGTCTCGGCCCCGAAGCCGGCGTCGGCGTACATCTCCTCGATCGCGCCCGGGTCCTTCATCGTCCAGTCGTCGTTCAGCGCGTCCTTCCAGAGGATGTTCACCGCGCCCGGGATGTGGCCGCCGCGCGCGGAGCGGACCTCCTCGCCCGTGTGCTCGGTGGGACGCCGCACGTCGAGGAGCCACGGGTCGCCGCGGCGCACCGCCTCCAGGACCTCCTCCTTCGTCGCGATGACGCCCTCCACCGGCCGCGCGGTGAACCGCCCGGCTGCGACGCTCACTTCGCCCGGCTCGAGCGGCCGGCCCTCGCGGAGCCACTGCTGGATCCCGCCGGCCATCACCGCAGCCGCGGTGTGCCCGTAGCGGCGGAGCCCGAGCCACAGGCGCGCGGCGTGGTGCCCGCCCTCCGAGTCGTAGCCCACCACGGTCGTGTCGTTCGAGATACCGAGCGCGGACATCCGGCGGGCGAGGTCGTCGGCCGCCGCGAGCATCCAGCGCGGATGGCCGGAGGGCGGCGGCGGCGCCGCGATGTCCGTGCTCCAGTCGAGGTGCACGGCACCGGGGATGTGCCCGCGCAGGTACTCGGCGCGCATGTCGCGGTCGAACGCGAAGCGGCAGTCGACGATGCGAACGCGCGGGTCGCCGAGGCGCGCGGCGACCCGCTCCGTGGAACAGATGAGCTCGGGCCGCGCGAAGGGGCTCACGAGCGAGAATGATGCGCGATGCGACGCGGCGACCTCCGGCGGGCGCTCGCGCTCGTGCGCCGGCGCACGCATCGCGCGCCCGCGCTGACGGTGCGCCTCATGGAGACGGCGGACTGCGGGCTGTGCGCGGAGGCCCACCGGGCCCTGCGGCGGATCTCCCTCGAGCGGCCCCTCGACATCCAGCGGGTGGACATCGCGGCGCTCGAGCCCGCCCTCCGCGACCGCTTCGCCCTGCGCGTGCCCGTCCTCGTCGCGGCAGGCGAGGAGCTCGACGCGGCCGGTCTCGCGGACGGGGCTATCGTGCGTTGGCTCCGCGAGGTCGGGGGTGGCTGATCCGCGGCCCCGCGAAGGGCGTATCCCGGGCAGCTGGAGGGGAAGATGACGCGTTCACCTTCTGCGCCATCCGCTAGCGCCGCGAGCGTGCGCTCGCTCGGCACCGCGCTCGCGCTGACGCTCGTGGTGTCGTGCGGTCCGGCCGCGGTCGAGAGGACGCCGTGGCCCGGCCAGGCGTACGGCGAGCACACCGTGACGCTCGCGCGGCCGACGGTCGGCCCGTCGCCTACGGTGCCCGTCGGGACCGCGGTCTCGATCCGCGGGAGCTTCTTCGATCCGCCGCACATGGAGGTCCCGCTCGGCTCGGTCGTGACGTGGACGAGCCACGACACGGCGCGGCACACGATCACCTCGGGGACTCCCGACCGGCCCGAAGGCGAGTTCGATCGCCAGATCTTCGGCGGCGAGACCTTCTCGTTCGCGTTCGTCGTGGCCGGGACCTACCGCTACTACTGCCGCGCGCACGGCTCGATGCAGGCGTCCCTGGTGGTGCGCTAGCTGGACCCCGCTAGCCAGGCGGTCGTGATGACATCGAACGGTCGCCGTGCTGCGCCGTAGCCGTGATGGGCGGCGTGATCAGCCTTCGTCGCGATCGGCCTTGTCGAACATCTCACGCAGCTCGGGGTCACTGACGTGGAGGTAGCGCGACGTCGTCGCCAGGGACGTGTGGCCGGCGATCCGCTGCGCGACGTGCACTCCTGAGTACTGGGCGAGGCGGGTGAGCCGGCTGTGCCTGAGCCAGTGCGGTGAAACTCGGAACGGCAGTCCGGCTCGCGTCGAGGCGCTGTCCACCACCCGCTGGATCTGCCGCACCGAGAGCGCGCCCAGACGGCCGCGCGCCGAACCGACGAAGAGCGCGGGGTGCTCGTCCCGGCGTGTCCCCCAGTACTTCGTGAGCCATTCGACCGCTCCCGGCGTGAACAGGACGAGACGCGAACGCCCGCCCTTCCCGACGACCTCAGCGGAACGCCTCCGCAGGTCGACCTGGCGGATCGTCATCGCCGCCAGCTCCGATACTCGGACGCCCGTACCGAACAAGACCTCGATGATCGCTCTGTCTCGTAAGCCGGTGGGTCGAGCGATGTCCACGGCGTTCCGGAGCCGCTCGAGCTCTTCGGTGCCGAGGTGCCTGATCTCGAGGTCGCGCTCCTTGGCGAGCTCGAGATGATCCGCCGGATCCGGGACCTTCAGGCCGCGACGCCGCATGCAATAGCGCAGGAAGTTGCGTAGCGCGATCGCGTACAGATTCCGCGTACCGGCGGTGATCGGATGCCCCGTGTCGGGATCGCGGCGCCGCGCGAGGAAAAGGCGGTATTCGCGGAGACGTTCGGGCGTGACGTCGGCGGCGACGAGCCGCGGCCTTTCCTCGTGCGCGACGTACGCGAGCCAGTCCAAGAAGACCTGGACGTACGCGCCATACCGCTTGACGGTCAGCGCGGAGCGTCCGGATATCTCGATGTCCTCGAGGTAGTCGTGGGCCAACATGGCGAGGTCCTGCCCGCCACGACCCGCTGATGACGTGTTTTCTCGCTTGTGCGACATGACCGTGGCCAAACGTAAGGGCCCGCCCGGCCCGGCGTCAATCCTCCCCCCGAGGCGTCGGCCTCTAGGCCGAGGCGGTCGCGACCCTCTGCTCGCCGAGCTCCTCGAGGGACCGTCCACGGGTCTCCTCGGCCAGCAGGAACACGTTCGCGGCCGTGATGACCAGGAGGACCATGAAGACCCCGAAGACCGCCGCCTGGCCGTACGCGGCGACCAGGACCGGCGTGACGAACGGGCCGATGATCCCGCCGATGCGCCCGACGGACGCCGCGATCCCGGCTCCGCTCGCGCGGATCGCCGTCGGGTACATCTCGGGCGTGACCACGTAGACCGCGGCCCAGGCGCCCAGGTTGAAGAACGACAGGAGCGACGCGTGGATGAACGCGTCCGTGCCGGTCCCGGCGTTGCCGAACAGGTAGGCGGCGACGGCGGTCCCGAGGAGGTAGGTGACCAGGGTGGGCCTCCTTCCCCACTTCTCCACGAGATACGCGGCGCTGAAGTACCCGGGGATCTGCGCAAAGGTGCTGAGGAAGAAGAACTCGTTCGACCGCGTCACGGTGAGCCCGCGCGCGACGAGCAGCGACGGGACGTAGACGAACATGCCGTGATACGTGAACACGATCCCGAACCACAGGATCCAGAGCATCGCCGTGCGCCGGGCGAAGGCCCGCGACCACAGGTCGGCGACGCCGATCTTCGGGAGGGGCGGCGGTGCGACGGGCCGGGCCGCGGTGATGAGCGGCGCTCCCCCGGCCCGCTCCACCTGGCGGACGACGGCGTCCGCCTCGTTCAGCAGCCCGCGCGCCGCGAGGTAGCGCGGTGACTCCGGCAGCGCGCGGCGGATGTACGCGATGTACAGCGCCGGGAGCGCGCCGACGAGGAACGCGCCGCGCCAGCCCCACGCCGGCAGCGCGAAGACCGCGATGAGCCCCGCGGCGATCGTCCCGTAGGCCCAGAAGGACTCGAGGATCGAGACGAGCCGCCCGCGGTGCGCGCGCGGCGAGAGCTCCGACATCAGGGTCGCGACGACGGGCAGCTCGCCGCCGAGGCCGAGCCCGGTGACGACGCGCGCGAGGAGGAGCGTCTCGAGGGTCGGCGCGGCCGCCGAGAGCGCGCTGCCGGCGCAGAAGATGAGGAGCGTGGCCTGGAAGACCGTCTTGCGCCCGTAGCGATCGGCGAGCCGGCCCGAGGCCGCCGCGCCGATGGACATCCCGACGAACCCGGCGCCCACGACGAGGCCGGTGCGCGGCGCGTCGAGCGCGAACTCGCGCGAGATCGGCGCGAGGAGGAACGAGATGAGGATCACGTCCATCGCGTCGAACATCCAGCCGAGCCCGCTCGCGACGAGGAGCTTCCAGTGGAAGCGGTTGAGCGGGACGGCGTCGAGGCGCGCGGTGAACGAGGCGGTGCTCAGGCCACAAGGCTAGGAGCGGGTAGGCAGGCGCGCTAGATGCAGCGCTCCGCCACGAGCAGCTCCGCGTTCAGCACCGAGGCGCCCGCGGCGCCGCGGATGGTGTTGTGCCCGAGCAGGACGAACTTCACGCCGAGCACCACGTCCTCGCGCACGCGGCCGACGGTCGTCGCCATGCCCTTGTCGGCGTCGCGGTCGAGGACCGGCTGCGGACGGTCGGGCTCGTCGCGGACGATGACCGGGCGCGCCGGCGCCGTCGGCAGGCCGAGCTCCTGCGGGCGGCCGCGGAAGGCGCGCAGCGAGGCCTTCACCTCGTCCACCGCCGGCGCGCCGCGCAGGGTGAGGCTCACGGTCTCGGTGTGGCCGTCGCGGACCGTGACGCGGTTGCAGTGGACGGACATGGGGATCCCCGCCGGGACGACGGCGCTGCCGTCCCACGTCCCGAGCACCTTGTTCGCCTCCGCGACGACCTTCTCCTCCTCCCCGCCGATGTACGGCACGACGTTGTCGAGCGCGTCGAGCGACGGCACACCCGGGTAGCTCGCGCCGGAGAGGGCCTGCATCGTCGTGACGACGGCGCGCTCGATGCCGAAGCCGCGGTGGAGGGGCGCGAGGGCGAGGTCGAGGTGGATGGCCGTGCAGTTGCCGTTCGCGACGATCGAACCGCTCCAGCCCCGCTCGCGGCGCTGGCGCTCGAGGGCGCGCACGTGCGGGAAGTTCACCTCGGCGAGCAGGAGCGGCACGTCCCCGTCCATGCGGTGCACGGACGCGTTCGTGAAGACGTGGTGCCCCCTCTTCGCGAGCGCCGCCTCGTGCTCCGCGGCGGCCTCCGTGGGCAGGGCGCTGAAGCAGATCTCGGCGTCGATCGGGCCATCCGTGGGGAGCACCGGCATGTCCGCGACGCCCTCCGGCACGTCCGCCGGCAGCAGCCAGTGGACGGCGTCGCCGTAGCGCTGGCCGACGGACCGGCCGGATCCGGTGAGCGCGACGAGCTCGAACCAGGGGTGGCCCGCCAGCAGGCTGATGAACCGCTGCCCCACCGTGCCCGTCGCGCCGAGGACCGCGACCTTCCGCTTCTTCACGCTTCCAGTGTGACGGATGAGGCCGCGCGATCGTCGCTAGACGGGTCGCGCGAGGCACCACCGGCGCTTCGGCCCGAAGGTGCGCGCGAGGCGCAGGCGCGCCTGCGCGAGCGCCGCGCGCATCGCGTCGTCGTCGAGGACGCGCGGCGCGCCCCACACCTCCTGGTGCCAGATCCGGCCGTCCGGGTGCTCGTACGTGAGCCGGGTGCACGTGCGCCGGCCCGCCCCGGACCGCTCGACGGCGACGCGCAGGTCCCCGTAGGTGCCGGTGTGCGTCCCGGGCGCGAGCTCGAGCTTCGGGTCGTAGCGCTCGATGAGCACGACGCCGTCCGCCGCGACGTGGCGCCGGCACGCCCGGAGGAGCCCGCGGCGGGTCGCCGCCTTCGCCGCGTTCACGAGGTTGCTCATGAGCAGGACGCAGTCGAACCTGCGGCCGAGGTCGAGGTCCTCGATCTTCGACAGGACCGTTCGCGCGCCGCGCACGTGCCGGAGCATCTCCGGCGAGTCGTCCACCGCGGTCACGGGATGGCCGAGCGCGACGAGCGCGTGCGCGATGCGGCCGACGCCCGCGCCGAGGTCGAGCACCTCCGCGCCGGCAGGGATGACCGAGCGGATGAGCTCGGGCTCCCCCATCGTGCCGATCGCGAGGTAGAGGCCGACCGGGCTGCCGTCCGGGGCGTGCTGCCTATCCGGCTCGGACCGTCGCGGGCTCACGGGCGAACTCCTGGTGGATGGCGCGCACGGCGCGCACCTGGTCCGCTTCGCCGACGCAGAACGAGATGTTCCGCTCGCTCGAGCCCTGCGCGATCGCGATGACGTTCACGCCCTCGCGCCCGAGCGCGCCGAACACGCGCGCGGCCACGCCGGGCGTGCCGCGCATCCCCTCCCCCACCGCCGCGACGACCGCGATCGGCCGCTCGACCGTGACGCGCTCGACGTCGTGGTACGCGAGCTCCTTCGCGAGCATCCGCTCGAGGGCGGCCTTCAGGCGCTCGGCGGTGTCCGCGGGCACGACGATGCAGATGGAGTTCTCGCTCGACGCCTGGCTGATCATGAGGACCGAGACCTCCTCGGCCGCGGTCGTGTCGAACACCTTCGCCGCGAAGCCGGGGATGCCGCTCATCTCGGCGCCGGCGACGGTGAGGAGGCCGAGCCCGCCGAGCGAGGTCGTGGCCTTCACGATGCTGCCGTCCGACGCGGTCTGCCCGGTGATCGTCGTCCCCGCGTCGTCCGGCGCGAACGTATTGAGGATGCGCACGGGGATGCCCGCCTCGATCGCGGGCAGGACCGCGCGGGGATGGAGCACCTTCGCGCCGAAGTGCGAGAGCTCCGCCGCTTCGGCGTACGAGAGCCGCGCGAGCGGCCTCGCCTCGGCGACGATGCGCGGATCGGCGCTCATCACCCCGCTCACGTCGGTGTAGATGAGGCACTCGTCCGCGCGCAGGCCCGCCGCGAGGATCGCCGCCGTGTAGTCGGACGCGCCGCGGCCGAGCGTCGTCGTGACGCCGTCGCGCGTGGCGCCGATGAACCCGGTGACGACCGGCACCCGGCCCCGGGTGACGAGCGGTAGGAGGACCGCGCGCGCCCGGACGTACGTCTCCTCGAACACGGGGGCGGCGTTGCCGAAGGCGTCGTCGGTGACGACGATCCCCGTGGCCGGGACGGCCAGCGCGTCGATGCCGTGGGCGCGCAGCGTCGCGGCGACGACCTCGGCCGACGCGAGCTCGCCGTACGAGGCGATCGCGTCCTGCGACCGCGGGCTGCACTCGTGGAGGATCGCGACGCTGCGCACGAGCGCCTTCGTGCGCTGGGCGAGCTCCTCGAGCGCCGCCGCCGCGTCCCCGTCCTTGCGCGCGACCTTGCGGAGGAGCTCGTCGTGCGAGGCGGCGAGGCGCGTCATCGCCGTCTCCGCGGTCACGACGTCCCCGGTCGCGGCCGTCCGCGACGCCGCGATGAGCGCGTTCGTCGTGCCGGCCTTCGCCGAGACGACGACGACGGGCGCGCGGCCGCCGCGCACGATGCGGGCGACGCGCTCGAGCGCGTCGGGCGTCGCGAGGGACGTGCCGCCGAACTTGAGGACCGTGGTCATCGCATGGACCGGGCGATCTGGATCACGTCGCCGAGTATCGCCGAGGCCGTCGCGTCGCCCCCGGCGCCCGGGCCCATGAACGTGAGCGTCCCGGCGAGGTCCGTCTCGAGCCGGACGACGTTCTGCGGCCCGCCGGCCTGCCCCTCGAGCGACGCCGCGTCGACCTCCTGGGGCGCGACGCGGGCCTTCGTCGCGCGCTCGCCGAAGTCCGCCACGGCGAGGTAGCGCAGGCGCTTCCCGCGCCGCGCGGCGTCATCGACCTGCTCCTTCGTGACCGACCGCAGCGTCGACCGGGCGACCTGCTCCGGCGGGAAGGGGCGGCCCTCGAGGAGGCTGACGAGGATGGCGAGCTTGTACGCGGGGTCCCAGCCGTCGACGTCCGCGCTCGGGTCGGCCTCGGCGTAGCCCTTCTCCTGCGCCTCCGCGAGCGCAGCGTCGAAGGAGGCGCCGGCCTCCATGCGCGAGCAGATGTACGTCGTGGTGCCGTTAACGAGGCCGCTCAGCACCCGCGGGCGCACCGCGCCGAGGGCCCGCGCCGCGGCGATGACCGGGATCGCCGCCGCGACCGCGGCCTCGAAGCGCAGCTCG
>VGOU01000084.1 GCA_016875795.1 Chloroflexota bacterium | reverse complement strand
TCGGCGGCCGGGACGAACGCGGGAGCGGCCGCACGGTCGCCCGCCGCGGGCGCCTGGTCGCGGGCGGCGGCGCTCACGCGCTCGATCGCGGTCGCGCTCGGGGCCGGCCGTGCGCTCGACCCCGCCGCACGCGGCGGTCGCGATAAGCAGCAGCGCGAGGGCGCGGACCCTTCCGACCACGATGCGGGGAAGGGGGCGGGCCGGTCGCGTGACGCGCCGATGCGAGGGTGATCCCGCCCGCCCGATCGTCGTCCGGGCGGCTCACTGACCTTCCGTGCGCGAGGGGACGATCACGCTCGTGTAGCCGAGCGAGCGCACGAGCGCAGCCACGGTGTGCTCCGCGTTCGAGCGCGCCCGCTGCGGGATCCCGCTGTCGAGGCGCACGGCGTGGGTCCGCGCGGGCGGCAGCGTGATCCGGGCGGTGCCCTTCTCGCGGTCCACGACGACGTCCGTCTCCCCGAGCTCCTGCGGGTCGACGCCGGCGCTCACCTGCCGACGGCGACGAAGAGGATCGCGTCCCGCGTGCGCACGAGACCGAAGAGGAGGCTCTGCCGGTCGCGCAGGTCGATGACGCGCTCGACGTGGTACTCGACCGACTCGAGCCGCGCGAGGTCGCGCACCGCAAGGACGACGCTCGGGCTCGGACGGAGCGCCGTCCCGCCCTCGAACGCCTGGCGCGCGAAGAGCAGGCCGAGCATGACGATGGCCAGGACGAAGGCGGCCGCGGCGAAGCGGAGCGGGAGCGTCACGCCCGCGCACTCTACCTATGATCGACCCGCAGATGGGCGTGCTGAACGACAAGCAGCGCGAGTTCCTCGGCGCGCCGCGCTTCGGCGCCCTCGCCACCGTGAACCCGGACGGCACGCCGCACCTCACGGTCATGTGGTACGCGCTCGACGGCGACGAGATCATGTTCAACACCGCGCGTGAGCGCCGGAAGACGTACGACCTCGTCCGCGACGGGCGCGTGTCGCTCCTCGTGTTCGAGGACTACCGGTTCGTCCGGGTGAGCGGCGTCGCGCGCGAGACGGCCACCGGCGAGGCCGCGCTCGCCGAGATCCACCGGCTCGCGGTGCGCTACGACGGCGAGGAGTCGGCGCGGCGGGCGATGGACCGGTTCCGTACGCAGGAGCGCGTCTCGTACCGCTTCGCCATCCGCCACGTGTACGCGTCCGCGGATCTGCGCTAGGGAGGGCGGCCATGGAGATGGCGGAGTACGACCGCGCGGCGCACCGCACCGTCGGGAGCGACCTCGGCGAGCGCGACAGACTCCTGCTCGGCGCGGTGGGCCTCGCCGGGGAGGCCGGCGAGGTGGCGGACCTCGTGAAGAAGCACGTGTTCCACGGCCACGACCTCGACCGCGCGCGCGCGCTCGAGGAGCTCGGCGACATCCTCTGGTACCTCGCGTTCGCCGCGCGCACCCTCGGCTCGAGCCTGGAGGAGGTCGCGACCGCGAACGTGAAGAAGCTCGAGGCGCGCTATCCGGAGGGCTTCAGCGGCAAGGCGAGCCGCGAGCGGCGGCGCTAGGGAGCAAGAACGCCGCCCCTCTCGGGGCGGCGCGACTGAGCGGGAGACGGGATTCGGACCCGCGACATCTACCTTGGCAAGGTAGCGCTCTACCAGGCTGAGCTACTCCCGCGTGGAGGTCGATTATAGGCGACGGACCACGCCAGAAGTCCGCGCGGGCGATCGCCGGCCTCCCCGACCCGGCACGCGGCTTGAACGACGCCAAGGTCCCCTACTCCACGTTCGTCCTCGACCGGGACGGCAGGCTCCTCTCCACGTTCGAGGAGCAGCGCCGCGAGCGCGTGAGCCTCGACGAGGTCCCGCCGGTCCTCCAGCAGGCGACGATCGCCATCGAGGACCGCGCGTCCTGGACGAGCCCCGGCGTCGAGCCGGGCGCGATCCTCCGCGCGTTCGTCACGAGCTGGCGCGAAGGCCGCGTGGCGCAGGGCGGCTCGACGATCACGCAGCAGAAGGGGCGCATCCTCGGGATGTACCTCGAGCAGGTCTGCTACGGGAACCGCTCGTACGGCGTGAAGACCGCGGCGAAGGCGTACTTCGGCGTCAGCGACCTCTGGACGCTCGCGCTCGGGCGGGCCGCGCTCCTCGCGGGGCTCCCGCAGCGGCCGACGGTGTACGACCCGGTGACGAACCTGGCCGGCGCGAAGGCCCGGAGCGCCGACGTGCTCGCGGCGATGGTCCAGGCGGGCTTCATCAGCGCGGACCGCGCGGCGCAGGCGGACAGCGAGCCGATCGCCGTGAAGCCCGCGGTGACGCCCCTCGCCCTGCCGCACGTGGTCTACCGCGTCCGCGACGAGCTGACCGGGATCCTCGGCAGCGAGCGCGCCGTCACGTGGGCGGCTACCGCGTCACGACAGCGATCGATCCGAAGCTGCAGGCGATCGCCGAGCAGATGGTGCGCGAGCGCGTCGAGGCGCTCGCCGGGTCGAACGTGCGCAACGCGTCGCTCATCGCGCTCGACCCGCGCACCGGGCACGTCCTCGCGTACGTCGGCAGCGTCGATCACGGCGACCAGGACCCGAAGGTGCGCGGCCAGTTCGACGTCGCGGGCCTCGGCGAGCGGCAGGGGGGGCTCCACGTTCAAGCTCTTCACCTATCTCGCGGCGTCGCGCCGCGGGTTCACGCCGTCGTCGATCCTGTGGGACGTCTCGACGAACTTCGCGCCGCCGGGTCAGCCTCCGTACCGGCCGCAGAACGCGTCACCGACGGGATACGGCGCGGGTCCCGAGAACGCCCCGTGACGATGCGCCAGGCGATACGCGAGTCGATGAACGTACCGGCCGTGAAGGTCGCGTCGCTCGTCGGTGTCCGCGAGCTCGCCGGCGCGTACCAGGCCGTCGCGAACATGGGCGTACGCGTCCGGCCCACGCTCATCGCGCGCGTGGAGGACCGCCACGGCCGCGTCGTCCACGGCAGCGCGCGGGCCGCCGGCACCGCGGCGATCGCGCCGCAGATGGCTTGGCTGATGAGGGACATGCTGAAGGACACGACCGGCCCCGCGACCTCGTCGATCTTCGGCTCGCGGACGCACATCGTCCGCACCGCCGCCCTGAAGACGGGAACGGCGGACGACCTGCGCGACGTGCTCGCCGCGGGCTACGTCCCCCAGCTCCTCACGGCTGTGTGGATGGGCAACTCCGACAACTCGGAGATGCAGGAGGGGTCTCGTCGGCGATGGGGCCCGGCGTGCTGTGGCGCGAGTTCATGAAGGCCGCCATCGGGCACCTCCAGCTGACGCCGGAGTGGTACACGCGGCCCGAGGGCATCGTGGAGCGCGCGGTCTGCGTGCGGCCCGGCCTCTGCGGCGGCGTGGGGTCGGGCTTGCTGCCCGGGCCTGGGTGCCCGGCGTCGTGGCGCACCACGGAGCGATACATCGCGGGCACGGAGCCGGCACGGACGGACGCCGGCGTGTTCGGCAGCGGATGCATCAACGCCGTCGCCGAGCGGCCGGAGTGGCAGGCCGACCTCATGGCCTGGCGCGGTCGGGGAAGACCGGTCGCCTCGGCCTGGCGGTGTGCGGCGTGAACCAGCGCACCGCCGCGCCGACGCCGAAGACGAACGACCGCAGCACGGACCGTCGCGGCAAGAGAGGGCGCTAGCGCGACCGGACGAACAGGAGCGACGCGGTGAAGCCGTGGAGGAAGTTGCGCCCCGCGACCGGCCCGAGCTCGCCCGCGGCGAAGAACCCGGCGACGGGCACTCGGCCGAAGGCGCGGTGCACGGCGCCGATGTCGTGGTCGGGCTGACCGAAGAGCGCCTGGCCGCGGCCGTTGCAGGAGAAGAGCAGCGCGCCGGCCACGCGCCGCTCGTTGCTCTGGCGCTCGCGCTCGAGGAGCAGGCGAAGGTCCTCGCGCGCCGAGTCCGCGTCGCGCACCTGGAACTGGACCGTCTGCCCCACCTCGACCATGTCGGTGATCGCGAGCGCGCCGGTCCTCGGCTCGATCCCCATGACGTTCCGGATGAGGAAGTCGCCGCGCCCGAGCGACGGCTTCAGCTCGGTGACGGCGATGCCGACGTGCAGGCCGCGGCGCATGAGCAGCTGGTCGCGCTGGTCCGCCGCCGCGTACACCTCCTCGAGCCGCCGCATCGCCGGCAGGCCGCCGAGCTCGTGGACGACGTTGCGCTCGGCCCGCGTCACGGCGTACGTCTCCCCGACCGGCCGGCAGCCCTGCGACACCGTCCATGAGGCGTTCGAGCCGCCGGTGAGGATCACGCCCGCGGCCCCGTCGCGGACGATCTCGCCGTTCGCGATGAGCACGTTCCGGCCGGCCTCGAGGCCACCCGAGGCCTGACCGCCGATCACCGGCACGCCCGGGGCGTGCTCGTTCAGGTGCCCGAGGAGCAGGTCCGCGGGGAACGAGAACGGGTCGCTGAGCATCACCACGACGTCGCCGCGCTGCGCCGACGGCATCTCGTCGAGCCCGTCGATGATCCCGTGCCCGCCGTCCTGCTCGAAGGTGAGGCGGAACGGCGCCACACCCGCTCCGGGAAGCGACGCCGCCCACGCCGCGACCGCGGGCGCGTCCTCGACCTCCGCCGTCGCGCCGATCACGCCGCCCGCGGTGCAGCCCACGATGACCGCGTCCTCCGCGCGCTCGGCGGCCCGCTCGACGATCCGCGGGACGTCCGCTTCGAACTGAGGGGCGATGAAGAGGAAGAGCATGTCCGCGCGCGCGCCACCGAGCGCGTCGAGCGCGTCAGCGACCGCCGACTCGCCCGCAAGGGTCCCGCGCGCTGCCCTCGAGAGGCCCGATCCGATGCGCGGCCCGGCGGTGTTCGGTCCGGTCATGGTCCGAGGGTACTAGCGCGTTCGCGGCTCGGCCGCGGACGCTAGGTCGCGAGGCCCATCCTCGCGGTCTCCTTGATGAGCGCGACGAGCGCCTTCTCGTCGAGGTCGGTGAGCCGCTTGAACCGCACGCACGTCCTGCCGATGCTGGCCTTCGGCAGACGCTCCGCGTACCGCTCCGCAACGTAACCCTTCGCGTCTGCGGCGAAGCAGCACCGCGAGATGTAGGAGGCGTTGCTCGCGATCGCGAGCGTGCAGGCGTCTCCCTCGCGACCGCTCGCATACCGGTAGTGGAACGGCCCGTAGCCGAGCATGCCATCCATGATCACCGGCTTGAGCTTCGGCGCGTGCCTGCGGATGAGCGCATCGAGCGCCGCGACGTCCGGCCGCCGCCGCGCATCCACCTCGGCGGTGTGCTCGGCCGGCGTCCTGACCTTCAGCTGCCCCTTCATCCTCACGCGCGGAACTGCCGCACGGACGAGGCGCGAGGGCTACCGAACGGCCACGTACCAGAAGACCCCGTCTGTGCCGAGGGCCGGACTTGGACCGGCGACACATGGTTCTTCAGTTCGCAAACGCCTGTGCGTGACCGTACGCGATCGTGCGCGGATCGCAGGAACAGGCGCGCAGGTGTGCGCGCTCGTCAGGGCTGGTTCACGGCGATGCGTGCCCGTGGCTGTAGTAGTGGCTGTTGACGTGTAGCGCTGCTTAAGTCCGCGGAACGGTACTACCCGCTGGGGCAAGAGCGGCAGTAACTCGGTCATGCTCCTGTGGGATACCTGGTGGTAGGGGGAGCGCCGAGGTCGTGGAATGCGGACCGCTCCCGGGCCAGAGCGTTGACTCGCACGCTGGCCTGGTAGCGACAGAGGTCTCATTGAAAACTCGAGTCCGTGCGCGACTCGCGGCTGGACTACTCGGGCCCGGCCTCGTCGTCGAAGTAGTCGTGGTCGATCTTCTTCAACTCAAACGTTCGCGCGGTCTCGACCCCGACATTGTGCTCGATCATCAAGTCCACGAGCCGCGCGCCGTCAATTAGGACGATCTTGTTCTGGATCTGGCCAGCGTATTCGCGCGCATCAGCGGTGAAGTGCGACGTCGTGATGAAGACACCCTTCTGCGCACGGAACCCCTGCAAGCTGCCGGCAAACGCTTGAACCACCGGTCGGCCTACGGCACCTTCCCAACGTTTCGCCTGGACGTAGACCACATCAAGGCCCAGCTTGTCTTCCGAGATAGTCCCATCGATCCCTTCGTCACCAGGCTTGCCGACTAGCCGACTGGCGTCCGCGCGCGAGCCTCCATAGCCCATCTTGAGAAGCAGGTCGATGACTAGGCGTTCGAAGAACCGCGGACTGACTCTCTTCAGAACGTCTAGCAGGTCACGCCCGAGGAGGTTACGAAGTTCCTGCCACCCGTCCGCGATCCGATCTTCCGGCGAACCTTCTCCCGCGACCGCTAGCGCCGGCACCGGTGCACCAGGAGCCGCCGGAAGGCCCTGTCTCGCTCCGGAAAACCATTGAACGAACGCGGGATACCTGCTCAGGAACGTCTTGTCGATACGCGCGGGGTTCGTGGCGAGGACGCGCGCACCTTCTTCCGAGATGACTATTGCGCCCCGAGCAGGCGACGTCAGCAGTTCCGCTCGGCGTAGGTAGATGCCGGCCCAGTATGTGCGGTTCTCCGCAGTTGTCTGGTTCCCGCTCGGGAGGCGCAGCGTCCGGTCTTCCTCGCTGAGGCCGAGCTCGTCCGCCACGATAGGAACCAGGTCGCGCATTCGGTGCGGCTGGCCGTCGGCGGCGGCGCGAAGCAGCGGAAGCATGAAGGTCTGAAAGTCCGGCACAGGCATGGGCGCGGCCAGTCTACGTGGCTCGTCGTTCTCAAAGAGGCCATCGGTGCGACTGGGTGACGAGCGCGGGCACGCGGCGAGTCAGCGACTCCGCCCAGTCACCTGTCGCGAAGACTCCCGCCGGAACGACCGTAATCAGCATCATGCCGAGTTCCCTTGTGAGGTACTCCACCAACCACGGGTCGGCGATCTGCCTGTTCGTCGCTATGGCAAGTTGCGGCGTTACGCCGAGGTCTGAGCGAACGCGGTACCGGTATTCGAAGAGCTGACCAATCGCCAGCCTAACCCGCTGACCGAGAGGGCCGTTCAGTGACTTCGCTTCGACGAGCAAGGCTGTTCCGTCCGGCCACTCCACGAGGAGGTCGTAGCTGTTGCTATCCTCGGAGCACGCGGCCCCCGAACGGGCGAAGACGTCGGCAAGCGTCTCGACGATCTCCCTGTGTGACTGGAGGGCCTTCTCAAGTCGCAGACGTCGCTGCTCAGGATCGGCAGGAAGCCCTGCTGCGGAGACAGTCGGCATTTCGCCTGCCTTGATCGGCTGCCTGACAACGGGTCGTCGCGAGGTCGCTCCGGGCTCAACGGCCGAAAACTCGCCTGCCTCGGTCGCCGTGACGCGCTGCAGAACGAACACGAGGGCTGCCTCCCGCGTGCCCTTGTTGAGGGCTTGCACCTGCTCGACGTCGACGCATGCGAAGGGTCCTTCGTATCGATTTCTCTCGTGATCGCGGACGAACAGATGTAGCTCGGGGCTGCGGTCGATGATCGCGGCGTTGCCGCGGGTCAGCGTCATGGATCCGGGACCGAACCACATCCCTCGCGGATCTCCGGCCACATCTGCGAGAGGTGCTCGAGGAGATCTACGAGCGGGTTCCGGTCGGTATTCCGCGGTCGGCCGGGGGCATGGAAGGAAGTCACGAAAGCGCGCAGGGCAGCGAGACGCTGCTGGAATGGGTGGATGGTCCGCTCCCAGGATCGATGGACCGCGGACGGCGCATGTCCATCGCGGCCAGGGCCGATCTCCAGCTCGGGACGCTCGGCTCCGGCAATCACTTCATCGAGCTCCAGGCTGACGGCGACGACGGCGCGTGGCTCATGCTGCACACGGGTTCACGACGGTTCGGCTTTTAGATTGGTCAGCATTACCACCGGCGCGCAGTCGCTGCCTGCGAGCGGACGTCTGTCGCCCTGCCGGACCCGTATCTCGCGTTCCTCGATCTCCGCGAGGGGGACGGCCTCGACTACATGGCCGACATGCGAGCCGCCATGGACTTCGCCCAGGAGTCACGCGCGCGGATCGAGGCCACCTGCCTGGACGCGATCGTGTCTCGTGCGCCGATCGCGCCCGGCGAGCGCATCGAGACGCATCACAACTTCGCTGCGCTCGAGCGGCATGACGACCGCGATGTCATCGTTCACCGCAAGGGTGCTGTGGGGACGGTCGACGGCGACGCGCGCCTACGCATCACGATCCCAGGCTCGATGCAGACTGGCAGCTACATCGGCCTCGGAAGCCCGAGCGCGCGTGCGCTGAACACGTGCTCGCACGGGGCAGGCCGCCGCATGGGCCGCCGCGCGTTCGCTCGGCAGAACCCGCAGGACATCCGCGCGGTGATGGCACGAGAGGGTGTCATCCTCATGTGCCCTCCCGAGAGCGACGTGCTGGACGAGGCGGGCGCGGCGTACAAGGACATCGAGAGCGTCATGCGCTATCAGCAGGACCTCGTCGATCCCGTCGTGCATCTGCGTCCGCTCGGGGTGGTGAAGGGTTGAGCCCCTCGGGCGCCGCGAAGAAGGCTCGGAGCCACTCGTACCCGAGGTGGGCGACCGGCTCCTAGGTCGGGCGCGCGCGCCGGTTGTCCATCTCATCACCGTACGGGCGCGGTCCGCGCGTCGCGAAGACTAGGCTTCCGAGGCCAAGGCAGATCCTCGCGCGGCTCAGTCCGCGGCGGTCGCACTCCGCAGCGACGCGGGCAGGGTCGAGCCCAAGCAGCGATTGGGGATCGCCGTTCGCGATACGGTCCCGGACCCGCGGGTCGGC
>VGOU01000083.1 GCA_016875795.1 Chloroflexota bacterium | reverse complement strand
CGCCGAAGGCGGAGATCGTGCGCGGCCTGCTCGGCGGCCGCGCGACGGCCGGCCGCACGGAGATCCCGCTCGGGTGGGCCGCGGTGAGCGACCTGGCGCAGGAGCCCTACGACCCCGAGGCCGCCCGCCGGCTGCTCGCCGACGCCGGCTGGGTGGCGGGACCCGACGGGGTCCGACGGAAGGGCGGCGTGCGGGCGGCCCTCGAGATCGTGAGCACGACGGGGAACCGCCTGCGCGAGCGGATCCAGCAGGTCCTCATCGACGCATGGCGCGACGTCGGCGTGGCCGCGACGATCCGCAACGTGCCCTCGCAGGTGCTCACCGCGCCGTTCGCGAGCGGCGGCACGCGCCGGCGCGGCGACTTCGACGTGCTCCTCGCGCAGCTCGGACTCGGGACGATCGGCGGCGTGGACCCGCAGGCCTACCTGACGCAGCGCCACACCTGCGCGGCGATCCCCCGGCAGGCGAACGGCGGCGCCGGCGGGAATTGGGAGCGCTCGTGCGATCCGCGGGTCGACGCGCTCCTCGCGCGAACGGCGACGACGCTGGACCCCACGCAGCGCCGCGCGGCATACCGCGAGGTCCAGCGCATCGTGAACGAGGAGGCGCTCGTGGTCTGGCTGTTCGAGCGCTCGCGCATCAACGCGTTCCGCTCCGGCGTCTCCGGCTACGCCGTGAACGCCTGGGACGTACCGACATGGAATGTCGCGCAGTGGCGGATGGCCGCGCGCTGACCCCTATCGCGTCGGGATGGCCGCCTCGGGCTCCCGCGCGACCGCTCTCATGCGCACGGCCGCGCCGAGCACCGCGCGCAAGGACGCGGACAGGATGCTCGTGTCGATCCCCACGCCCCAGCAGACGTGGCCTCCCGGTCCGCGGGCCTCGACGTAGGCCACGGCCGATGCGTCCGTGCCCGCCTTGAGGGCGTGCTCGGCGTAATCGACGACCTCGATGCCGATCCCGAGCTCGCTCCGTAGCGCGTCGACGAAGGCCGCGATCGGGCCGTTGCCGCTGCCGCGGACCGTCCGCCGCTCGCCGTCGACCGACAGGCGCGCCTCGACGGTCGCGCCCTCGGGCGTGGTGTGCGTGTCATGGTCGAGCAGCTCGACGGCCGGGCTCGCCGGAAGGTACTCGGCGGCGAAGGCGCGCCACATCTCTTCGGGCGTGATCTCCGTCCCGGTGTCTTCGGTGATCTTCTGGATGCGCCCCGAGAACTCGATCTGCAGGCGCCGCGGCAGGTCGAGCCCGTGTTCGGCCTTCATGATGTAGGCGACGCCGCCCTTCCCCGACTGGCTGTTCACGCGGATGACCGCCTCGTAGGTGCGACCGACGTGCTTCGGGTCGATCGGCAGGTACGGCACCTCCCACAGCGGCGCGCCGGGCGGGAGCGCCTCGAGGCCCTTCTTGATGGCGTCCTGGTGCGACCCCGAGAACGCCGTGTACACGAAGTCGCCGACGTAGGGGTGGCGCGGGTGCACCGGGATGCGATTCGCGTATTCGACCACGCGGCGCAGCCCGTCGAGGTCGCTGAGGTCGAGCTCCGGGTCGACGCCCTGGCTGAACAGGTTCATCGCGACCGTCACGACGTCGAGGTTCCCGGTGCGCTCGCCGTTGCCGAAGAGCGTCCCCTCGAGGCGGTCGGCGCCCGCCTGCAGCCCCATCTCCGCCGCCGACACGGCCGTGCCGCGGTCGTTGTGCGGGTGGAGCGAGAGGACGACGCGGTCGCGGTCGCGCAGCTGCCGGCCGAACCACTCGATGACGTCGGCGTACACGTTAGGCGTGTAGCACTCGACGGTCGAGGGCAGGTTGAGGACGATCCGCCGCTCGCGCGTCGGCTCGATGACGTCCATGACGGCGTTGCAGATCTCGAGCGCGTAGTCGGGCTCGGTAGCGGTGAAGCTCTCGGGCGAATATTCGTAGCGGATCCCCGTCCCCGCGAGCGTGCGCTCGAGCGACCGGCACAGGCGGGCGGCGTCGGCGGCGATGCGCGTGATGCCGGGCTTGTCCTCGCGGAAGACCACGCGCCGCTGCACGACCGAGGTCGAGTTGTAGAAGTGCACGATCGCGCGCGGCGCCCCGCGCAGCGCCTCGAAGGTGCGCTCGATGAGCTCGGGCCGGCACTGCGTGAGCACCTGGATCCAGACGTCGTCGGGGATGAGGCGCTCCTCGATGAGCTGGCGCGTGAAGGCGAAGTCCGGCTGCGAGGCGGACGGGAAGCCGATCTCGATCTCCTTGAAGCCGATGCGCACGAGCGTCTGGAAGAGGCGCATCTTGCGCGGGGGGTCCATCGGGTCGATGAGCGCCTGGTTCCCGTCGCGCAGGTCGACCGAGCACCACACCGGCGCCCGCGCGATGCGGCGGTCGGGCCAGGTGCGGTCGGGCAGTCCGCGCTCGAGCGGCAGGAACGGGCGGTACGCCGTGTGCGGCATCTTCTGTCCCACGCTCAGGCCCTCCCCGCGACGCGCGGCAGCCAGGCGTCGCGCCGCGCCTCGTACGCGGCGATGTCGGCCTCGTTACGCAGCGTGAGCGCGATGTCGTCGAGCCCCTCGGCGAGGCGCCAGCGCGTGAACGGGTCGAGGTCGAGCGCGCGGTCGATCCCCGCGGCGGGCACGCGCACGCGCCCGTGCTCGACGTCGATCTCGATCTCCGTCGCCGGCTCGCGCCGGACCGCGTCCAGCAGCCCTGCGACCTCCGCGGCCGCGAGGCGCACCGGGACCACGCCGCTGCGGAGCGCGTTCGAGCGGAAGATGTCGGCGAAGCTCGGCGCGATGACCGCGCGGAAGCCCGCGTCGCGCAGCGCCCAGGCCGCGTGCTCGCGCGAGGAGCCGCAGCCGAAGTTCGCGCCGGCGATGAGAACGGCCGCGCCCGCGTAGCGTGGGTCGTTCATGACGAATGCCCCGTCGTGGCGCCAGGCGGCGAAGAGGCCGTCGGCGTAGCCGGTCCGCCCGAGCCGCTTGAGGTACGACGCTGGGATGATCTGGTCGGTATCGACGTCCGCGCGCGCGAGCGGCAGCGCGCGGCCGGCGATGTGCGTTACGGGGTCCATCAGCGCAGATCCGCCGGCGCGGCGAACGTGCCGCTCACCGCCGTCGCCGCGGCGACGGCCGGGGAGACGAGGTGCGTGCGGCCCCCGGGCCCCTGGCGTCCCTCGAAGTTGCGGTTGGAGGTGGACGCGCAGCGCTCGCCCGGGCGGAGCACGTCGGGATTCATCCCGAGGCACATCGAGCACCCCGCCGCTCGCCACTCGAACCCGGCCTCGCGGAAGACGCGGTCGAGCCCCTCGCGCTCGGCCTGCTCCTTCACTCGGGCGGACCCCGGCACGACCATCGCGCGCACCCCGCCGCGCACGCGCCGGCCGGCGACGACCGCGGCCGCGCTGCGCAGGTCCTCGATCCGCGCGTTCGTGCACGAGCCGATGAACACGGCGTCGACGGCGATGTCGCGGATGGGCGTGCCCGGCGCGAGCGACTGGTACGCGAGCGCGCGCCGCGCCGCGTCGCGCTTGGCCGGCTCGTCGAGGCCGTCGGGGTCGGGCACGATGCCGTCGATGGGCGCCGACTGCGCGGGGTTCGTCCCCCACGTCACGTACGGCCGCAGCTCGCGCGCGTCGATCCGCTCCTCACGGTCGAACGCGGCGTCGCGGTCGGTCGCGAGCGCCCGCCAGCCGTCGAGCGCCTGCTCCCAGGCGGCGCCCCGCGGCGCGTGCGGCCTTCCTTCCAGGTACGCGAAGGTGACGTCGTCGGGAGCGACCATGCCCGCCCGCGCGCCGGCCTCGATCGACATGTTGCAGACGGTCATGCGCCCTTCCATCGAGAGCGAGCGGATGGCCGAGCCGCGGTATTCGAGGACGGCCCCGGCGCCGCCGCTCACGCCGATGCGGCCGATGATCCCGAGGATGACGTCCTTCGCCGAGACGTCCGCGGGCAGGGTGCCCTCGACGGTGACCGCCATCCACGCCGGACGCGCCTGCGCGATCGTCTGCGTCGCGAGGACGTGCTCGACCTCGGTGCTGCCGATCCCGAAGGCGAGCGCCCCGAACGCGCCGTGCGTCGAGGTGTGGCTGTCGCCGCAGACGATGACCATGCCCGGCTGGGTGAGCCCGAGCTGCGGCGAGATGACGTGGACGATCCCCTGGTCGGGCGACCCGAGCGGATAGAGGCGCACCCCGAAGTCCTCGCAGTTGCGCACCAGCGCCTCGATCTGCGCCCGCGAGAGCTCGTCCGGCTCGCGGCCGTCGGTCGGGGTGTTGTGGTCCATCGTCGCGAGCGTCAACTCGGGGCGCCGCACGCGCCGGCCGGCCAGGCGCAGCCCGTCGAACGCCTGGGGAGAAGTGACCTCGTGGACGAGGTGCAGGTCGACGTAGAGCAGGTCGGGCTCGCCCTCGGCGCGCCGTGCGACGTGCCGCTCCCAGACCTTCGCGGCGAGCGTGGTGCCGGTATTAACGGCGAGCGCGGACACGGTCGTATGCGCGGCGCAGGCGCTGCACGCCCTCGCCGATCCGCTCCGGCGTCGGCGCGCAGTACGAGAAGCGGATGGCCTCGCGCCAGGACCCCGTCGTGGTGAAGGCCTCGCCGGGGACGAACGCGGCGCCCTCGTCGAGCGCCGCGTCGAGGAACTCGCGGCCGTCGACGCCGGTGCGCACCCAGAAGTAGAAGCCGCCGTCGGGATCGTTCCAGACGGCGGGGGTGTCGGCGAACTCGCGCTCGAGCGCCCGCCGCGCCGCGGCCTGCTTCTCGCCGTAGAGGCGGCGCAGAGCGGCGAGGTGCTCGGCCACCTGACCACGGCGGTGGAACGCGATCGCGAGGCGCTGCCCGAGCGTCGAGGTGGAGGAGTCCATCGTCTGCTTGGCCGCGGCCATCCGGCGGATCGTCCCGACATCGGCGATGCACCAGCCGACACGGATCCCCGGGAGGAACGTCTTGGAGAACGAGCCGAAGTGGATGACGCGGTCGCGGACGCGCGCGGCCATCGGCGCGAGGTCGGCGCCGCGGTAGCGCAGCGCGGCGTAGGGGTCGTCCTCGATGACCACCGCGTCGTGCGCCTCGGCGAGGTCGAGCAGCGCGTCGCGGCGCTGGTCGGACAGGGTCGTGCCCGTGGGGTTGTCGAAGTTCGGCACGACGAAGAACAGCGCGACGCGCTCGCCACGCTGGCGCAGCGCGCGCGCCGCGGCGGCGACGTCGATGCCGTCGTCGTCCTGCGGGACCTCGAGCACGCGCGCGCCGTGGTTGCGGAACGCCGAGAGGGCGTTGGCGAACGACGGCGACCCGCTCACCACGATCTCGCCGGGCCGCAGGAACACGCGGCAGGCGAGGTCGATCGCCTGGAGCGCCCCCGCGGTGACGATGACGTCGTCGGCGCTCGCGTCGATGCCGCGGGCCCGCGCGTCGGCCGCGATGATCTCGCGCAGCTCGGCCTCGCCCTCGGTGACGCCGTAGTTGAGCGCGCGCATGCCGTCGCGCGCGAGGACGTCGGCCATGAGCTCGTCGGCGCGCGCGAGCGCCAGCGCCTCGGCCGCCGGAGCGCCCGCGGCGAACGACACGATGTCCGCGGCGCGCGGGTGGCGCGCGATGATCTGGAACGTCTCGTCGACGAACGAGCCGTGCTGGTCGCGTCCGGCGGCTTCGAGCGGCGAAGCCGCCCGGGCGATGGCAGGCTCGGCGGTCATACGACCTTCAGCGTCTCCTTCTCGGGATGGCGGTAGGCCTCGACGCAGATCGACATGAGCGCCATGTCGCCGATGGCGTCGCTGTCGCCGCCGTGCGCGCGGACGATCGCCGCGGCGCGCGAGAGCTTCTCCCCCTCCATGCGCATCCCGAGACGGTCGAGCCGCGCGGACAGCTTGTCGCGCTCCTGCTCGGTCATGCCCGCACCTCCTGTCGCGTGGGCGCTTCGGCCGCCCCTCCCGGCGCCGCCGCGTCCGCGGCCTCGATGGCGATCCCCTTCTTCGGCAGCCACGGCATCATCGCCCGCAGCCGCCTGCCGACCTGCTCGAGCTGCTGCTGCTGCTCGCGCGAGCGCGTCGCCCTGAGCGTCGGCGCGCCCTTCTCGTATTCGGCGATCCACTTGCGCGCCCAGGTGCCGTCGCGGACCTCGGCGAGCACCTGGCGCATCGTCTCGCGGACGCGCGCGTCGATGACGCGCGGCCCCGAGGTGTAGTCGCCGAACTCGGCGGTGTCGCTCACCGAATAGCGCATGTACGAGAGCCCGCCCTCGTACATGAGGTCGACGATGAGCTTCATCTCGTTCAGGCACTCGAAGAACGCCACCTCGGGCTGGTAGCCCGCCTCGACGAGCGTCTCGAACCCGGCCTTGATGAGCTCGGAGACGCCGCCGCAGAGCACGGCCTGCTCGCCGAACAGGTCGGTCTCGACCTCCTCGGCGAAGGTCGTGCGGATGACGCCGGCGCGCGCGCAGCCGACGGCCTTCGCGTACGCGAGCGCGGTGCGCTCGGCGCGGCCGCTCGCGTCCTGGGCGACGGCGAAGAGCGCGGGGACTCCGCGGCCCTCGACGTAGAGCTCGCGCATGCGGTGGCCGGGCGCCTTCGGCGCGACGAGCACCACATCCATGCCGGCCGCGGGCTGGATCGTCTTGAAGTGCACCGAGAAGGCGTGCGCGACCACGAGCGTCCGGCCGGGGCCGGCGAACGGCGCGATGGCGTGCTCGTACGCGGCGCGGTGGTGCTGGTCGGGGACGAGGAGGGCGATGACGTCGGCGCCGCGCGCCGCGTCGCGCGCTTCGCGCACCTGCAGGCCCTCGGCCTCGGCCTTCGCCCAGCTCCTGCTGCCGGCGGCGAGTCCCACGACGACCTGGTGGCCGCTGTCGCGCAGGTTCAGCGCGTGCGCGTGCCCCTGGCTGCCGTAGCCGATGACCGCGATGGTGGCGCCCTGGAGCGCCCGCGGGTCGACGTCGGCCTCGTATCTGATGTCAGCCATCTCGCTCTCCTTCCTAGAGGTAGGTCTTCGTCGTGAGGTTGTGCAGCCGCGGGTTGATGCCGATGAGCTGGTCGGCGTCGACGGGCAGGTCGACGAGGATCGAGCGGCCCTCGGTCTCGTAGCACGCGTCCATGACCTCGGACAGGTTCGAGAGGTCGGGCGCGATGCGGTAGGCATCCCAGCCGTGCGCCTTCGCCGCCATGGCGAAGTCGATCTGCGGGAGCTTGCTGTGGTACCGCGGCTTCTTCACCTCGGGCACCACGACCTCGAGGCCCTTGTCGACGATGCCGTACACGCCGTTGTTCACGACGAACAGGCGCAGGTCGAACGCCGCGGCATCCGCGAGCGCGCCACCGAACAGGCGGTAGCAGCCGTCGCCGGTGAAGACGAAGGTGTGCAGCCCCGGATCGGCGGCCTTCGCGCCGATCCCGAGCCCGAACGCGCCGCCCATCGCCGAGCCGTCGTGGGTGGTGTGGAAGCGGATGTCCGGGTGGGGGCGCTGCGTGACGTATTGGCGGTCCTTGTACGCGATGCAGACGTCGTCGAAGCCGATGCTGTTCGGCCGCCACATCTTGTGGATGCGCTCGTAGAACTCGTAGAAGTCGACCGCGCCCTCGCGCACGTCGCGCGAGATCGTCCGCGTGTTCAAGGCTGCCGGCGCGGGGGGCTGCGCCGCGTTCGCCAGGCTCGCGGGGTCGAGCCGCGAGAGGACCTCGGCCAGGGCCGCGCCGATGTCGCCGCGGACGAGCTGGTAGTCCCCGTCGACGCGGTGGCGGAAGTCGCCGTTCACGTGGCCGTACGCGTCGCGCAGGTCGGTGAAGTGCCAGACCTGCCCGGCCGGGATGCGGCCGAGGTTGAGCGAGTACTCGCCGGGGTCGAAGCCGAGGGTGATGACGACGTCGTCCGCGCCGACGCTCCGCCACAGCTCCATGGCGCGGTCGTTGCCGCCGAAGGAGATGTAGCCGTAGCCGTAGCGGTTCTTCGCCGAGACGGCGTTCGCGCCGTTCACCGACCACACCGTCGGCGCGCGGAGGACCTCGCTGAAGCGCGTGGTGAGCTCCTCGATCCCGGTGCAGCGCGCGGCCTCGGCGCCGACGTAGAGGATGACCCGGCGCCCGCGCGAGGTCCGCGGGAAGTGCGCCAGGAACGCGTCGACGTCGTTGGCCGAGAAGTCGCGGCGCCAGGCGACGCGCGGCACGTCGACCTCGACGTCCTTCGAGAGGACGTCGGGGTGGAACGCGAACGCGACCGGCTTGCACTCGGCGAGCAGGCGCTGCGCGCGGCGCAGGCCCGCCTCGAGCCGGTCGATGTCGTCGATGACGATGCAGCCTTCGCCGAGCTCCGCCCGTAGCTGGGGCACGATGTTCATCCCGTGCTCGCTCACGTCCTGGAGCGGCGCCTTGCCCACCGACATCGTCGAGTTGAGCGCGCACACGTAGACCGCGGGGATGTTGTGGAGCTTCGCGTCGCTCATGCCGCTCGCGGCGAGCTTCGTCGCGGCGCCCGTGGTGGCCATGCACCCGGCGACCCTGCCGCTCGCCAGGTAGTAGCCGAGCGGGGCGAACCCGGCGACGTACTCCCCCATCGTGAGCATCCGCGGCTGGCCGTCGGTGACCTGCGAGAGGTCGTACGCCGGCTGCAGGTACTTGGTGACGTGGATGAGGCCTCCCCCGTTCACGCCCGCGTAGAACGTGATGCCCCAGCGGCGGAGCGTCTCGATGAGCGCGTGGTTGCCGCTCGTCGACTCGAGGATCGACCCGTCGGGAGCGGTCGTGCGCGACGGCGCCATCGGGACGTCGGCGAC
>VGOU01000082.1 GCA_016875795.1 Chloroflexota bacterium | reverse complement strand
AGGCGCGCGCGGCAGCGGTCGCAGCCGTCCAGGTGCGCGCCCACGCGCGCGCGGTCCGCCGGCGCGAGCTCGCCGTCGAGGTAGGCGGACAGGTCGCTATCGACGTGCACGTTCGTCACTCCCCTTCAGACGATGGGCGGCGCTGATCGGTTCCCTCACCCCGCCGATCCCATCCAGCCCCGCCGCACGAGCGCGTTGCGCACCGCGAGGCGCGCGCGGTGGATGCGCGACTTCACCGTCCCGACCTCGGCCGCGGTGATGTGCGCGATCTCCTCGTAGGAGAAGCCCTCGACGTCGCGCAGGAGGAGGGCGGCCCGCTGCTCGGCCGGGACCGCCTCGAGCGCCTCCTCGACCGCCGCGAGGGCTTCGCTGCGGCTCGCGATCTCGACGGGGTCGGCGCCCTCGGCCGCGGGCTCGGCCCACTCGGCCTCGGCGCCCTCGGGCGGCTCGAGCGGGAGCTCGCCGCGGCGGCGCCGCGCGCGGATGCGGTCGATCGAGCGGTTCGTCGCGATGCGGAACACCCACGCCCGGAACGAGCCGCCCTGGAACGAGGCGAGCGACTTCCACGAGGAGAGCAGCGCGTCCTGGACCACGTCCTCCGCCTCCTGAGCGTTGCCGACGATGCGCAGCACGTGGCGGTACAGGCCGGCCTCGGCCTCACGCGCGAGCTCCTCGAAGGCGCGCCCGTCACCGCCGCGGGCGCGGCGCAGGAGATCCGCGCCCGGCGCACCCTCCTGTTGCACTATCGCGCCGATGACCCTGACGTGGCGCCGCTCATCACCGCGCATGATGCCCGCGGGGCGCTACGCCCGGCTGGCGGAGGTCGCCGCGGCCGCGGCCCGCGCGGTGGGCGACTCGATCGACGTCGCCGCCGTGGGCATCCACACCCGCAAGGGCGGCAAGGCGAACTTCGCCACGATGGCGGACCACGCCGCGCAGGACGCGGTCATCGCGCGCCTCGCCGCGCACGACCGGACCATCCCCGTGCTCGCCGAGGAGGGCACCGTGAAGGCCGTCCGCCGCGCGGAGCGGCTCTGGGTCGTGGACCCCATCGACGGGACGCTGAACTTCAGCAAGGCGCTCCCCTTCTACTGCGTCGCGATCGCGTACGTGGAGGACGGGGTGGCGCGCGCGGCGGCGATCCACGCGCCGCGGCTCGGCGAGACGTTCAGCGCGCACAGCGGGGGCGGGGCGCGCCTGAACGGCGACCCGATCGCGGTCTCCGCGGTGACGAAGCTCTCGCAGGCATTCGTCGTCACCATCCCGGCACGCTTCCAGCTCCTGCACAAGTACGCGGTGCGCCTGCGCGCGCTCGGCTCGGCGTCGCTCGAGATCTCCTACGTCGCGGCGGGGCGCTTCGACCTATTCGCGCACTGGTCGCTCGGCCCGTGGGACATCGCGCCCGGCGCGCTCGTCGCGCGGGAGGCCGGCGCGGCGGTCATCTCGCTGCGCACCGGCGAGGACGCGGCGTGGGACGAGCGCCAGGTGATCATCGGGCCGCGCGCGCTCGTCGACGACGCGCTGCGGACGCTGCCCGACCTGCGGAAGGCGTCCTGATGCCGCGGCCGGTCTTCGCGCTCCTCAGCGACTTCGGCGAGCGCGACCACTACGTCGCGGCGATGAAGGGCGTCCTCCTGGAGTACCAGCCCGAGGCGCAGATCATCGACATCAGCCACGACGTCACCCCCGGCGACATCGTCGAGGGCGCCTGGACCCTCGCCGCCGCGTGGCGCGACCTCCCGCCCGGGACCGTCGTCGCCGCCGTCGTCGACCCGGGCGTCGGGTCGGACCGGCGCCCGATCGGCATCCGCATCCGCGGGCGCCAGGCCGTCGGACCCGACAACGGGCTCCTCGAGATCGTCACGCGCGACCCGGGCGACGCGCGCGATGCGCTCGCGGTCGAGCTCACCGTGCGCGCGCTCTGGCGGCACCCCATCAGCCCGGTCTTCCACGGGCGCGACATCTTCGTCCCGATCGCCGCCGCGCTCGCGGCGGGCACGCCGCTGCGCGAGGTCGGCGACGCGATCGACTCGATCATCCCGCTCCCGATCGCGCGCCCGGGCCGCACCGCGGACGGCGTCATCGGCCACGCCATCCACGTGGACCGCTTCGGGAACGTCGTCACGGACATCCCACGCGACATGGTCCCGAAGGGCGCCTTCACGGTCGGCGCCGGGAACGTCCTCGTCAACCGCGTCGTCCAGTACTACAAGCAGATCCCCGAGGGTGACGTGGCGATGCTCATCAACAGCGCGGGGCACCTCGAGATCGCCATGAACGGCGCGCGAGCGGCGGACGCGATCGAGATCCGCCGCGGCGACGCCGTGGAGCTGCGCCCCGGCCGCTGACGCTGTTCAGGCGGCGACCGATGCGGGACAATCGATCGAGCGCCGGAGTAGCCAAACTGGTATCGGCGGCCGCCTCAAGAGCGGCTGGGCGAAAGCCTGTGAGGGTTCGAGTCCCTCCTCCGGCACCGCGCGCCCGATCGCTACAGCGGGATGATGAGCTCGGCCGTCGTCCCCCGATCCTCGCCGCCGCTCGCGAGCCCGAGCCGGCCAGAGTGGCCCTCGGCGATGAGCCGGGCGAGGTAGAGGCCCGCTCCGACGCCGGCGTAGCCCTCGGCGCGGCGGCCGCGCACGAACGCCTTCCCGCCCATCGCGCCGATCTCGTCGGCGGGGATGCCGATCCCCTCGTCGCTCACGGTGAGGCAGACCTCATCGGGGCCGGCCTCGAGCCGGACGCCGATCCGCCCACCGCGCGGCGAGAACTTCACCGCGTTGCCGATGAGCCCGTGGAGGGCCTGCTCCATCCGTGCCTGGTCACCGTTCACGGGGAGGGCGGCCGGCGCGTCGACGTCGATGCCGTGCCGCCCCTCTTCCGCCGTCGCCTCCGTCACTTCTGCGCGACCGAGCGCACGGACGCGGCGAGGTCGAACCCGGCGCGGGGGAGCTGGAACGTCCCCCGCCCCATGCGCGAGACCTCGAGGAGGTCGGTCACGAGGCGGACCATGCGGTCCACCTGGCGCTCGATCGTCGCGAGGCTCTTCTCGAGCGCGTCAGGGTCGAGCGGCTTCTCGCCGCTGCGGGCCTTGCGCATCCGCAGGCGGACGAGCTGGGCGACGCTCTTCAGCGGGGTGAGCGGGTCTTCAGCTCTTGGGCCACGACGGAGATGAGGTCGTCGGGGTTCACGCCCCCACTATGACCTCCACGACGTCACCGACCTCCCGCTCGATCGCCGAGGCGAGGTCGTCCGAAGCATGCGCGCGGAATGATGTCGGGATCCGCCGCGGCACGCCCTGCTCGCGAGGCAGCTCGAGGGCGACGGGCGACGCCCCGGGGTTGTTCTGCAGCACCACCTGGATCCGCTGGAAGAGCGCGATCGAGCGCTCGTAGTCGAGCGCGGCCCGGAAGCGCACGAGGATCGGCGGAGCCTCCGACGCGGGCACAGGCGGCGAGACCGGCCGGGCGGACCCGTTGCCGTTCCCGTTCCCGTTGCGCGGCGACGGCGCGTACTTCTGCTTCCGCGCGAGGTACGCGCGGCGCTCCTCGAGCTTCGCCTTGATGAGCGCGGCGCCGCTGTCGTCGAACCGCACCGCGTCCTCGCAGAGCAGCTGCACCGCGTCGTCGCGCTGCTCCACCCGCGCGTTCACGAGGAGGATCTCGTCGGCGCTCCACACGTCGTGCGTGGCCTCGTACGTCCGCGGGAAGACCGTGATCTCGGCCGAGCCGGTGAGGTCCTCCACCTGGGCGAAGACCATGAGCTGCTTGTTCTTCGTGATGTGCTTCCGCGCGGTCGTGACAACGCACGCCACGGTGACGAGGTCGCTGCCGGCCTCCTTCAGCTCCGCGAGGTACGTGACGACGAGGTCCGGCGGGATCTTCGCGCTGAACTCCTGGAGCGGATGCACCGAGACGTAGATCCCGAGGAGCTCCTTCTCCCAGCCGAGGAGCTCGCGGCGCGGCGCCTCGGGGCCCTCGATGCGGCCGCCGTCCGCGGGCGCGAGGAGCATGTCGAAGAGGCCGACCTGTCCGCTCGCGCGGTCGCGCTGCTCGCGCTGCGCCGTGGCGAGGATCGCGTCGAGCTTCTCCGTCTGCGCGAGGCGCGGCCCGAAGGCGTCGCACGCGCCGCAGCGGACGAGCGACTCGAGGACGCGCTTGTTCACGCGCTGCAGGTCGACGCGCTGGCACAGGTCGTCGAGCGACCGGAACGCGCCACCGCTCCGCCGGGCCTCGAGGATCGCCTCGACGGCCGCCTCGCCGACGTTCTTCACCGCGCCGAGGCCGAAGCGGATCGTCGTCCCCTGCACGTCGAAGCCGAGGTCGCTCGCGTTGATGTCGGGCGGGAGCACCTCGATGCCCATGCGGCGGCACTCGGCGATGGCGATCGCGACCCGCTCCGGGTTCCCCATCTCGGTGAGGAGGACGGCGGTCATGTATTCGGGCGTGTAGTTCGCCTTCAGGTACGCGGTGTGGTACGCGATCATCCCGTAGATCGCGGCGTGCGCGCGGTTGAACCCGTAGCGCGCGAACGGCTCGAAGTTCGTCCACACCTTCTCGATGACGTCCATCGGCACGCCGCTGCGGTGCGCGCCGGCCATGAACTTCGTCTTCTGCGCGTCGAGCTTCTCGCGGATCTTCTTGCGGATCGTGTAGCAGAGGACGTCGGCCTCGGCGAGCGAGAAGCCGGCGAGCGCCTGCGCGACCGCCATGACGTCCTCCTGGTAGACGAGCACGCCGTACGTCCCCCGGAGGACCGGCTCGAGCGCGGGGTGGTCGTACGTGATCGGCTCCTGGCCGCGCTTGCGGCGGATGTACGTGGGGATCCAGTCCATCGGCCCCGGGCGGAAGAGCGCGACCATGGCCATGACGTCCTCGACGCGGTCGGGGCGCAGCTCCTTCACGTAGCGGCGCATGCCCGCCGACTCGAGCTGGAACATGCCCGTCGTCTCGCCCGTGGCGAGGAGGTCGAACGTCCGCCGGTCGTCGAGCGGGATGTCCTCGCGCCGGATGGTCACGCCGCGCTTGCGCTCGATGAGCTTGAGCGCGCGGTCCAGGATGGTGAGGTTCGCGAGCCCGAGGAAGTCGAACTTCAGCAGGCCGAGCTTCTCGAGGGCCTTGTCCTCGTACTGGACCTGGATCGCCTCGGTGTTCCCCTTCGAGCGCTCGAGGGGCACGAGCTCCGTGAGCGGCTCGCGGGTGATGACGACCCCGGCGGCGTGCGTGCCGGTGGAGCGCACGAGGCCTTCGACCTTCCCCGCTAGGTGGAGGAGCCGCGCGACCTGGGGATCCTCTTCGAGCTGCCGCAGCTCCGCCACCATCTCGCGGGCCTCGTCGAGGGTCGACCCGAACGGGATGGCCTTCGCCACGCGGTCCGCGTCGCCGTACGGCATCCCGAGCACGCGCGCCACGTCGCGCACCGCCGCGCGCGCGAGCATCGTGTTGAACGTCACGATCTGCGCGACGCGGTCGGCGCGGTACTTCTGCGTGACGTACTGGATGACCTCGTCACGCCGCGTGTCCATGAAGTCGACGTCGATGTCCGGCTGGGTGAAGCGCTCGAGGTTGAGGAAGCGGTCGAAGATGAGACCGTAGCGGATGGGGTCGATGTCGGTGAGGTCGATTGCGTACGTGACGAGCGACCCGCCCGCGGACCCGCGCACGGCGGTGAGGATCCCGCGCTCCTTCGCGAAGCGGATGAAGTCCTGGACGATGAGGATGTACCCCGAGTAGCCCGTCTCCTTGATGATGTGCAGCTCGTGCTCGAGGCGGGCGCGCAGCTCGGGCGTGATCGCGCCGTACTTCCGCGTGACGCCGGCCTCGGCCATGGCGCGCAGCTGCTCCTCGGCGGTGCGGCCCTGCGGGAGCGGGAAGTGCGGCAGGCGCGCCTGCCCGAGCGGGAGCTGGATGTCGACCATCTCGGCGATGCGCAGCGTGTTCTCGAGCGCCGCGCCGTCGTCCGGGAAGAGCGCGGCCATGTCCTCGGCGCTCTTCAGCCAGAGCTCGGGGTGGTCGATCATCTTCAGGCGGTCCTGCGTGTCGATGGTCTTGCCGCTCTGGATGCACACCATGACGTCCTGCGCCTCGGCGTCCTCGGCGTGGACGTAGTGGAGGTCGTTCGTCACGACGAGCGGGATCCCCGTCCGCTTCGCGACCGCGCGCAGGCCCGCGCTCACCTCGCGCTGCTCCGGGATGCCGTGGTCCATGAGCTCGAGGAAGTAGTTCCCCTCGCCGAAGATCTCGCGGTGCTCGTTCGCGACGGCGACCGCGGCGTCGAGGCCCTCCTCCTGGATCGCGCGCGAGACCTCGCCCTGGAGGCACGCCGAGAGCGCGATGAGGTGCCCCGCGCTCGCGCGCAGGATCTCCTTGTCCACCCGCGGGCGGTAGTAATGCCCCTCCACGTGCGCCGCCGTGACGAGGCGCACGAGCGCCTGGTAGCCGTCGAAGTCCTTCGCGAGCAGGACGAGGTGGAAGGGGCGCCCGTGGCCCTCGATCCGCGCGTCGCGGTCGAAGCGGCTGCCGCGCGCGACGTACGTCTCCACGCCGATGATCGGCTTGATCCCCGCCGCGGTCGCGCTCGCGTAGAGGTCGATCGCGCCGTAGAGCGCGCCGTGGTCGGTGAGCGCGAGCGCGGGCATGCCGAGCTCCTTCGCGCGCCTGACCATGTCGGGGATGCGCGACAGGCCGTCGAGAAGGCTGTACTCGCTGTGCGCGTGCAGGTGGACGAACTGCGGCGCGATGGCAGCCTCCCTCACCCGCGGGGAAGCGCCGCGGCTCTAACGCAGTCTACGTTGAACTGTCGGATGGCAGTGGTCGCCCATCGAGCAACAGCCGCTTGCAGACGACGCGAAGCTCCGCCTGCTCGGACCAGAGGATCAGGACTGCGACGATCCGCTCCCCTAGCGTGCCCGACCGAATCTCCGCAACCTCCGCATGCTCCCAAGGCGATGGGATCGAACTCTTGAAGTGCGGGTCACCGACCTCGACGAACTCCGATGTGTGCACCGCGTCGCCACTCGACGTATCTCTCACTCGCGTTCCAAGCTCTAGTCTTGGGTGGACACATCGAACGAAGTGACGTCCAGGGTCGGACCCCACAAGTCGTCCAGTGCCGATCCTCGACTCATCGGGCAGCCCCCTTGATGCTTGCGACGATTCGCAGGATGTCGCGTAGCGACCCCTCAGAGATAGGGATGTGGGTCAGAGCGCGGTCTACAGAGGGCTCGCCGGTTACGGCGAAGGTCTCCTTGCCCGGAATGCCTATCCGGCAGTAGTGCGCATGCCCGCCTCCTGACCCCATGACGCGCACCGCGATCCCCCCTGAGCCATCCAGCACGATGGAACGCTCTTGGGTCTGGCTCGTGCAGCCCGCCGCACCGGCGACGACGCGCACGACGCCGACGCTCGAGCCGCTCGCGCCCGCGTAGAAGAAGGTATCCGACGCATCGCCGGCCATCCCCGCGCTCGAGAGGAGCGATCCCGATGCTCCGCAGCAGCCGGCGCCCGCGACGTTGATGGCGTCGGCGCTGTACACCTGCGCGAGGTCGCTCGCGCGGAACGCGCGGAGCTTGAGGACCCGGCCGCGGCGGTCGTACCGGTAGTGGAGCGTGTGGACCAGACCGTTCTGCGAGTCGTAGTAGATCCCGGCGGCGACGCCGGGGTTCCCGGATCCGCCCTCCTGGCCGTCGGTCGTCGTGAGCACCCCGAGCGTCGAGGATCCCGGCGTGTACGAACGTCCGAGTCAGGGGCCGAACGCTTTCGCGAACTCAACGGCGGTCAAGAGGCGGTGGACGTTCACAGGACGCGCCAGCTCGGCCGCACGCCCTTCAGCGCCGCGTGACGTTCACAACGACGGGCCGATGGTCCGAGGCCGAGGTCGCCACCGTGTGCGCCTGCGAGCCTGCGACGCCGGTCCCCCACACGTAGTCGATGCGGTCCACCGGATCCTTGCCCGGCGAGGTCGGCTGGTCCGCGCCGGCGTCCTTCGCGAGGTCGCGGAAGCCTGCCAGCAAGAGCAGCACGAGCTCGGCCGACCCGGGGAGCGCGTTCAGGTCGCCCACGATGAGCGTCGGACCGGAGCGGTCCCACTCGGAGAGGATCTTATGCACCTGCCTCTGGCGCACGTCGGTCGCGCCGCCGATGTGGTCGAGGTGGGTCGCGATGAGGAGCACGTCGGCGACCCTGAGGAAGATCGCGCCGCGCGGCTGGTGCCGCAGCGCCGCCTCGCGCGGGTAGGTGACGTAGCGCACGTCGCTCAGCGGCAGGCGTGACAGGACGGCGTTCCCGTACGCGTCGCCGATCGCCGGCCCGAAGACGTACTGCATGCCGAGGCGCTCGGCGAGGACGACGAGCGTGTCGACCTGGTGCGTGATCATCCAGCCGCGCGCGACCTCCTGGAGGACGACGACATCGGGGTCCTCGGCGCGGATGACCTCGGCGATCTGGTCGAGCGACGGCGAGTTCGCGTCGTCGTAGCCCTGATGGATGTTGTAGGTCATGAGGCGGAACGAGCCGGCGCGCGCGACCTGCTGCGCCGGCGGGGTGGTGACGAACGACCACAGCGGCACCGCGACGGCGAGGGCCGCGACGAGCACGAGGCCGGGGACGCCGAAGCGGCGGCCCTGGAGCGGTGTCGCGGCGAGGACGCCGAGCGCCACGACGGCGGCGGCGATCCACGCGGCCGTCGCGAGCGCGTAGTACGCGTAGTAGAGGAACGCGAGCGCCACGAACACGACCCAGC
>VGOU01000081.1 GCA_016875795.1 Chloroflexota bacterium | reverse complement strand
GCGGCGGCGCGCGCGAAGCGCTCGCCCGCGGCGCGACCGCGGCGGCCGTCGCGCTCGCGCCGCACGCGCCCTTCCTCCTCACCGCCCCCGCGGCGGTCGTCGGCGGCCTCCTCGACTCCGCGCTGCAGCCGCACGAGCCGTGGGGCGTCGGCGCCTCCAAGCTCCTCGCGGATGCGGGACTCGGCGCGCTCATCCCGCGCCCCGCCTACCTCGCGCTCGCCGGCGCCGCCTACCTCGGCGCGCTCGGCCTGTACGCCGCGCGCCGCGCCGTCCCGGGAGGGCCGCTCGGCGCGCCGCTCACCCCGCTCTGGCTGGGGTGGCGGGCGCTCCAGAGCTACTTCGCCCTCCTCCCGCTGTTCGCGGCGGTCGGCGGCGGGTCGTACGATCCCCTCGATGCCCGTGGACAAGGAGCTCCTCGAGATCCTCGCGTGCCCGGTCGATCACGCCCCGGTGCGTGAGGAGGGGGACCGGCTCATCTGCCAGGAGTGCGGCCGGCGCTATCCCGTGCGTGGCGGCATCCCCGTGATGCTCGTCGAGGAGGCGGAGCAGCCCCGCTAGCTACGCCGGATCGCGTAGCGCGATCCATCCGCGCGGGCGATGCGGCAGGTCCACCGCTGTGCGATCCTCCCGGCATGGGTGCGCCGGCGGTCACCATCCTCTCGGGCCTCACCGAGGCCATGGTCGACGCGGCGCTCGCGCGCGGCGACGGTGGGATGAGTGGATTCGACGCCGCGCTCGAGCGGTACCGCGACGCCGGCGCGCCCGGCGCCCTCCTCCGGTGGCGGCGGCGGAACCTGCCCTCGCCGGGCGACCGCCGCGCGATCGCGGTCCTCGCCCGGCTCCAGCGTGACCTCCTCGTCGGCCTCGCCACGTGAGCCGCGCCTCATTCTTCGGGCCGGGTGGCGCGCTCGGACCGCACGGATGACGTCCTGCTCCTGCTCGGGGATCAACTCCTCGTTCGGCCCGGTCATCGGGTCGTCGGCTCGATGAGGAGGTACCCGCCGACGAGCATGAGCACGACGGGCATGCGGTGCGGCCGAGATCGAACATCGCCGGCACGAGCAGGCCGAAGCCGAGCCCGATGAGGATCGCGCCCGGGACGAGGTACACGAACTGGCGGTAGCCGAGGACGTACGCGGCGGCGAACGCCCCGCCGAGCGCGAGGAAGAGGACCGGCCCGGCGTTCTGGATGCGCGGCGCGGGGAGGAGGAAGGCGAAGCCGACCGCTAAGACCACGAGGCCACCGAGGACACCGCGGCGGCGTGGGGGAGACCCGGCGGGCCGCAGCTGGGACCGGCGTCAGAGCGGCGCGGTGTCGAGCCCGGTCCCTTCCTCGGAGCAAGACGCTAACACGCGCTCATATGATCCGGCGGCATGCGTGTGGGTCACCCGATCGCCGCGTCGCTCATCGTGTTCGTCGCGAGCTTCTGCACCCTCGTGATCGAGCTCATCGCCGGACGGATGCTCGCGCCGTGGCTCGGCGTGTCCCTCTACACCTGGACGAGCATCATCGGCGTCTGCCTCGCGGGCATCGCCGCGGGGAACTATGCCGGGGGCCGCATCGCCGACCGGTACCCGAGCTCGCTCACGCTCGGCGTGCTCTTCCTCGTCTCGGGAGCGCTCTCGCTCGCGATCCTCCCGGCGACGGAGTTGGTGATCGACACGCAGCTCGGGCGCGGCTGGCCGCTCATGCTGCGGATCCTCGCCGACACGACGGTCGTCTTCTTCCTCCCGACGGCGCTCCTCGGGACCATCTCCCCGGTCGTCATCAAGCTGTCCCTGGAGGACTTCGCGCGCTCGGGCTCCACCGTCGGCCGCATCTACGCCGTCTCCACGGTCGGCGCCATCGCCGGTACGTTCGCCACGGGCTTCTTCCTCATCGACCTCATGGGGACCCGCGCCATCGTCTGGGCCGTCGCCGCCGCGCTCATCGCCCTCGGCGCGCTCATCGCCCGTCCGTGGCAGCGGCGGCGCGCCGCGCCCCTCGTCGTGCTCGCGCTCGCGCTCCTCGGCTTCGTGCGCTACCAGATGCCCGCGTTCGCGGCCCCCTGCCTGAAGGAGTCGAACTACTACTGCATCCAGATCTACGAGCAGACCATCGACGGCTTCACCGTGAAGTCGCTCGCGCTCGACCACCTCGTCCACAGCTACGTCGCGCTCGACGATCCCACGTTCATCGGCTACGGCTACGAGCGCGTCTATCAGGAGCTCACGGACTTCCACGCGCGCGATCGCGCCCGCTTCCGCACGCTCGCGATCGGCGCGGGCGGTTACACGTTCCCGCGCTACCTCATCGCGGCGTACCCGAACGCCGACGTGGACGTCGTCGAGATCGACCCGGCCGTCACCGAGGTCGCGAGGCACCACCTCGACGTCCCGGACGACCCCCGCCTGGCCTCCTTCAACAGGGACGCGCGGCTGTGGCTCATCGAGGAGCAGCCCGAAGGGCGCTACGACATCGTGTACGGCGACGCGTTCAACGACGTCGCCATCCCGTACCACCTCACGACGCTCGAGTTCGACCGGATGGTCCGCCGGGCGCTGAAGCCCGACGGCGTCCTGATGGCGAACATCATCGACGACTTCGACCGCGGCGAGTTCCTCCGCGCGTCGCTGAACACGCTGCGGCAGGCCTTCGACCACGTGTACGTCGTCGCGCTCGGGCCGCTCTGGGAGCAGGGCGGGCCGGGGACGTACGTGGTCGTCGCGTCCGCATCACCGGTCGACTTCGACGCGTTCGCGCGGTTCGACGGACCGTGGACGTCGGCGACGAAGGCGAGCGCGGTGATGCCGGCGGACCGCCTGCGGGAGTACATGGCGCGGGGCCGCCAGATCGTGCTCACCGACGATCATGCGCCGGTCGACAACCTCATCGCGCAGGTCTTCGACATCCGCGCGAGCCGGGGGCAGTGACCCGCCAGGGCTTGCCCGGCGGGTCCCCCTTGCCGGGCGGCGTCGGCGTGGGCGTCGCCGTGGGTGAGGGCGACGCGGTCGGTGCCGGCCGGATGACGATCTCGACCGACGAGCAGCCGACGAGGCCGGCCAGGTCGGTCACGCAGACCATGAGGGTCTGCGGGCCGCCCGCGAGGTCGCGCGGCAGTTCCGCGTTGATCCGGAGCACCGCGCCGGCCTGCTCGAAGTTCAGGCCGCGGATCGGGATCGAGCGGCCGCCGATGGTGACGGCCGTGACGATGGCGTTCGGATCGGTGGCGAACCCGAAGGTCGAGCTGATGGTCGTCCTGATCTCGAGGGCGGATCCGGCCTCGACGATGCGCCCGCTGCCCGGCGCGATCTGATCGACCGCGGGCGCGAACAGACGTGCCTGGGGGAGGACGGCGCTCGTCGTCTTCTGGTCCTGCTTCAGCCCCGTCCCCGCGCGCGTCGTGGTCGTCTGCTCCATCGGCGCGAAGTTCGACGCCTTGCCGTCCTCGAGGATGCGGATCCGCGTGACCAGGCGCTGGCCCTCGGCGATCGTATTCGTGATGACCCCCTTGTCGTCGACGAGCGGCGCGGCCCCGTCCACGCCGACGATCGAGTTGAGGATGAGCTAGAGCGGGCCGCCCCCGCCCTTCGGCTGGACCGCGATCCCCCGCTCGCCCGCGCGCGGCGCGCTCACCTCGACGATCCGCGGGTGGTCCTGCGGACCGGTGACGGCGGTGCCGGGGATCCGGTCCACCGCGCCGCTCGCAGTCTGGCCCGCGGTGCGGCGGTCGGGGTCGGTGACGCTCATCATCGCCGGCGAGTTCATCCCCACGCGCAGGCGCACCTGGGCCGGCGCGACCTCGACCGGCGGCGCGGGCGCCTTGCCCTGAAGAAGTCGGGCTCCCGCATGGCGCGCTCGAACGCGTCCTGGACCACTCCCTCGGCCTCGCCCTCCCCGACCAAAAGGGCCGCGGCGCGGTACAACGTCGGCCGGCAGGCCGCGTAGAGGGCCTGCCATCGCGCTCCTGGCGCGGCCGCCATCCAATTTCCCACTCCATCGCCGCCTACCTGCGGCGGGACGCGCGGACGGGGTCGCTGCCCATCCTCATCGCCACCTACGACCGTGACCAGGTGCCGATCGCGGCGCGCGCCCCGGGCGATGGGGGGGTCCTCGAGCTGCCGGCCGCCCCCTCGGCGCTGCTCGACCGCATCGGGGAGCTGCTCGCGGGCGCGTCCCGCTAGGGCCTGCGACACTCCTTGGCGTGAGCCTCGAGCAGCGCGGCAGGAGGGTCCTCTCGCCGGTCCTCGGGCACTACACCTGGCTCCCGATCGAGCGGGGTGAGGGGAGCTGGCTCGTCACGACGGACGGGCGGCGCATCCTCGACCTCACCTGCGGCATCGCGGTGACCGCGGTCGGCCACGCGCATCCCAGGGTCGTGCAGGCCGTGACGGAGCAGGCCTCGCGGCTCATGCACATCTCCAGCGGCGTCGCGAAGTACGAGGCCAACATCGCGCTCGGCGAGTTCCTCGCCGCGGTGCTCCCGCACGGCATCGACACGTTCGTCTTCCAGAACTCGGGCGCGGAGGCGATCGAGGGCGCGATCAAGCTCGCGCGCCAGGTCACGAGGCGCGAGGGGATCATCGTCTTCCGCGGCGGCTTCCACGGCCGCACCACCGGCGCCGCGACGCTCACGACGTCGAAGGCCGCGTACCGCAAGGGCTACGGAGCGCTCCTCCCCGAGGTGCACGTCGCGCCCTTCCCGTACCCCCTCGGGTGCCCGATCGCGCCCGCGCACGACGCGGAGGCCTGCGCCGCGCACTGCGTCGCCGAGACCCTCGCGATGCTCGAGCACGAGATCCCGCCCGAGAACGTCGCCGCGTTCGTCATCGAGCCGGTGCTCGGCGAGGGCGGCTACGTCCCCGCACCGGCGTCGTTCCTGCGCGCGCTGCGCGAGATCTCGAAGCGCATCGGCGCGCTCCTCGTGAGCGACGAGATCCAGACCGCCTTCGGCCGCAGCGGCGGCTGGACGGCCATCGAGCGGATGGGCGTCGTGCCCGACATCGTCACGCTGGCGAAGGCGCTCGGAGGCGGCCTGCCGCTCGGCGCCGTAGCCGCGCCGCGCGCGCTGCACGAGCAGTGGCCGACGGGCACTCACGGCTCGACCTTCGGCGGCAACCCGGTCTCGTGCGCGTCAGGCCTCGCGACGCTCCGGGTCATCAAGGAGGAGCGCCTCGTCGACCGGGCCGAGGACGTCGGCCGGATCGTCGAAGAGGAGCTGGCCCCGATCCGCCGCGACCCCCGGGTGCGGGAGATCCGCCGGATCGGCGCCATGGTGGCCGTCGAGTTCGACGACAAGGCCACCTCGAAGGCCGTCACCGCCGCCGCGCTCGAGCGGAACGTGCTCCTCATCACCTGCGGCTCCCACGACCAGTGCGTCCGCTTCATCCCGCCCCTGAACATCGCCGAGGCCGACCTCCGCGGCGGCGTCGGCGAGTTCGTGACCTCCCTTCAGGGCGTCCGGGAGGCCTTGCCGGCCTAGCGGCCCCGCGGGAGCCCGGCTGTTCCCGCCGCGAGAGGGGTCGACCGCTTTCGTGGCCTTGACATGTCCGCCCGGGAGGCCGATATTTCGCGGCCCGACCACTAGATGTTGTGCCCGACGGGCGGTCGGACGCAGTATCTAGCTGCCGGGGATGGCGAGGAGAGAAGGGTCTAGGAGGCGCGAGCGATGGCCATCGCCGAGATCAGCCGAGACGCGCGGATTCCCGAGGCACCCCGTGGCGTGACGTTCCAGCGCACCTTCGCGCGCGCGGGGGTGCATCCCTACGACGAGGTCGAGTGGGAGCTTCGCGACGCGGTGATCCCGGGCGACGGCGGCAACGTCTTCGAGCAGAGGGGCGTGGAGGTCCCGGCGTTCTGGTCGCAGACCGCCACGAACGTCGTCGCCTCCAAGTACTTCCGCGGCAAGCTCTCCTCGCCGGACCGCGAGCGCAGCGTGAAGCAGATGATCGACCGCGTCGTCGGTACGATCACGCGCTGGGGCGTCGAGGGCGGCTACTTCGCGTCCGACGGCGACGCCGAGGTGTTCGCCCAGGAGCTCACCTGGCTCCTCGTGCACCAGCACGCCTCGTTCAACTCTCCCGTCTGGTTCAACATCGGCGTGCCCGGGGCGCGCCAGCAGGCCTCGGCCTGCTTCATCCTCTCGGTCGAGGACTCGATGGACTCGATCCTCGACTGGTTCAAGACCGAGGGCGTCATCTTCAAGGGCGGCTCGGGCAGCGGGATCAACGTCTCGACGATCCGCTCGAGCCGCGAGCAGCTCTCGGGCGGCGGCCTCGCCTCCGGCCCGGTGTCCTTCATGCGCGGCGCCGACTCCGTCGCCGGCTCGATCAAGTCGGGCGGCACGACCCGGCGCGCGGCGAAGATGGTCGTCCTGAACGCCGACCACCCCGACGTTCGCGAGTTCATCTGGTGCAAGGCGAAGGAAGAGAAGAAGGCCTGGGCCCTCGGCGAGCAGGGCTACGACATGTCCCTGAACGGCGAGGCGTGGCAGTCGATCCAGTTCCAGAACGCGAACAACTCGGTGCGCGCGACCGACGAGTTCATGCGCAGCGCCGAGGCGGACGCGGAGTGGCCGCTGAAGGCGGTCGTCATCGGCGAGACGTTCGAGACGGTGCGCGCGCGCCAGCTCCTCCGCGAGATCTCGGAGGCGGCCTGGCAATGCGGCGACCCGGGCATGCAGTTCGACACCACGATCAACGACTGGCACACCTGCCCGGCCTCCGGCCGCATCAACGGCAGCAACCCCTGCAGCGAGTACATGCACGTCGACGACAGCGCGTGCAACCTCGCCAGCCTCAACCTCATGCGCTTCGTGGAAGCGTCGGGCGAGTTCGGCGTCGAGCGCTTCAAGCGCGCCGTCGACGTCGTCTTCACCGCGCAGGAGATCCTCGTCGGTTCGACCGAGTACCCGACGCCGAAGATCGCGCGCAACGCGCGCGCGATGCGCCAGATCGGGCTCGGCTACGCCAACCTCGGCGCGCTCCTCATGTCGCGCGGCCTGCCGTACGACTCCTATGAGGGCCGCGCCGTCGCGGCGGCGATCACCGCCGTCATGACGGGCGAGTCCTACGCGCAGTCCGCTCGCATCGCCGCCGTCGTGGGGACGTACGAGGAGTACCCCAAGAACCGCGCGGGCCACGACCGCGTCATGCACAAGCACCGCGACGCCGCGCACGCCATCGCGTCGGAGCTCGTCCCCGCGCCGCTGCTGTCGGCGGCGCGCAAGGTGTGGGACGACGTCGTCCAGCTCGGCGCGGTGCACGGGTACCGGAACGCGCAGGCGACGGTGCTCGCCCCCACCGGGACGATCAGCTTCATGATGGATTGCGACACGACCGGGATCGAGCCGGACATCGCGCTCGTGAAGTACAAGAAGCTCGTCGGCGGCGGGATGCTGAAGCTCGTCAACCAGACCGTCCCCGCGGCGCTCGCGCGCCTCGGCCATACCGAGACGCAGGCGAACGCGATCGCCACCTACATCGAGAAGGCCGGCACGGCCGAGGGCTCGCCGGACCTGCGCGACGAGCACCTCCCGGTGTTCGACTGCGCCTTCCGCTCAGCGGGCGGGACGCGCTCGATCTCGCACATGGGGCACATCAAGATGATGGGCGCCGTCCAGCCGTTCATCTCCGGGGCCATCAGCAAGACCGTCAACCTCCCCGAGGACGCGACCGTCGAGGACGTCATGGACGCGTACCTCCAGGCGTGGAAGCACGGCGTGAAGGCGATCGCGATCTACCGCGACGGCAGCAAGAAGACGCAGCCGGTCTCGACGAGCGACAAGGACGCGAACACGAAGAAGGTCGCCGGGGTCGTCGTCCAGCACGTCCCGGTCGAGCGCCGCCGCCTGCCGGACACCCGCGCCTCGCTCACCCACAAGTTCTCCATCGAAGGTCACGAGGGGTACATCACCGTCGGCCTCTTCGATGACGGCACGCCCGGCGAGCTGTTCGTCACGATGGCGAAGGAAGGCTCGACGCTCTCGGGCATGATGGACGCCTTCGCGACGAGCGTGTCGCTCCTCCTCCAGTACCGCGTCCCGCTCTCGCACCTCGTCGAGAAGTTCGGCCACATGCGCTTCGAGCCGAGCGGCTGGACGGGGAACAGCGAGATCGGCTTCGCCAAGTCCATCGTCGACTACGTGTTCCGCTGGCTCGGGTACCGCTTCCTCTCGCCGGACGCCCGCGAGGCGCTCGGACTGGTGAAGACGACCGAGGTGGCGGCGACCCCGCAGCTCGCGCTGCTCGAGAAGCTCGTCCCGATGGCGAGCGACGCCACGACGGCGTCGAACGGCGACACGACCGCGACACCCGGGATCCGGCGGATGAACTCCACGCCGGACGCCCCTCCCTGCCCGCGCTGCGGCTGGCTGACCGTGCGGAACGGCACCTGCCACAAGTGCGAGAACTGCGGAGAGACCACCGGGTGTAGCTGACCCACTTCCACACGTCAGGTCGGCGCCCGGCCCGCCCGCTGGGTGCCTCCTGCCTCATAGGCCCGGCACCGCCTCTCCCCTGCGGTGCCGGGCCTCGCGTTTTCGCCCGGGCCAGGTAACGGGCGAGCAGGCGGGCCGTTGAGCCACCGGTGGGAAGCCGGTGGCGCCCCCGCGGCCCGGAGGACCTCGACGACGAGCAGCGCAGCCGGATCCGGCGGCAGGTGCTCGGCGGCGTCCGGCCGCTGCGGCGCACGCTCGCCGGGCGCCTCGAGGACCGCGCGTACGACGTCCTCTCCGCCCTCGCCGCGCCCGCGCCGCTCATCGTCCGCACGCTCGTCACCGCGGCGGTCGTCGTGTCCCTCGTGGGCAGCGCGACGGTCGCGAGCGC
>VGOU01000080.1 GCA_016875795.1 Chloroflexota bacterium | reverse complement strand
GAGCGGGCCGCGGCCGCGGTCGAGATGCCGCGCCTGCGGCGCCCGGGCGCGGCAGGGGCGGCCGCGGCCGCGACGGCGAGCGAGGTCGCCTCCTGGACCGGCGGCCACTGCGTGCAGTACCTCATCGCGTCGCCGACGCGGAAGCCGGACGACCTGCGCCGCGAGATGGTCGAGGCGGGCGCCGACAGCGTCCTCGTCGTCGGCGACGACCAGCTCGTGAAGGTCCACGCTCACGCGGCGAAGCCCGAGACGATCATCGCCATCGGCGAGTCCGCCGGCACCATCGATGACCGGCTCGTCGAGGACTTCGACGAGATGGTGGCGGAGCACGAGCGCGCGACGGGCATCGTCCTGCGCTCCCCGCCGCGCAAGCTCGCGACGATCGCCGTCGTGCCGGGCGACGGGTTCGCGGAGGTCGCGCTGTCGCTGTACGCGACGCCGCTGCGCGGCGGCGCGACGATGAACCCGTCGGTCGGTGAGCTGCTGAAGGCGATCGACGACGCGAACGCCGAGGAGATCGTGCTCCTGCCGAACGACCGCAACGTCATCCTCGCGGCGCGGACCGCCGCCGAGCAGGCGCGGGCGACCGTGCACGTCCTCGAGACGCGGAGCGTGGCGCAGGGGATGGCCGCGCTCGTCGCGTTCGACCCGATGCGGCCGGCCGCCGAGGTCATCGAGGGCATGCGCGAGGCGTTCGCCGCGGCCCACAGCATCGAGGTGACGCGCGCCACGCGCGACGCGACGATCGACGACGTCGCGGTGAGGAGCGGCGAGGCCATCGCGCTCCTCGACGGGAAGCTCGTCGCGCACGGCGACGACGAGGTCGACGCGCTCGCCGCGGCGGCCGGCGGCCTCGACGGCGTCGGCATCGCGACCCTGTATGCCGGCGACGGCGTGCCGGACGAGGTGGCCGAGCGCGCCGCGGAGCGCCTGCGCGAGACGGTGCCGGGCGCGGAGGTCGAGGTACGCCGTGGCGGCCAGCCCCACTACCCGTTCATCGTCCAGGCCGAATAGCCTGCTGACCGCCGGCGTCTCGACGCTGTACGGCGTCGGGCCGGACGCGGAGAAGGCGCTCGAGCACCTCGGCATCCGCACCGTCGAGGACCTCCTCTGGCACCTGCCCTTGCGCTACGAGGACTTCTCGAAGATCCGTCCGCTGCGCTCGCTCGTCGCGGACCAGAAGCAGACCGCCATCGCGAAGCTCGGCCGCATCACGCAGCGGCGCACCGCGCGCGGACAGGTGCTCACCGAGGCGGAGCTCCTCGAGGAGGACGGGCGGCCGTCGATGGTCCGGGCGTCGTGGTTCGGGCGCTCCTTCGTGAAGCAGAGCTTCCCGGAGGGCCAGGTCGTGCGGCTCTCGGGGGACGTGCGCTGGCTCGGGCGCGGCCTCGTGTTCAGCCAGCCGAAGATCGAACCCGCCGACCGGGAGGCCGTGCACACCGGGCGGATCGTGCCCGTGTACCGGCTCACCGAGGGGCTGAAGGACGGCCACCTGCGGCGCTGGCTGCACACCGCCGTCGAGGGCGCGCGCGGCCGGCACGGCAAGGCCGTCGCGGCGCCGCTCGTGCCCCACGTCCCCGACCCGCTCCCCGAGGGCGTCCTTGCGCGCCAGGGCCTGCCGACGATCGTCGAGGCGCTCACGCAGGTGCACTTCCCCGACGACCCGATGGCGCTCTTCCGCGCGCGGCGGCGGCTCGCCTTCGACGAGCTCCTCACCCTCCAGCTCGCGACGGCGCAGCGCCGCGCGCGCTGGGCGGCCGAGGCGCAGGCGATCCCGCTCGCCGTCGATGACGCGTCGCTCGAGGCCTGGGTGGGCGAGCTGCCCTTCTCGCTCACCGGGGCGCAGCGCCGCTCGCTCGGCCAGATCCGCGCCGACCTCGCGAAGAGCGTGCCGATGTCGCGCCTCCTCGAGGGCGACGTCGGGGCGGGCAAGACCGTCATCGCGGCGCTCGCGATGCGCATCGCGGAGGCGTCCGCCGCGCAGTCGGCCTTCATGGCCCCGACCGAGCTCCTCGCCGAGCAGCACCTCGCCACGCTGCAGGCGCTCTTCAGCGGGGGCGGCCCGCGCATAGCGAAGCTCACCTCGAGCGTCACCGGAGCGGAGCGCGCGCGCATCCTCGACGAGCTGGCGACCGGCGCGGCCGGCGCGGTCGTCGGGACGCACGCGCTTCTCGAGGAGGGCGTGCGCTTCCGGCGGCTCGCGCTCGCGGTCATCGACGAGCAGCACCGCTTCGGCGTCGCGCAGCGCTCGGCTCTCCGGGAGAAGGGCGTGTACCCGCATGTCCTGCTCACGACCGCCACGCCGATCCCGCAGACGCTGTGGCAGACGCTCCATCGCGACCTCGACGTGTCGATCCTCGACGAGATGCCCGCGGGCCGGCAAGAGATCACGACCGAGGTCCGCACGCCCGACGCGCTGCCGCGCATCTGGCCGTGGGCGCGGACGCGCGTCGAGCGCGGCGAGCAGGCCTTCGTCGTGTGCCCGCGCATCGATCCCGCGGACGATCCCGGCGGCGCGCCCGCGGGCGCGCTCTTCGACGCGAAGGAGAGCGGCTTCGATCCAAGTGCGGTGGCCATGCACGACGAGCTGCGGAAGGGCCCGCTGCAGGGCGTCCGGCTCGGGCTCGTCCACGGCCGGATGCCGCAGAAGGAGCGCGACGCGGTCATGACGCGCCTCCGCGACCGCGAGATCGACGTCCTCGTCGCGACGACCGTCATCGAGGTCGGCATCGACATCCCGAACGCGACGGTCGTGGTCGTCCTCGGCGCCGAGCGCTTCGGCCTGGCGCAGCTGCACCAGCTCCGCGGCCGCGTCGGCCGCGGGACGATGCGCTCGTACTGCGTGCTCGTCAGCCCGAAGCGTGACTCCGACCGGCTCGCCGCGATGACCGAGCGCATCGAGGACGGCGGGCGCGAGCGGCCGCTGAACGGCTTCGAGCTCGCGAAGCGCGACCTCGCCATCCGCGGCCCGGGGCAGTTCCTGGGTCAGGAGCAGAGCGGCTTCGCCGACCAGCTCCGCGTCGTCGACCTCATGGACATCGACCCGCGCCTCCTCGACGACGCCTCGGCGGAGGCCGACCGGATCGTCGCCGCGGACCCCGAGCTCGAGCGCGCGGAGCACCGCGGCCTGCGCGCCGCGGTCGACGAGCTCTGGCGCCGCTACGGGTACGCCTGATGCGCGTCATCGCCGGCGAGCTGAAGGGTCGGCGGCTCGTCCAGCCGTCCGCGGCGACGACGCGCGCGGCGACCGACCGCGTCCGCGAGAGCCTCTTCGCCATGCTCGACCCCGTCGTCGTCGGCAGCCGCGTCCTCGACCTCTTCGCCGGCGCCGGCTCGCTCGGGATCGAGGCGCTCTCGCGCGGGGCCGCGCGCGCGACGTTCGTGGACAAGGACCGCGCCGCGGTGGCGGCCATCCGCCGGAACGTCGCCGCGCTCGGGCTCGGCGGGCGAGCGACCGTGGTCGCCGCGGACGTCCTGCGGCACCTCGCCGCGGGCGGCGGCGGCCCGTACGACCTCGTCTTCTGCGACCCCCCGTTCGCGGCGCAGGAGCTCCTGTCGGCCACGCTCGCTCACGAGGGCCTGCCACGCGCGCTCGCGGCGGAGGCGCTCGTCGTCGCGCGGGTCCTGCGCAAGCACCCGCCGGCCGTGCCGGCCGCCGCGCGCGTCGAGCGCGAGAAGGCGATCGGGGAAGAGACGCTCCTCTTCCTGCGATACGATGCCGCGAGCCGGTAGGGAGGGACGCATCAGTGGACATGCAGTTCCTTGTCGAGCGCCTCGAGACGCTCGCCGTGAACGCCCGCAAGCTGCCCATGACGAACAACGTCGTCCTCGACCAGGCCGCGCTGCTCGACCTCATCGACCAGCTGCGCGTCGCCATCCCCGAAGAGGTCAAGCAGGCACGCCGCATCAACCAGGAGGGTGGCCGCGTCCTCCAGAACGCGCGCGAGGAGGCCGACCGCATCATCGCGGCCGCGCAGGAGCAGGCGGCACTGCTCCTGCAGGACTCCTCCATCCTCAGGGACGCGGAGGCGCGCTCGGACGGCATCGAGGCGCGCGCCAAGCAGCGCGCGGAGGAGACGATGCGCGGAGCGGACCAATACGCGGCTGACGTGCTCCTGCGGCTCCAGGGTGACCTCGACAAGACGCTCTCGATCGTGAAGAGGAGCCTCGAGATGCTGGAGGAGCGCAAGCCCGCACCAGCGGAGGCCTGAGTCATGCGGGTGAACCTCGGACACCTGCTGAAGCAGCCGATGGGCGAGAGCGTCGCGTACAAGGTCGCGGAGGACCCCATCGACCCGCGCGGCGACAACGCCGACCTCCTCGACGCCGACATCCGCGCGATCGACGCCGACGTGAAGGCGACGCACACGAACCCCGGCGCGTACCTCCAGGGCGATGCCCGCGCGCGCGTGTCGCAGCAGTGCGTCCGGTGCCTGCGGCCGATCGAGTCGGAGGTCGAGGCGACGTTCGCGGAGCAGTACTACGCGACGCTGACCGTGGACTCCGGCGCGCCGATGCGCGAGCCGCCCCCCGATTCGAAGACGATCGGCCCCGACTTCAACGTCGACCTCACGCCCCTCCTCCGGGAGGAGGTCATCCTCGCCACGCCGCAGGCGCCGCTGTGCCGGCCGGACTGCCGGGGCCTCTGCCAGGTCTGCGGGAAGGACCTGAACGAGTCGCCGCACGACCACGAGGCGCCGGCGGACGACCGCTGGGCCGCGCTGCGGGGCTTCAAGGCCGGCGACGGTTGATGTGGGACACTAGGAGCGCAACACCCCTCTTAAGGAGTCCCCGTTGGCCGGTCATCCCAAGAAGAAGCACTCGCACGCCGTCCAGGGCAAGCGGCGCAGCCACCTGGCCCTGAAGGCCGTGGCGCTCACGCCCTGCCCGCAGTGCGGGACGCTGAAGCGTCCCCACGAGGCATGCGCGCGCTGCGGCACGTACCGCGGCCGCCGGATCATCACGATCAAGACGAAGAGGGCGGCGCCGGGACCCGCCTAGCGTGCGCATCGCGATCGATGCCATGGGCGGCGACCACGCCCCGGACGAGATCGTCCGGGGCGCGCTCTTGTACAGGAGCGAGGGTGGGACCGCCGACGTCGTCCTCGTCGGCGACGAGGCGCGGCTGCGCGGCTCCGGCCTCGAGATCGTGCACGCGTCGTCGGTGGTCGAGATGGGGGAGCACCCCTCGAGCGCCCTCCGCCGGCGCGGCGACACGTCGATCGGCGTCGCCACGCAGCTCGTGAAGGACGGCAAGGCCGACGCGGTCGTGTCCGCCGGCAACACCGGCGCGACGATGGCCGCGGCCCTCCTCATCCTCGGCCGCATCCGCGGCATCGACCGGCCGGCGCTGTGCGGCATGCTGCCGACGACGAAGAGCGGCCCGGCGTGCCTCCTCGACGCGGGGGCGACGATGGACGCGACGGCCCACAACCTCCTGCAGTACGCGCAGATGGCGTCGCGCTTCATGGAGAAGGTGCACCGGATCGCGCGGCCGAGCGTCGGCCTCCTCAACGTGGGCGAGGAGCCCGAGAAGGGCGGCAGGACGCAGCTCGAAGCGCACGCGCTCCTGCGGAGCGCGGCCGGCATCAACTTCTTCGGCAACGTCGAGGGCCGCGACATCCTGCGCGGGACGACCGACATCGTCGTCACCGACGGCTTCACCGGCAACGTCGTCGCGAAGGCGATGGAGGGCGTGCTCGACGTCATGACCGAGGGCATCGGGCGCGACATCTTCGGCGGCCCCCTCGGGAAGGTTGCCGGCGCGATCGCCATGCCGGGCATTCGAACCTTCCGCCGCGCGATGGACTACGAGCCCTATGTGTCGGCACCGCTCCTCGGCGCGAACGGCGTCTCGGTGGTCACCCACGGGCGCGCGCGGGCGCGGATGATGCGCCTCGCCATCGACGTGGCCGAGCGCGCCGTGGCGTCGCGGCTCATCGATGCCATCGGCAGCGGTGCAGCGGCGGCGTGAGCCGCGGGGCGGCCGTCATCCGGCCCGCCGCCTCGCGCTCCAGACGCTGTTCGAGATCGACCTCAACCGCGGCGCCGACGCGAAGGAGACGTGGGAGCGCGGCGTGTTCCGCGCGGGGCTGAACGAGACCGCGGGGGCGTTCGCCTGGGACATCGTGAGCGGCGTCACGGAGCACCGCAAGGAGCTCGACGAGGAGATCGGCGAGCTCGCGCCCGAGTTCCCGATCGACCAGATGCCGCGCATCGACCGCAACGTCCTGCGCATCGCGCTGTACGAGCTGCGCTACGCGGGCGATGCCCCGGCGAGCGTGATCATCGACGAGGCCGTCGAGCTCGCGAAGCTGTTCGGGAGCGAGGCGTCGGCGAAGTTCGTGAACGGCGTCCTCGCGACCGCCGTCGGCGGGAAGGACGAGAGGGGCTAGCGCACCGTCAGCGGGATGCGCACAAGCCCGAACTCGCTGCCGTCCTTCGGACTCCGCTGGAACACGTCGAGCGTGAACCTCGGGCTGTAGCGGGAGGTGCCGCCGATCTCGATGAGGAAGCGGAGCATTCCCGGAGCGACGTCGCCCACGGACCATGAGGTCGTCATCCGCAGGCCGGCGGGGAAGTCGCTCCCGGCGGAGTCGAACGTCGTCCTCGGTGCGGGGATCGGGCTCGCCGTGACGACAGGCGGCCACGACGGGCTCGGTGTCGGCTGCGCGGCTGTCGCGGCGACCGCGAGCGCGCCGGCGCCGCATCACGTCCCTCGTAACGCGGCGGGCCGCGCTTCGGTGCCGCGGGAGCCCGAATTGACGCACTTCAGGCAGGCGGGGACACTTGCGCGGGCATTGCCCGGGCGGAGCGGCCCGGGACGAGGAGGAGCACTTGGCGGAGAAGCCGTCCTACGAGCGCCTGAAGAAGATCGTCGTCGAGCAGCTCGGCGTGGACGAGGCCGAGGTGAAGCCGGAGGCCTCCTTCGTCGACGACCTGAACGCCGACTCTCTCGACCTGGTCGAGCTGATCATGAGCCTCGAGGAAGAGTTCGGGATGGAGATCTCGGACGAAGAGGCCGAGAAGATCAAGACCGTCGGCGACGCGATGGAGTATATCGAGGAGAAGTCCGCGTCCTGACCCGCTAGCATCCGGTACAGCGACATAGGCGATCCAGGGGAGGCAGCAGCCCGATGGGCGGCTGCCTCCTTGCTTGTGGAGGGAAGTGAACGACGGGGTCGCGGGCCATCGCTTCGAGGACCCGAAGCTGCTGGAGACGGCGCTCACGCACGGCTCGTACGTGCACGAGCACCCGGACGAGGCCGCGGCGGACTTCGAGCGCCTCGAGTTCCTCGGTGACGCCGTGATCGACCTCGTCGTCGGCGAGGAGCTGTACCAGCGGTCGGCGCGCGCGAGCGAGGGTGAGCTCACCGCGCTCCGCGCCCGCGTCGTCTCCGGCGAGAGCCTCGCGACCGTCGCCAAGCGGCTCGGCCTGCCCGAGCGCGCCCGGCTCGGCGCCGGCGAGGAGGCGAGCGGCGGGCGCGGGCGCATCGGCCTCGCGGCGAGCCTCTTCGAATCGGTCATCGGCGCGGTGTACGTGGACGGCGGGTTCGAGGCCGCGCGCGACGTCATCCTGCGCGCGATGCACGACGAGATCGAGTCGACCGACACGGCCCCGCGCAAGTCCGCCAAGAGCGTCCTGCAGGAGCGCGCGCAGGCCGAGCGCCACCCGCTCCCGGTGTACCGGGTGGTCGAGGAGCGCGGCCCCGAGCACAGCCGCGACTTCGTCATCGAGGTCGAGGCCGCGGGCCGCGTGGCGAAGGGCGAAGGCAGGTCCAAGCGTGAAGCGGAAGAGGCGGCCGCCTCGAAGCTGCTCGAGGAGGTCGGCTGGTCGTGACGAGTGAGCTCCAGGTGATCGAGGGCGGGGCGGGGAAGCCGAACGCCGTCCTCCGGACCGCGACGGTCGTCGGCTTCAAGTCCTTCATGAACAAGACGACGATCGAGTTCGCGCCGGGGATCACCGCGATCATCGGCCCGAACGGATCCGGCAAGAGCGTCCTCGGCGAGTCGATCCGCTGGGTCCTCGCCGAGACGAACCCGCGGCACCTGCGCGCGAGGAAGGGCGAGGAGCTCATCTTCGGCGGCTCGGAGACGAAGCGCAGCCTCGGCATGGCCGAGGTCGTCCTGCGGATCGACAACACCTCGCGCCGCCTGCCGATCGACTTCACCGAGGTCGAGGTCGGGCGGCGCGTGTACCGCAGCGGCGAGTCGGAGTACCTCATCAACGGCGCGCGCGTGCGCCTGCGCGACCTGGAGGAGCTCCTCGCCGGCGCGAACCTCGCCGACAACCCGTTCACCTTCATCGGCCAGGGCCTCGTCGACCAGGTCCTCGCGCTCCGGCCGTCGGACCGCCGCATGGTCATCGAGGAGGCCGCCGGCGTCCGCCGGCTGCACGAGCGCCGCGAGGACGCGCTGCAGCGCCTGAAGACGGCCGAGGCCGAGCTCGTGCGCGTCACCGACATCCTCCGCGAGATCGGCCCGCGCGTGGACATGCTCCGCGAGCAGGCCGCGAAGTGGCAGGAGTACGAGGCGATCCGCAACGAGCTCCGCCGGAAGGCGATCCGGTGGTACCGCTCGTCATTCGGCGAGACGGCGAAGCAGCGGGCCGAGCTCGTCGCGCGCCTCGCGAGCGCGGACGCCGAGATCGCGCGCTACACCGACCAGATCGACGAGACCGCCTCGCTCAGCGCCGTCACCGACGAGGAGCTGCGCGAGGCGCGCGAGGAGGAGGAGAAGCGGCGGATCGCCCTCGCCGATGCGCTCGCCGCGGAGTCGGCGCTGCGCGAGCGGATCGCCGCGCTCCAGGCGTCGATCGACGCCGTCGTCGGCGAGCGCGCGCGGGCGCGCGCGCTCCTGCAGACGCT
>VGOU01000079.1 GCA_016875795.1 Chloroflexota bacterium | reverse complement strand
GCGGCCCCGGCCGCCTGCGCGGCGAGCTCGGGCTGCAGGAGGTCGTCGAGATCGTCCGCGAAGATCGTGATCCACCGCCGCGCACGCGCCTCGAGCGGATCGCCCGCGGCGGCCGCGAAGCGCTGCGCGCGCCGGAGCCAGTGGTGGTACTCGCAGGGCTCGGGGAGCGCCGCGAGGACGCGCGCGGCGAGCCGCGGCAGCACGGTCGGCACACGCTCGGCGGCCAGGGCGGCGCGGAAGCGGAGGTAGCCGCCGAACACCTCGTCGCCGCCGTCGCCGTTGAGCGCGACGGTCACGTGCTGGCGCGTCAGCCGGGACACGATGTAGCTCGGGATCGCCGAGGAATCGCCGAAGGGCCCGTCGTGATGGCGCACGAGCGCATCGACGAGATCGACCGCACCCGGCTTCACGACGAACTCGGTGTGCTCGGTGTCGAAGTGCCGGGCGGCGAGACGCGCCACGACGGTCTCGTCGAGCGTCGCGTCGCCTTCGAATCCGAGCGTGAACGTCTTCACGCGGCGTCCGAGGAGGCGGCTCATCACGCCGATGACGACGTTCGAGTCGATCCCACCCGAGAGGAACGCGCCGATCGGGACGTCGGCGACGAGCCGCTGCTCGACCGCGCGCGTGACCAGCGTGCGCACCTGGGCACAGGCCTCCGCGAAGGTGGGCGCCGGCCGGATGGCGCGGGCCATGGGCCGCCAGTAGCGGCGCGCTTCCGCCCGGCCGTCCGCATCGATCGTCATGACCGTGGCGGGTGCGAGCTGCCGGATTCCCCGGTAGAGCGTCGAGCCGGCCGGCGGATGCCCCAGCGCGAAGAGATGGGGCAGATGCTCAGGGGCGAGGTCCCGCGGCACGTCCGGATGGAGGAGCAGCGCCTTCACCTCGGAGCCGAAGACGAGCGCGCGCGGCGTCCGCGTCCAGTAGAGCGGCTTCTTGCCGGCGCGATCGCGCGCGAGGACCAGCCGGCGGTTCCGGCCGTCCCAGAGCGCCAGCGCGAACATTCCCGCGAGGTCCTCCACGAAGGCGGGCCCGCGCTCCTCGTAGAGGTGGAGCATCACCTCGGTGTCGCTCTGCGACTTGAACGGATGCCGCGGCTCGAGCGGCCGCCGCAGCTCACGGTAGTTGTAGATCTCCCCGTTGAAGACGATCCACAGCGTCTCGTCCTCGTTGGTCATCGGCTGGACGCCGCCCGGGCTGAGGTCGATGACGGCCAGGCGCCGGTGGCCGAGCCCGACGCGCGCCCGCGCCGCCACCTCCGGCGCCGGCACGATCACGAGGCCCTCGGCGTCGGGGCCGCGGTGGGCGAGGCTGTCGGTCATCGCCTGCAGCAGCGGCCGCGGGGGCGCGGCACCGTCGAACGTCATGACCCCGCAGATCCCGCACATCGCGTCAGCCCCGCCCGCCGAGGAGCCGATCGTAGAGGCGTGCGTACCGGGCCGTCCCCTCGTCCACGTCGAAGTAGCGCCGGGCCGTCGCCGCGCAGCGCGCGCGCGCCTGCGGGTCGTCGAGCACACGCCGCACCGCGGGCAAGGACGCGGCCACGGACGCCGCGTCGAGCTGCGGGAGCACCACGCCGGCCTCGTGATCGCGCACGATCGCGCCCGAGTCTCCGATCCCGTCGTTGATCACGACCGGCACGCCGACGCCGAGCAGCTCCGCCAGCCGGGTGGGCGCCGAGGCGGTCTTCGAGAAGCACATCTTGATGAAGAACACGGCGACGTCGAGGAGCCGGAGATAGGCCGGCATCTCGGCGAACTCCGCACGGGCGAACACGGCCCGTGACGCCGGCAGGCCCGCCCGTCCGGCATCGGCCCGGAGCGCCCCGTGATCCTCGCGGGTCACGAAGAGCACGACGGCATCCGGCAGCACGCGGACGAGCTTGGCGAGATAGCGGAGCGTCGGCTCGCGCAGGTACCAGTTGCTCAGCGTCCCGACGCAGCCGACCACGCGCCGGCCCTCGAGCCCCAGGCGCGCGGCGAGCGCGCGGTCGGGCGGTCCCGGCGCGAACTGCGCGAGGTCGGCGCAGGTGGGGATCACGTCGACGAGGACGTCCGGGCGGAGCCGGTAGCCGAGCTCGGGGAATCGCTTCACGCCGGCGTCGGTGAGCGACACGATGGCGTCGGCGCCCTCGAAGAAGCGGCGCTCCCAGCGCTTCGCCAGCCGGTAGGGCGTCCCTTCCCGCGTCCAGTGGCCGGCGTCGACCTTTTCCTCGGGCCAGAAGCCGCGCATGTCGAAGACGAACGCGCGGCCGGTGGCGCGCGCGACGGAGAGGCCGATGGCGCCGGGGACGTACCCGCGCACGTGCACGAGGCCGATGGCCCCACGTCCGACCGCGGCGAGCCCGGCGACCACGCCGCGCGCGATGTCGTAGCCCGTGGCCGGGAGCATGGGCCGCTTGTGGTACCGCCGGCGGATCCAGCGCACGCCGCTCCCGGCGAGCCGCCCTTCCATGCGAGACACGCGCGCGCGGTCGGCGAGGTCCGCCGGCTTCTCGAACGACAGCACCGACATCGGGTAGGAGCGGGCGAGGCGCTCGACGTACCCTAGCACCTGCGACTCGCCGAGCGGCTCGAGCAACCCGTCGTACGTCACGTAGAGGGCGCCGCGCGCGCGCATCACAGCCCGAGCACCTTCCGCAGCGATCCGCTGTGACACGCCGCCCAGCGAAGCGGCTGCGTGAGCCCGGTGGCGCGGAGCGCCTCGATGCCGACGAGCGCCGCGGATGGGACCGTCCCCGAGCGCAGGCGCCAGAGCTCGGCGCGCACACTCGCCACTTCCTCCGCGGTGAGCCGGTAGTCGGCGAGCTCGAACACCGTGCGGTCCGCGCCGGCGTGGTCGGGCGCAGGCCGCCCTTTCAGGACGTCGAGACACAGCTCGAACGCGAGCGCCCAGAACATGTACCGGTCGCCGAGGCGGCGCCAGCGGCGCACGAGCGCGCCGTGCTCGGGCGAGCGCGCGAGATGCTCGTCGAGGTACCGCGTGAGGTTCTCGTCGAAATCGCGCACGACCGCTTCCAGTGCGCGAAGGCTCAGGGCGCGCGCGTGCTGGCGGTAGCTCCAGAGGCGGCCGTGCACGTGGCCGATGCCCCAGCGCTCCGCGATCTCGAACCAGACCAGGAAGTCGCCGAACCCCAGGGGGCCCGACGCGTGGAACCGGGTCTTGCCGAGCGCCTCACGGCGGATCATCGCGCCGGGACAGCTGATGGAGGATCGCCCGGAGCGGATGGTGCGCTCGATGTACGTGTAGCCGTCGGTCACCGCCGGCACGGCGAAGTCGCGTGTCCCGACCACGCGTTCCTGCTCGTCGATCAGCTCCCAGTCCGAGCAGCTCAGCCCGACCTCCGGATGCGCCACCAGCAGCTCGGCGTTCTCGGCGACGACGCCCGGACCGTAACGCTCGTCGTCGTGGAACAGGCAGATGAACTCCCCGCGCGCCTCCTCCAGGCAGAAGTTGTGGTTGGGGTACAGGCCGATGTTCTCCGGCTGCCGGACATAGCACACGCGCCGATCGGCCGCCGCGGCGGCGCGGCAGAGCCGCTCGGTGTCATCCGTCGAGGCGTTGTCGCTGATCAGGATCTCGAGGTTCGGATAGTCCTGGGCGAGGATCGTCCGCAGCGTGACGGCGAGCAGGTCTGCACGGTTGTACGTCGGGATCGCGACCGTGACGAGCGGCGCGGCGCGGCTCATGCCCAGCCCCTCCAGCGGTAGTACGCGATCGCGGCGTATTCGTGGAGGATCGCACGGATCTGCGCCCACGACGCGCCCCACCGGCCCTCGGAGAAGAAGCTCGTCCAAGGGACCGGCGTGTAGACCGCGTCCACGTCCGGCGCGATCCGGCGGAAGACGAGCGAGGCGCGGCGCATGTGATACGGCGAGCTCACGACGAGCGCGGAGCGCCAGCCTTCCCGCCCCATGATCGCCGCGCTGTACCGCACGTTGTCCGCCGTGCTGGCCGCGCGATCCTCGAGCACGATGGCGGAGGCCGGCACCCCGCGGCTCACGGCGAGCGCCTGCATCACCTCGACCTCGCTGAACGAGTGGCGCGTTCCCGACGAGAACACGAGGTGCGGCGCCCAGCCGGCGCGGTACAGCTCGATCGCCCACTCGACACGCTCCTGATAGCCCTGGCCGGCCTGGCCGGACTCCCCGACCCCGCCCGCGAAGACGACGATCGCGTCCACGCGACGCAGCGGCTCGCTGCGACGCAGCGGCTCCGCGGCGATCCATGGCAGCGGCGTGTGGAAGAGGACGAGGTACGCGGTGAGGCTCACGGCCCCGACCCCGACGAGGCGGCGTCGGGCCCCCCGGTACAGGCGCGTGAGCGCGGCCTCCCACCCCCGCGCGCCCCGGCGCCGGCGCTCGGCCAGGGCGACCTCCACCAGCTCGCCCATGCGGCGCACGCGCTCGGGCCAGTCGTGGGCGCGCGCCGCCTCGACGCGCGCCTTGACCTCGAGCGGTGGCGCCGGGCGGGCCGCGGCGGCGATGGCCTCGGCGAACGCGGCGGCATCACGCGCGACCGCCACCGTCCCCGGATGCCGCTCGGCGAACGCGCGCACCACGGCGAGGTCGGTGGAGACCACGGGCAGCTCCATCGCGAGGTACTCGAACAGCTTCGACGGATAGATGTCGTTCGTGTAGTCGGCGACGCGGTAGGGGATCAGGCCGACCTGGAAGCCTGCCAGGTACTGCGGCAGCGCGTCGTGCGGTCGCGGGCCGAGGAGATGGACGTTCGGCAGGCCGCGCAGGGCGCTGACGGCGGTCTGCACGGGCCCGACGAGCGCGAAGCTCACGCCGGGCAGCCGCCGCGCCGTCTCGACGAGCAGCGCGTCGTCGATCCAGTGATGCAGGCCGCCCACGTAGCCGGCCACGGGGCCCGGGAGCGCGCGCAGGTCGGCCGGCACGTCGGCGCCCGCCACGCGCGCGCGCTCGAACCGGGCGAGATCGACGCCGGGCGGAAAGACGTGCACGTCGGCCCGGTGCTGCCGCGCGCGCGCGGCGAGCCCGTCGGAGACGGCGAAGACGAGATCGGCGTCGCGAAACGTCTCGGCTTCACTGCGCCCCACGCGCCGCGCCGCCGCCGAGCTCGCGACGAAGTCGCCGTAGCAGTAGTAGACACTCACCTCGACCCCGAGGTCGTCGACGAGATCGCGCGCGAGCGGCGTGGGCAGGAACGTCCACGCCACCGTCGGCCGGAATCCCGTCGCGCGCATCCAGCGGCGCAGCGCGCGGAGGAGCAGCCACCGGTTCGCCGCGCGCACGGCCCGCGAGTACGGGAACGGGAGCACGATCGGCGAGTACACCCAGAGACCCGGACGCTCGTGGCGGAACCCCTTCACGCCGCGACGCCAGTTCGCGAGGCGATGGCGCAGGCGCGGCAGGTCGCGGACGCGCGGTGGCCGGACCCCGGTGTTGTCGATGAAGAGCACACGGTTGCCCGCCTCGGCGAACGACGCCATCACCATCTGCGGACCCTGCCAGATGAAGTCCCAGTCGATGCTGGAGATGCAGACGATGTCCTCGCCCTTCAGCACGGGCGGCCCCGGCGGGCGAGCACCGCGGCGTACAGGTCCTCGAGACGGCCGGCGGAGTCGCGGACGTCGTACCGTGCCTGCGCGACCGCCCGCGCGCGATCGCCGAACCGGTGGCGGAGCTCGGCGTCGCCGAGCAGACGCCGCAGCGCATCCGCGAGGTCGGCCGGATCGCGGGGCATGACGAGAAATCCCGTGGCGCCGTCCTCGACGATCTCCGCGAGGCCGCCGGTCCGCGATGCCACGCAGGGGAGGCCCGCCGCCATCGCCTCGACGACGGCCAGCCCGAAGCCTTCGGACAGCGACGGCGCCGCGAGGACATCGCTGGCCGCGTGGATCCCGCGGACGTCGCCGCGGGGGCCGAGGAAGCGGACGACGTCGCCCACCCCGAGGCGCGCGGCGAGGGCGCGCAGCTCCGGCTCGAGCGCGCCGCCGCCGGCCACCAGGAGGCGCAGGGCGGGAGACGCGCCCCGCAGGCGCGCGACGGCGTCGAGGAGCGTCGCGTGGCCCTTGAGAGGCACCAGGCGTCCGACGACGGCCACCACGGACGCGTCGCGAGGAAGCCCGAGCTCGCGACGGGCCGCCGCTCGCTCGTCCGGCGAGGCCGGCGTGAGCGCCTTCGTGTCGACGCCGTCGGGAATCGTGACCACGCGCGCCGGATCCACCCCCAGGCGCGCGATCGCCGATCGGCGCACCGCCTCGGAGACCGCGATGAGCTCCGGACGCACGAGCCGATCGGTGACGCGGTCACCGATGCGCAGCGGGACCTGCTTCCACGGCGCGAAGCGCGGGTTTGCGATCCGGATCTCGGGCTCGTACATGAGGTTGTGCAGCGAGCAGACGACGGGCACCCGTGTGCGCCACCCCGCGAGCTTCGCGTGCAGCCCCGGGAAGTAGAGATGCGCGTGAACGAGCGCGATGCCTCGCGAGACGAGGAGCCGCCGCACCCGCGCCACGCCCCGCGGGTCGGCGGGACGGCGCAGCCCGAGATCGATCACCTCGTAGCCGAGCTCCTCGATCGTCTCGCGAAGATCGGCGGGGCCGCCGAGGTACGCGACCACGCCCGTGTGCCGGGTGGGCTCCATCTCGCGGAGCGTCGCGGCGAGGACGGTCTCGGCGCCGCCTCGTCCGAGGGACTCGATCAGGTGGAGGATGCGTGGCACGACGATCTCACGGCCGCCCACGCGGTCGACGACCGCGTGCCGGGGTCCGGGCGGGCAACGGTGCAGGGCCATCAGTCGACGAGGCCGCGCTCGCGCAGCGTCGCCGCGAGCGCCTCCCCGACGGCACGGTGGCCGCGCGCGTTGAGATGTCCGTCCTGCGCGAAGAAGACCTCGTGCCCACCGTCCGTCTCCGCGCGCAGGGTGTCCCGGGCCGACACCACGGGAATCCGGCGCGCCGCGAGCGCTTCGAGAAGCAGGCGCTCGGGACGCGTGATGTCCCAGCCGGGGCCCGTCGCCGCCGGGTGGCGTCGCTGCCACGCCGCCGAGATCTCCCACGGGGCCGGGATGATCACGACGAACAGCGCCGCCCCGGCGCGGCGGACCTCGCGATCGAGATCGCCGAAGAGGTCGAACGTCACGTCCATCGCTTCGCGCCACGCCGCGGACGGGGTCCGGCGGTAGTGGCCATCGGACGTGTCGTCGTCGGTCCCGGCGGACGCATCGGCGTTCGCCTGTCGTGCGGTCAGGACTCGCGGCATGCCCGCGGTCAGCGGACTCATCACCCGGACACGCGCGGTGAAGAAGCGATAGCTGGCCAGGTGCTCGCGCAGGAACTGCCGGACCGGGCCCGTGGCGCGGGCGGCGGTGAACCGAGGGAGCCCGGTCACATCGCGAGCGACACGCCCGTCCGGCCCGATCACCGGATACGGCAAGGCCGGATCGCCGTTGAGCGCGCGGCTGTTGTTGCGATAGTCATTGCCCATGAAGAAGGCCACGACGACGACGTCGGGCGCGTACCGCCGCCCGCGCTCGCGAAAGAGCAGGTACTGCTGCCCCGTGCCCGTCGCGCTCACGCCGAGGTTCAGGACCTCGACCGGCACGCGCCCGCCGGCGAGCCGCGCCTCCAGCACCGCCGGAAAGCTCTCGTCGAGGGGCACTTGCAGCGCCTCGGTGATCGAGTCGCCGAGCACGACGATGCGCCGTGTCCCGCCCGGCTTCTCTTCCGTGCGTTCCCGGTCGCGAAAGCCCAGGCGGTTGATCCGTACCGGCACGTCGAATTCCGGCGAGGTCCACCGCCCAACCCTTCCCGCGATGTGGCGCACGCCGACCACGGGATCGCTCGCGAAGAACTGGTCCGGCACGGGCACGAGCCAGCGCACGCCCACCTCGGTCGCCACGACGAGCAACGCGGCGTAGAACGCCGCCAGCATCAGCCCCAGACGCCACCGGCGCCGCACGGCTATTTGAGGAGCCCTCCGCTGCGCTCGAGCCGTCCCTGGAGCACACGCAGGATCCCGGCGCAGTTCCCGCGGGCGCGGTGCAGCAGGCCCGGGTCGCGGGTGCCCAGGCCGAGGAACGTGTTGAGCAGTGGAAGGCCGACGAGCGCCCAGTACGTCAGCGGCAGCGAGAACTCGTCGAGGTGCTTGCGCACGAAGTACATGCGGTTGATCGCCTGCCACCGTCCGAGGATGTAGTTGCGGTCACGCCGTATCGCCGTCGTCAGGTGCTGCACGCGCGCGTCGCCGACCACGGCCATCCGGTAGCGCATGCCGACCCGGTAGCTGAAGTCGACGTCCTCAAGGTACCCGGTCCCCTCGAACCACTCGTCGTACGGGATCTCCCGGGTGATCGTGCGCCGCCAGATCGTCGCGCCGCCGCAGAGCCACCGGACCCACTCGGCGCCATGCACCGGGCCCACCCAGAGCGGCGTCTCGAAGCCGGATCGCAGGAACTGACCCCGTCTCCCACCCGCGAGGAGGAAGATGCGCTCGAGGGCGAAGATGCGGCGTGGCCGCATGTTGACGATGTTGAAGGTGGCCCCTCCCACGTCGGAGCCCGCCTCCTCCCAGAACCGCAGCATCGCCTCGACCGAGCCGGCCTCGAACACGAGGTCGTCGTCCACGTACCCCGCGAGCGTCATGGAGGGATCGACGGCGTCCATCCCCGCGTTGCGCTGCCGCGAGAGCGACGGCGGGTGGACGCGCAGGTAGCGGAGACGGAGGTCCGGGAACTCCGCGGGCACGTCGGCGACCGTGTGGTCCCCGCCGTCCACGAGGATGATCTCGTCGGGGTGCACGGGCTGCGCCTGGACGCTCGCGAGCATCCGGCGGATCTCCCGCGGCCGGTCCTTGGTCGGGACGACGAAGGCCATGCGATGGCTGAACCCCACGCTCAGCGCCTCCCGTCGTCGATCGCCCGCTGCAGCGTCGCGG
>VGOU01000078.1 GCA_016875795.1 Chloroflexota bacterium | reverse complement strand
CGCCGTCTCCGCAGACGTACGTCGACGACGAGCGCCTCATGGACGAGCTCGGCGCCGACGACGCGCACGGCGGGGATCGCCAGGACGCGGTCCCACCTTCGCGACCAGGTGAACGCCTCGGCGTGGCGGGCCCAGAAGCCCTCGAGGTCGCGCTCGGCCTCCGCGTACACGCGCTCGTCGCGCCAGTTCGCCTGCGCCCTGAACGCGTCGGGAGGCGGGAACCGCCGCTCGTCGAACGTGAGCGCCTCGAGCGCGGCGACCTTCTGACCGTCCCTCCCCTTCAACTCATTAGCCACGCTGTCCGACACGGCGGCGAGGCGGCGAAAAGAGAGACGGACATGAGAGAGACGGACACCACAGCAGAGAGACGGACCGAGCAGGACCGCCGCCGAGCGAATCGCCACTAGCGACGGACTCGAGTAGCCCGGACGGTGTCCGAGTTCAGGAGATAGGCGACTACTGTGTCGGGACATGGGAGACACCACGTGAAGAGGTGCTCCCATGGGGACAGGGATCGGTCGCTACCTGGTGGAGGCCCACCTGCGCGAGGGCCGCAGCGTCGGCGAGATCGCGCGTGCCCACGGCGTCCACCGCAGCTGGCTGTACAAGCTCCTGGCCCGCTACCGCGCTGACGGCGAGCTCGGCCTCGCGCCCCGCTCGCGGCGCCCACGCCGCTCGCCCTCGGCCATGTCGCAGGACATCGAGGACAGGGTCGTCGAGCTGCGGCGGGCCCTGACCGCGGAGGGTCTCGACGCCGGCGCGCTGACCATCCACTGGCACCTCGGGCGCGAGGTCGCGCACCCACCCTCGGCCACCTCGATCTGGCGGGCGCTCCGTCGGCGCGGCCTGGTGAGCCCGCAGCCTCGGAAGCGGCCGCGCTCGAGCTTCCGGCGCTTCGAGGCCGACCTGCCGAACGAGTGCTGGCAGGCCGACATGACCCACTGGGCGCTCGCGGGCGGCACGGGCGTCGAGATCGTGAACGTCATCGACGACCACAGCCGGCTCGCGCTGGCGTCGGTCGCGCTCCCGGTGACGACCGCGCTCGATGTGGCGCGGATCTTCCAGGACGCGCGCTCGCGCTACGGCGCGCCGGCCGCCCTGCTCACCGACAACGGCTGCATCTTCACCGCCCAGCACCGCAGCGGGCGCACCGTGCTCGAGACCGAGCTCGCGCGCCTGGGCATCGAGCACCGCCGCTCGCGGCCGTACCACCCGCAGACCTGCGGCAAGGTCGAGCGATTCCATCAGACCCTCAAGCGCTACGTGGCCCAGCAGGCCCCGGCGACGTCGCTGCCGCTGCTGCAGGCCCAGCTCGACGCCTTCGCCCAGCGCTACAACGACGCCCGGCCGCATCGCGCGCTCGGCCGCCGGACCCCGCGGTCGGTCTACGAGTCGAAGATCAAGGCCGCCCCCGAGGGACGGGCCGCTGTGCAGTTCCGCGTGCGCTACGACCGCGTCGACCATTCGGGCAAGGTCTCGCTGCGCTACGAAGCGAAGCTCTTGCACATCGGCATGGGCAACCGCCTCCGCGGGAAGCGCGTGGTGCTGCTCGTCGCCGACCGCGACGTCCGGGTGCTGAACGAGGACGGGGAGCTGCTGCGGCAGCTCGTGCTCGACCCGACGCGCGACTACCAGCGCCAGTCGGCCTGATCGACCTCGGTGTCTACGATGTCCTGTGACATCTGTCTCCGATGTCTTGGGACATCACATCTGCGGAGGGGGTGGGATTCGAACCCACGGAGGGCTTGCACCCTCAGCGGTTTTCAAGACCGCCCGGATAGACCGCTCCCGCACCCCTCCGGGACGCTCCATCAAGTGTGACGCGTCCCACGGGCCGCGGACAGGGGGCACCATGAGCGCATCGAGAGCGCACGCGTGGACGTCTGGCTGTGGGCGGTGCGGATCTACCCGTCGCGGTCGGCCGCCACGGCGGCATGCCGCGGCGGCAAGGTCCGCGTGAACCGCGTCCCGGCCAAGGCCTCGACGCAGGTGAAGGCGGGCGACCGGGTGGAGGCGTTCGTCGGGCGGCCGCGCGTCCTCGAGGTGGTCGGCGTCATCGACAAGCGCGTCGGCGCCGCGGCCGCGGCCACGCATCTCAACGATCACAGCCCGCCCCCGCCTGTCCGGCGCCGGCAGCCGCCCGTCTTCGTGCGCGAGCCGGGCTCCGGCCGTCCGACGAAGCGGGAGCGCCGGGCGCTCGACCGCCTCAGGGGCTGCTGACCGCCTCCGCGCGGACCTCGCGGAGCTCGCCCGTCGTGACGTCATAGACGAAACCGCGCGCACGGTCCCGCCGCGGCAGGAACGGCGACGCGGCCACGCGCGCGATCGAGCGGCGGACGCTGTCGTCCACATCGCTGAAGGCGCCGATCTCGAAGGGCGGCTCGGCCCCGGCCGCGCGCGCGAGCTCCGCGCGGAAACCCTCCTCGGTGACGCGCTCGAGGCCGCAGTCGGTGTGATGGATGAGCATCACCGCCTCGGTCCCCAGGAGGCGCTGCGACAGCGCGAGCGAGCGGATGGTGTCGTCCGTGACGATCCCGCCCGCGTTACGCAGCACGTGGGCGTCGCCCTCGGCCAGGCCGAGCGCGGCGAACACGTCGAGGCGCGAGTCCATGCACGTGACGATCGCGAGCGCGCGTCGCGGGCGCACCGCGAGGTCGCGGCGGCCGTGCACCCGCGCGTAGGCGCGATTGCGGTCGAGCGCCTCGTCCATGACGTCGCGGTCGCTGTCGCCCATCGTCAGGGACGGTATCGCGTCGCGGGCTAGCGCTTAGGCGGTCGGTGAGCGGACGGCCGGCGGGGCCGCCCTACCGGGGCCCGGCCTCGAAGTGCACCGCGGGGATCGAGCCCATGCGGCCGCTCTGGTAGTCGGCGATGGCCTGCACGATCTCCTCCCGCGTGTTCATGACGAACGGGCCGTACTGCACGACCGGCTCGCCGATCGGCCGGCCGCCGAGGACGAGCACGTCGAACGTGGGCGTGCGCGAGTCCTGCTCGCCGCTGCCGTCGACGCGCACCGCGCCGCCGGGTCCGAGCACGGCGAGCTGACCCGACCGCAGCGGCGTCCCTTCGGCGCCGACGCTGCCGAACCCGCCGAGCGCGTACACGAGCGCGTTGTGGTCGGGCCGCCAGGGCATCTCGAGGCGCGACCCGGGGAGCAGGGTGACGTGCAGATAAGTGATCGGCGTCTGCGTCACGCCGGGGCCCTTCACGCCGCCGAGCTCGCCGGCGATGACGCGCACGAGGGCGCCGCCGTCGGCGGACCGCAGGAGCGCGACCGACCGCGCGGCGATGTCCTGGTAGCGCGGGGGCGACCACTTCTTGGCCGCGGGCAGGTTGACCCACAGCTGCACGCCGTGGAACAGGCCGCCGCTGCGGACGAGCCGCTCCGGAGGCATCTCGGAGTGCACGATCCCGGCGCCCGCGGTCATCCACTGCGTGTCGCCGTTCGCGATGACGCCGCCGCCGCCCGTGGAATCCCGGTGGACGAACTCGCCATCGATCATGTACGTCACCGTCTCGAATCCGCGGTGCGGATGGTCGGGCGCGCCCTTCGCCTCGCCGGGCGCGTACTGCACCTCGCCCATCTGGTCGAGGAGGATGAACGGGTCGGCGGCCGCCCGGTCGAGGCCGGGGAACGGCCGGCGCACCGGGAATCCCTCGCCCTCGTAGGTCTTGATGGCCTCGACGAGGCGCTGGACCTGACGGAAGCGCGGCGTGCGCGCTCCATCCACCTCCACGGCGGGAAGGATGAGCGGGTCGGGGACGGTGACTGCGGGCATGCTGACCTCCGGGGAGACGATGCGTGTCTTGTCCTAGTGGAACACGCGCGCCGCGACGCGCATTCCGCTGCTTCATCCTGAGTGGCACGGCCGGCGCATCCCTTGCTCGCATGGCGGACAGCACTCAGCTCAGCGCGAACTCCCCCGGCGCGATCCGCTCGCGTCCGCGCATGTACGGCCGCACCGCCTCGGGGATGACCACGGACCCGTCGCGCTGCTGGTGGTTCTCGAGCACGGCGATCATGAGGCGGGGCAAGGCGAGCCCGGATGCGTTCAGCGTGTGGGCCAGCTCGGCCTTCCCGCCGGCTTCGCGGCGGAAGCGGATGTTCGAGCGCTCGGCCTGGAACCAGCCGCAGCTCGATATCGATGACACCTCCAGCCACTCGCCCTGGCCGGGCGCCCAGGCCTCGAGGTCGTAGCCCCGATACGCGTTGAAGCCGAGGTCGCCCGTGCACCGTTCGACGACACGCCCGGGGATCCGCAGTGCGCGGAGCACCTCGACCGCGAGCTCGCGCATGAGCTCGAGCTCCCTCGGCGACTCCTCCGGAAGGCAGTGGATGACCATCTCCACCTTGTCGAACTGGTGCCCGCGCTTGATCCCGCGCACGTCGCGGCCCGCGCTCATGTGCTCGCGCCGGAAGCACGCGGTGTACGCGACGTAGCGCCGCGGCAGCGTCGCCGCATCGAAGGTCTCGCCCGCGTGCATCGCCACGAGCTGCGGCTCCGCCGTCGGCACCAGCCACAGGTCGTCCTGCGCGTCGCGGTACAGGTTCGCCTCGAAGTGCGGGAGCTGGCCGGTGGCGGTCAGCGTCTCGCGCTTGGTGAGGAACGGCGGGTAGATCTCGACGAACCCGTGCCCCAGCTTGAGGTCGATCATCCAGGCGATGAGCGCGCGCTGGAGGGCCGCTCCGGCCCCGCGGAGCACGTAGAAGCGCGAGCCCGAGAGCTTCGTCCCGCGGGGGATGTCCAGGATCCCGAGGGCCTCGCCGATCTCCCAGTGCGGCCGCGCCTCGAAGCCGAGCTCCGTCACCGGATCCTGCGACACGACGGCGTTGTCCTTCTCGTCCGCGCCCGGCGGAACGCTCGGGTCGATCTCGTTCGGGATCCAGAGGAGCGCGGCGTCGATCTCCTGCTGGAGCGCCGCGAGCTCGGCGTCGATCGTCCTGATGCGCTCGCCGATCGCGCGCATCCGCTCGCGGACCTCGGGAGCCGGCGGGCCGCCCTTGCTCGCGCGGTTGCGCTCGGCCTTCAGCCCCTCGGACTCGCCCTTCAGCGCGCGGACCCTGGCGTCGAGCTCGACGATGCGGTCGAGCGGCGCCTCGAAGCCGCGCAGGCGCAGCACTTCGCGCACGCGGCCCGGGTCCTGGCGTACGCGATCGATCGGTCGCACGAAAGGGCATGCTAGGCGGCGATGCGGCCGCTCGTTCAGCTCGTCGCGTTCGAGGGTCCCGACCGCTACTCCTTCGTCGGCGGGCTCGCGACGCGGATGAACGACCTCGCGGAGGCGCTCGTCACGCGGGGGTACGACGTGCGCCACCTGTTCGTCGGCGACCCGACGCTGCCTTCCACGGAGTCGCGCATGGGCGGCAGGCTCGTGCTCGAGCGGTGGTGCCAGTGGATCAGCGCGTGCCACCCGAAGGACGTGTACGACGGCGAGGACGGCAAGTGGCGCGACTTCTCGCGCACCGTGCCGCGGCGCCTCGCCGACGTCATCCTGCGGAGCGCCGACGAGGGCCGGCGCAGCGTGGTCCTGTTCGAGGACTGGCAGACCGCCGACGCCGCCATCGGCACCGCGCTGCTGCTCGCGGCACGCGAGCGCCGCGGCGCGGCCTCGCTCTTCTGGAACGCGAACAACACCTACGGCTTCGGCCGGATCGACCTCGCGACGCTCGCGCGCGCGACGACCGTCACCACGGTCTCTCGCTTCATGCGCGCGGCGCTCGCTGAGGCGGGAGTGGACGCAGCGGTGCTCCCGAACGGCATCGCCGAGCGCTGGCTGCGGCCGGTGCCTCTCGGGGACATCCGCGCGATGCGCGCCGCGTTCGGGGACCGCCCGACCCTGGTGAAGGTCGCGCGCTTCGACCCCGACAAGCGGTGGGACTGGGCGGTCGACGCGGTCGCGGCGCTCAAGCGCTCCGGCGCACGGCCGCGCTTCGTCGTGCGCGGCAGCCGCGCCGACTACGGCGAGGCGGTGTGGCGACGCGCCGGCGACCGCGGGCTCGCCGTCGATCCGCTACGGCTGCCCGCCGAGGCGCCCGCGGCCGAGACCGCCGCCGCGATCGCGCGCAGCGAGGCCGACGTCGTGTTCCTCGACTTCTTCGTCTCCGAGGCCGCCCTGCGCGCGCTCTACGGCGCCGCCGACGGCGTCCTCGCCAACTCGGAGAAGGAGCCGTTCGGCCTCGTCGGGCTCGAGGTGATGGCCTGCGCCGGCATCGCGTTCGTCGGACGGACCGGCGAGGACTACGCGGTCCCCTACGGCAACGCCGTGGTGGTGCAGACCGACGACCCGCGCGAGCTCGGAACGCACCTCGCGCACATCCGCGAGCGGCCGGGGCTCACCGGGCGGATGCGCGCGGAGGGACAGGCGACCGCGGAGCGCTTCGCGTGGCCGCGGATCATCGAGGCCCTGGAAGTGACCTGGGACGCCGCGGCGCGCCTGGGGAAGTGAGTCGCTCCGCGTGAGTGGAGCGACCGGACGCCCGGCCGCGAGCCGCAGTGACTTGAAAGCAATGCTCTTCGACCTAGACGGCACATTGGTGAGTGCGTTCGGCGTCGCCGCTGACGCGATAGTCCACGCGCTTCGTCCGACGGGGCTGTCGCCATCGTTCTCCCGAGTCATGGCGGTCTTCCGGAAGACGGAGCGTGAGATCCTGGCCGATCTCGGATGCTCTGACGACGCCGCGCTCGAGCGGTTCCACCTCCGGGCCGCAAGGTCGCCGACCCCATCGTCGTCCGCGGTGATCCGCCCGAGGATCCTGTGTGCTACGCGGTCCCGCGGCTGTCGTCCGCACCCCGCGAGGTCGTGGGCCCGGTGATGTCTGATGTCGCCAGTGCGATCTCGAGAACTCCGCGGCGGCTCGGCCCAGCGCCAGAGAGACACGATGGGTTAGCGTCGCCACGAGTGCGCGACGCATTCCTGCGGCATGTCCGCTCGGAGCTGCTGGCGATCGATGAGAGCGGCCTCTACAAGCGCGAGCGCCTCATCGACTCCCCGCAAGGCGCCGTCATCCAACTCGCGTCGGGCGAGCAGGTGCTGAACTTCTGTGCGAACAACTACCTCGGATTGTCCGACGATCCGCGCATCATCGCCGCGGCGCGCGCCGCGCTCGACCGGTGGGGCTATGGCATGTCGTCGGTGCGGTTCATTTGCGGCACGCAGACGATCCACGCCGAACTCGAACGGCGCATCACTCGCTTCTTGGGCACGGAGGCGACGATCCTCTATGGCTCCTGCTTCGATGCGAATGGTGGGCTGTTCGAGAACCTCTTCACCGAGGGCGACGCGATCATCAGTGACGCCCTTAACCACGCGAGCATCATCGACGGCGTTCGGCTCTCGAAGGCGCAGCGGTTCCGCTACGCGAACAACGACATGGCTGATCTCGAACGTCAGCTCCAGGCTGCGTCCCGATGCCGCTGGCGGATCATAGCCACCGACGGCGTCTTCTCGATGGACGGTATCGTCGCCGACCTGCGCGGCATCTGCGATCTGGCGGACCGATACGGCGCGCTGGTAATGGTGGACGACTCGCACGCGGTCGGGGTCATGGGCGCGCATGGACGCGGCTCGCACGAGCACAGCGGCGTGATGGGCCGCGTAGATCTGATCACTGGCACCCTCGGCAAGGCCCTGGGCGGAGCGTCCGGCGGCTACACGAGCGGGCGCCGCGACGTCGTGGACTACCTACGCCAGCGGTCACGGCCCTACCTGTTCTCGAACTCGCTCATGCCGACGATCGCGGCCGCGGGCGTTGCGGCCCTCGACCTGATCGGGTCGGCCGCCGACCTGCGCGAGCGACTGTTCGCGAATGCACGCCAGTTCCGCGCGGGGATGACAGCCAACGGCTTTCGACTCGTGCCGGGCGAGCACCCGATCGTGCCGGTGATGCTGGGTGACGCGGTCGTCGCCACACAGATGGCGGACGCACTCCTGCATCGGGGCATCTATGTCATAGCGTTCTCGTACCCGGTCGTGCCGAACGGACAAGCGCGGATCCGCGTGCAGCTCTCTGCGGCACATGACCCCGAGCAGGTCGATCGCGCAGTCGGTGCCTTCGTGGACGTCGGCCGCGAGCTCCGCGTGATCGAATAGGGCCAGCGCTGGGTCTCCAGGATTCGCACTCCGGGCGGATCGCGCGTCTGTCCGCGTCGGGCGACGATGATGAGCGTGCCCGGGACGGCCTAGCCGCTCCGTGTGGGTACGGTCGCCCCAACAGGACGCGCTGACCTCAGCGCCGACCGCTCCCTTGCCTCCGGTGAGGTCGCCTTAGCGGCGCAGGATCCGGCCGGCGTCCCCGCGGATCCGCGACAGGTCCGCCGGCGCCTCGCCGAGGGGCAGCGACAGGAAGTACTCGACCATCGGGCGGTCGTCCGTGAGCAGCAGGCCCTCGCCGACGTAGGCGCGCAGCTCCTCGGGCCCCGCGGCGTAGAGCGATAGGAGCGACGCGAAGTCGCGGATCCCGATCTCGGCGAGCGACGCCGCGACCTCTCGCTCCGACATGGCCCGCGCGACGCGCGCGGGATCGAGCTGCAGCGGTCGCTTCGTCCCGACCATCACCGCGCCGTACGGCCCCACCCACAGCGTCGTGTCCGGGAACACCGAGAGGAACGTGCGCATGATCAGCTTCTGGCGCGTCTCGGGGTAGACCCCGAGCCACTGCGCGGTGAGGCCGTCGTCCGCGAGCGACTCGCGCACGAGGCGGTAGTACTCCGCCGAGTACACGTTCCCCGCCCCGGCGTGGTGCGGCTGGATGATGTCCGAGGTGATCACGTCGTAGAGCGGCGGCCGCAGCAACAGGTGGTTGCGCCCGTCATCGACGCGGCTCCGGACGTTCGCGCGCGAGAGCGCGCCCGCGTTGACGTGGTCGAACAACGACGCGGCCCGCACTACCCCGGGCGAGAGCTCGACGACGTCCACGGTCGCGCCCGCGTGCCGCGCGACCGCGCCGGCCGTGCCGCCGCCGCCGAGGCCG
>VGOU01000077.1 GCA_016875795.1 Chloroflexota bacterium | reverse complement strand
GCGAGGAGCTGCTGCGTCGCGCTCGCGCCGGTCGCGAGGGCGATGGCGATGCCGCCGGTGATCCCCGGGCCGGAGAACGTGCCGACGCCCACCAGGGCCATGCCGAGGTCGGAGATGACCGAGCACACGACGAGGCGGCGCAGGTCGGTCGCGCCGGTGGCGAGGATCGCGCCGCCGAGGGCCGAGAGGCCGCCGATCCCGAGGAGGAGGTCCTGCACCTTCGTCAGCTGGACGATCGACGGCAGGAGCGCCGACTGCGTGAGGATCTGCGCGAAGGCGATGACCGTGAGCGGCGTGAGCACGCCGAAGTAGAGGGCGAGCGCCGTCGCGGGCGCCTCGGCCGCGAGGAGCGCGGCGTGCGTGTGGAACGGGATGACGGCGAGCTTCAGCGCGAACGCGAGGTAGATGATCGCGACGAGGAGCACGAACGTCGTCTGCGGCTGGTCGCGCGGGAGGCTCGCGGCGAGCGCGAGCGCGGCGAGGCCGATGGTGCCGCCGAGCGAGACGAACGCGAAGTGGCGGATGGCCGCCTCGACGCTGCGGTTGCTGTGGATCTGGAACGTGAAGGACCCCACCGGCAGGAGGAGGCCGATGAGGAGGACGGCGTACGTCGCGAGGGGCAGGGTGAGGAGGAGCACGGCTACGACGACGGCGCCGACCCCGAGCGCGGTGGGGAAGAAGTTGTAGGCGGGCTCGTCGAGCCAGACGTCGATGACGACGACGGCGAGGATCGCGAGGAGCGTGACGGCGCCGAGCCGGCCGAGCGGCGACATGCGCAGGTCGAGGGCGAGGACGCGCGCCGTCGCGTCCTCCGGCGCGAGCCACACGAGGATCGCCGCGGACGCGAGCGCGAGCACGGCGAGCGGGGCCGCGACCGACGGCCGCTTGCGCACGAGGAAGGCGAGCGGCGCGGCCCCGGCGAGGACCGCGAGCGGCCACACGAGGGTCACTCCCGCACCGCCCGCTCGTTCACGATGAGGTACGCGCCGGTGAGCGCCACGACGACCTCGACCCATGCCACCGCGATCGTCAGCTCGAGCTGCGGCCCGGGCGCGTAGCGCATGAGGAGCTGGACGCCGGTGAGCATGAGCAGCGCGCCGAGCGACGTGCGCACCGCGCCGCGCGCGGTGACGAGGACCGCCGTGCCGGAGCTGAGCAGCCAGAACGCGGCGACCTGCACCACGTCCGTGGCGTTGTCGGCGCCGAAGAGGGTGAGGTCGGGCATCTCGGTCGCGACCGTGCGGAACGCGACGAACGCGGCCGGGGTGGCGACCGCCGCGATGAGCGTCGCCGCCCACAGCCGCCACCCGGGGTCCTCGCCGTACTCGCCGTCGCGCGCCGCGACGAAGAGGATCCCCGAGGCGGCGAGGCCCGCGACCGCGAGGACGGTGACCTGCGCGGTGGTGGTCGCGCCCGCGGCGACGACGTTCGCCGCGATCGACACGGCGAAGAAGGCGACGGCGGTACCGCGGAGCCGCGTCGCCGCGTTCGCGATGAGGGTGGTGATGGCGACCGCGGCGAGGAGGGCCACCTAGCGCGCCGCCCAGACGAGGACGGCGGCGATGACCGCCGTCGCGAGCCAGACGCCCGCGCGCCGCTCGAACGTGGCGAACGCGACGCTCGCGCGGGTCGCGCTCTGCTCGATGAGCCGGAAGAGCCCCACGCCGAGCGGGGCGGGGTCGAGCGCGCGCATCGCCGGCCCCGACCGCTCCGCGACGGCCTCGAAGTATGGGAGGAGCGGGCGCACCGTCCGCGCGAGCACGACGGAGAGGGCGGCGCCGACGGCGATGGCGGCGACGTGCGCGCCGGTGATCGCCTCGGGCGCCGACAGGTGCTCGCGCAGGTCGGCCTCGAGCGGGATGGCCACGATCGTCGCGAGCAGCGCGAGGCCGAACGCCACGAGCGCCGAAGCGACTTCGAGGCCCGGCGGGACGTCGGCGACGCGGAAGCGCCGCGCGACCTGGGCGAGCTCGAGGAGCACGAGGAGCCCGACGGCGGTCAGGGCGAGCGTGGTGACGAGAGGCTCCGTGCCCGCGAGCGCGCCGGCGCCGATGACGAGGACGCCGCTGAGGAAGACGGCGGACCCGCCGACGAGCGCCATGTAGTCCCGGTGCGGCACCAGCCACAGCGACGTCGCGTACGCGGCCGCGGCGCGGGCGAAGAGGGCCACGACCCCGCCGGCGACCGCGAGCGGCGATCCCGTCGCGATCGCGACCCAGATCGCGACGAGCGCGAGGTCGCTCCGGACGGTCTCCCAGTGGTCGGGCAGCGCGAGCGAGACGACGCCGGCGTAGCCCACGGTGAGGATCGCCGCGACGAGCACGGCCTCGGCCCAGCCGGCGTACGGCATGATCGCGACGAGCACGATCGCGACGGCGCCCGTCGTGATGGGGCGCAGCGGCAGCCCCCCGCTCATCGCAAGCGACACCGCGACGGCGAGCAGCACGAGGACGACGACCGCCAGGCGCACCTCGAACGATGGGTCGGGGAGCGGGATCCGCGCCGACGCGAGGTCGCTCGCGCCGAGCAGGCGGATGAGGAGGAGCGTCGCGCCGATCCCGCTCGGCATGAGCACGAGGGCGCCGAGCGGCCCGAGGTCACGCGACGCGTCGGTGTCGTCGACGCTCCACGCGACGACGGGGTAGAGCCCGCTGTAGAGCAGGGCGCCGAGCGTCGCCGCGAGCAGGACCTCTGCCCCCACCGCGGCGGAGGGGACCGCGCTGAGCAGGAACGTCGGGCTGCCGCTGCGCGACATGAGCAGCGCGGCGAGCAGCCACGCCTGCAGCCCGAGCGAGAGGTACGCCGCCGCGCGCGCCGTAGCGCCCACGGGCGCGACCGCGAAGAGCGCGAGCGTCGTCGCGGCGCCGAGCACCGCGAGGACGACCGTGGCCGCGACGAGGTCGTCGGTGACCACGAGGGCGATCGTCACGAGCCCGATCGCGAGGACGAGCGCGGCGAGGGCGGGATGGCGCCGCTCGACGCGGCTCGCGGTCGCCATCGCCGCGCCGGCGTACAGGACCGTGAGCGCGAGGGCGACCTTGGCGAGCGGGTCGAGACGGTACGACGCCTGGATCGTCGGGCCGCCGACGGCGGACCACTGCCACAGGGCCCGTCCGATCGCGCGCGTCTCGTCGACGAGCGGCGCGAGCGCGATCGGGAGGAACGCGCCGAGCGCGATGAGCGCGATCGCTGCACGATGCGCGAGGCGCGTCCGCCCGGGCATGAAGAACAGGAGCGCACCGCTCGCCAGTGCTATGGCCGACGGAACGAGGGGAAGCTCGGCTGGCATGCGGCCTGCAGTAGCGTACTTCGCAAGGTGGACATCAGGCTTCTCCCGCGGCAGCAGCTGAAGGTCACACCGAAGCGGATCGCCGCGAACCACATCCTTCAGCTGTCCTCGCAGGAGCTGCAGGAGGTCATCGACAAGGAGCTCGAGGCTAGCTAGCCCTGCAAGCAGGGCTAGCTAGCTCGGCCTGCCCGCCTTCTGCGGGGAGTTGCCCTTAGCCGGCGCGGGACCGAGCGCGCTGCTGATCGCGTCGACGGCGCTCGCCTCGATCTTGTACCCGAACGCGGTGCGGTGCACGCCCTCCAGCGTGCGGTCGCGCAGCGCGTCGCGGAGCGAGTGCTCGCGCCAGCCGAGCTTCGTGGCGAGCTCGGCGCTCGTCATCCAGTCGCGGTCGGCGCTCTTGGCCTTCTCGGAGGCATCCGCCTTGGCTTGCTGCTTGGGGCTCTTTTGACCTGCCATGTGAGCGATCATAGGATGAACGGAGCGCTGCGGACCCCTCCGTCGGGTCGAGCGCTCCTTTTCTGTCCGACGCCGACCGTCGTGGAGGTCGCTTCCGCGCATGGAGACCCTCTTCGCGGGCCTCGCCGCCGGCGCCCTGGCGCTCGGGTTCTCGGTCCTCACCGCGAAGCGTGTGATGGCCGAGGACGCGGGGGACGAGCGCATGCGCGGTATCGCCGCCCTCATCCAGGCCGGCGCGGCGGCGTTCCTGCGCCGCGAGTACTCGTTCCTCGCCGTCTTCGTCGCCGCCGTGAGCGCCGTGCTCGCGGTGTTCGTGGACCTCGACGTGCTCGGCCGGTTCGCCGACCCGGCGGGGCAGCTCACCGGGCTGCCGCGAACGGCGCTCGCGTACCTGCTCGGCGCCGCCGCGTCGGCCAGCGCCGGCTGGTACGGGATGTACGTGGCCGTCCGGGCGAACGTGCGCACCGCGGCCCGGGCGCGGACCGGGCTCGACCCGGCCCTGCGCGTGGCCTTCTCGTCCGGCGCCGTCATGGGCATGGCCGTCGTGGGGATCTCGCTCTTCCTCCTCACGCTCGTGTACCTCGCCTTCCAGGACGTCCAGCCCCTCACCGGGTTCGCCTTCGGAGCTTCGTCGATCGCGCTCTTCGCGCGCGTCGGCGGCGGGATCTACACGAAGGCCGCCGACGTGGGCGCCGACCTGGTGGGCAAGGTCGAGCGCGGGATCCCCGAGGATGACCCGCGCAATCCGGCGACCATCGCGGACAACGTCGGCGACAACGTCGGCGACGTCGCGGGCATGGGCGCCGACCTGTTCGAGTCCTACACCGGCTCGGTCGTCGCGGTGATGTCGCTCGTCGCCGTGGGGATCGCCGGCGCCTCGCGGAACGCGGTGCTCCCCGCGACCGCCGATGACGCCTTCACCTCGGTCGGGTTCTCGCTGCCGATCCTCGTGATGGCCGTGGGCATCGTCGCCTCGATCGCCGGGACCTTCCTCGTCCGCACGAGCGAGGGCGCCTCCATGGGCCGGCTGCTGTCGGCCCTCCGCACCGGGATCTTCTCAGCGGGGGCCCTCGTGCTCATCGGCGCGGCGGCGCTCATCGTCATGCTCGGCCTGGACCTGCGCCTGCTCGCGGCCGTCGTGGTCGGGCTCGTCGCGGGACAGGTCGTCGGGACGGCCACGGAGTACTACACGGCCTACGAGTTCTCGCCCACGCAGCGCCTCGCGGAGCAGGCCCAGACCGGGACGGGCACGCTGATCATCGGCGGGATGGGGCTGGGGATGCTCTCCACGGCGGCGCCGCTGCTGGCCATCGCCGCGGCGACCCTGGTCACCTACCAGCTCGCGGGCCTCTACGGCATCGCGCTCGCCGCGGTCGGGATGCTCTCGACGCTCGGCATCACCCTCGCGACCGACGCCTACGGGCCGGTGGCCGACAACGCCGGGGGGATCGCCGAGCAGGCGCGCCTTCCGGCCGAGGTGCGGCAGCGCACCGACGCGCTCGACTCGCTCGGGAACACGACCGCGGCCACCGGAAAGGGCTTCGCCATCGGGTCCGCGGTGCTGACGGCCCTCGCGCTGATGGTCGCGTACGCCCAGGTCACGCGCCTCGAGCGCATCGACCTGCTCGACGTGAAGGTCCTCGTCGGGCTGCTCGTCGGCGCCCTCATGCCGTTCGTCTTCTCCGCCCTGGCGATGGCCGCGGTCGGCCGCGCCGCGATGGCCATGGTCCATGAGGTCCGGCGCCAGTTCCGGGAGCGCCCGGGGATCATGGACGGCGGCGAGCAGCCCGATCCCGCACGCGCGGTGGACATCGCCACCCGGGGCGCCATCCGCGAGATGGTCCTGCCGGGCACCCTCGCGGTGGCCGCTCCCGTGGCCGTCGGTGCGCTCATCGGGCCGGGCGCTCTCGGCGGGCTGCTCGTCGGGTCGATCGCCACCGGCGCGCTGCTCGCGCTGATGATGGCCAACGCCGGCGGCGCGTGGGACAACGCGAAGAAGTGGATCGAGACGGGCAAGCTCGGGGGGAAGGGCTCGGAGCCGCACAAGGCGGCCGTCGTGGGCGACACCGTGGGCGACCCGTTCAAGGACACGGCCGGCCCCTCGCTCAACATCCTCATCAAGCTCATGGCCATCGTCGCCGTCGTCTTCGGGCCTCTGTTCCTCTGAGCGCCCTGCGGGAGATCCTGCGCCGGAGCGCATAACATGGCAGCCGCGCCGGCCACCGCGTTCCGTCCGGCCGGCCGCTCTCTCGTGAATGACGTCCGCATGTCCGGACGAACCTAGGAGGACCCTGCTTGGAAGCGTCCCCGCTGCTCTGGGCCGTGCCCCTTTCCGGGTTCGTGGCCATCGCCGTCGCCGCGTACTTCGCCTACGACGTCCTGAAGAGCGACATCGGCACCCCCGCGATGCAGAAGGTCGCCGGGGCGATCTACGTCGCGGCCGTCGCCTTCATCCGCCGCCAGTACCGCACGATCGCGATGCTCGCGATCCTCGGCGCGGTCATCGTCGGCGCCGTCGTCTACGTGTTCGAGCGGGTCGAGGGCATCTCGCAGGCCGAGCTCGCCATGAAGACCGCGTTCGCGTTCCTCGTGGGCGCGACCGCGTCGATGATGTCCGGGATCATCGGCATGTTCGTCGCCGTGAAGTCGAACCTCCGGACGGCGGCCGCGGCGCAGACGAGCCTGGCGAACGCGCTCCGCATCTCGCTCCGCGGCGGCGCGGTGTCCGGGATCCTCGTCGTCGGCCTCTCGCTCATCGGCGTGTTCCTGATCTTCCTGGCCTACGGCGGCTTCGCGAAGCCGGCCGAGGCGCCGTTCACGATCGTCGGCTTCGGCTTCGGCGCGTCGTTCGTCGCGCTGTTCGCGCAGCTCGGCGGCGGTATCTACACGAAGGCCGCCGACCTCGGCGCCGACCTCGTCGGCAAGGTCGAGGCGGGCATCCCCGAGGACGACCCGCGCAACGCCGCGGTGGTGGCCGACCTCGTCGGCGACAACGTCGGCGACTGCGCCGGCCGCGGCGCGGACCTCTTCGAGTCGACCGCCGCCGAGAACATCGGCGCGATGATCCTCGGCATCGCGATCTTCGCGCTGACGCAGAACCCGCTGTGGATCCTCTTCCCGCTCGTCGTCCGCGCGTTCGGCCTCATCGCGAGCGTCATCGGCATCTTCGTCGTGCGCGGCCGCGAGGACGGCGACCCCATGGACTCCCTCAACCTCGGCTCGTACGTCGTGACCGCGCTCTCGATCGCGTTCATGTGGCTCACGACGAGCCAGATGCTGAACGAGAAGGGCGCCGGCCACTGGTTCTTCTTCGCCGGCGTCATCGGCATCCTCACGAGCCAGGTGTTCGTGTACATCACGCGCTACTACACGTCGGGCTCGTCGCGTCCGGTCCAGGAGATCGCGCAGGCGGCGAAGACCGGACCCGCGACGACGATCATCTCCGGCACCGCGGTGGGCTACGAGACGACCGCGCCGTCGGTCATCGCGATCGCCGTCGCGCTCTTCGGCTCGTACTGGTGCGGCCTCCAGTGGGAGGCGCAGACGGGCCTCACGCACGGCGGCATCTACGGGACCGCCGTCGCGACGATGGGCATGCTCATGAGCGCGGCGTTCATCCTCGCGATGGACACGTTCGGGCCGATCACGGACAACGCCGCGGGCGTCGCCACCATGGCGCGCGCTCCGCACGACATCCGCGAGCGGCTCGACCGCCTCGACGCCGCCGGCAACACCACGAAGGCCCTCACGAAGGGCTACGCGGTGGCGTCGGCCGGCCTCGCGGCGTTCCTGCTCTTCTCGGCGTACCTCGACCGCGTGAAGCACCTCAAGGGCATCCCCGCGAACGCGCCGTTCCCGGTGGACCTCTCCAAGGTGGAGGTCTTCATCGGCGGTCTGCTCGGGGCGATGCTCGTCTACCTCTTCTCGGCGCTCGCGATCCGCGCCGTCGGCAAGGCCGGCAGCGCGATCATCGAGGAGGTCCGGCGCCAGTTCCGGGAGCACCCGGGGATCATGGCCGGCACCGAGGAGCCCGACTACGCGCGCGTCGTGGACATCACGACGGCTTCGGCGCTGCGCAACATGATCGCGCCCGGCCTGCTCGCGGTCGGCGCCCCCATCGTCGTCGGCATCGTCCTCAAGGCCGAGGCCGAGGCCGCGCTGCTCATGGTCGGGACGATGGCCGGCGTCATCCTCGCGACCGTCCTGAACAACGGCGGCGGCGCGTGGGACAACGCGAAGAAGTTCATCGAGCTCGGCGGGCTGAAGGACGACAAGGGCAGCGTCATCGGCAAGGGCACGCCCGCCCACGCCGCGGCCGTCGTCGGCGACACGGTCGGCGACCCGTTCAAGGACACGGCCGGCCCGAGCCTCCACGTCCTCGTGAAGCTGCTCTCGACCATCACGCTCGTCCTGGCACCGCTGTTCATCTAGTGCCGACGCTCGGTCGCGCAGAGCCCTCCCTCGCGCCCGGGTGCTCGACCTCGTCCTGCGGGCCTCGGTCTGCGCGCCCGGGGGACGGACAGTGGAGGAGCGAATGAGGTCCGGTGGATTCCCGTGCCGGTTCGCGGGCTGCGAGAAGACCTTCAAGGTCGAGGACCAGTCCTCGATGGCGGCGCTCACCGCGAGCAGCGCGGCGCGCACCCGCCACGAGGTCGAGGAGCACGGGTACCAGCACCAGTCGCTGCCGGAGCCGGTGCGGATGCCGTACGTCCCGCGGAGGACGGAGAACAAGTAGAGGCATAGCCTCTGGCCATCGACCTGAGTAGCGACCTCGGGGAGGGCATGGGCACCGATGAGGAGGTCATGCCCTTCATCACGTCCGCGAACGTCGCGTGCGGCGCCCATGCGGGCGACGAGGCGACGATGCGGCGGACGATCGACCTCGCGCTCGCGCACGGCGTCGCCGTCGGCGCCCATCCCGGGTACCGCGACCCGGCGAGCTTCGGGCGGGTCGCGCTCGACGTCCCGCGCGACGCGCTCGTCGCGGACCTCGTCGCGCAGCTCGAGCTCCTGCGCCGCATCGCGCACGAGCGCGGCGCGCGCCTCGCGCACGTGAAGGCGCACGGCGCCCTGTACAACCGGGGCGAGCGCGACGATGCCGTGGCCGGCGCGATCGCCGAGGCGGTCCGCTCCTTCGACGATGACCTCGTGCTCTTCGCCCCGGCCGGGTCGGCGATGGAGCGCGCCGCAGCGCGGCTCGGCCTGCGGGTGGCGCGCGAGGCCTTCG
>VGOU01000076.1 GCA_016875795.1 Chloroflexota bacterium | reverse complement strand
GAGCGCGGCATCGCCGCGGGCCGTGCGGCGGCCGTGCCAGAGCTGGAGGGCGAGGGTCTCGGTGATGAACGGCATGACCGGGTGCAGCAGGCGCAGCACGCGGTCGAGCACGTACGCGAGCGTGCGGACCGTGCCCGCGCGCCGCGCGTCATCCCGCAGCCCCGCCTTCGACAGCTCGAGGTACGCGTCGGCGGCCTCGCCCCACACGAACTGCTGCAGGAAGTGCGCGTACTCGCCGAAGAGGTGACCCCCGAGCAGGCGCGTCGCTTCCGCGACCGCGCGCTCCGTGCGCGAGAGGATCCACCGCTCGGGCTCCCCGAGGCCGTCGGCCGGCCGCTCGTCGATGGCGCGGCCCCTGAGCGCGCCCGGATACGCCTCGAGCTGGCGCAGCACGAACCGCCCGATGTTCCAGAGCTTGTTGCCGAAGTTGCGCGCGTTGGTGAGCTTGGCCTCGGAGAGCTCGGTGTCCATCCCCGCGGCGGTGTCGATGACGAGCGCGAAGCGCAGCGCGTCCGCGCCGTACTCATCGATGAGCCCGACCGGGCTCATCACGTTCCCCTTCGACTTGCTCATCTTCTGGCCGCCGGTGCGCACGAGGCCGTGGAGGTACACGTGGGTGAACGGCACGTCGCCCATCTCGAAGATGCCCATGACGATCATCCGGGCGACCCAGAAGAAGAGGATGTCGTAGCCCGTCTCGAGCATCTGTCCCGGATAGAAGCGCGCGAGGTCCTTCGTCCTGTCGGGCCAGCCGAGCGTGGTGAACGGCCAGATGGCGCTCGAGAACCACGTGTCGAGCACGTCGGGGTCCTTGCGCAGATCGTCCGACCTGCAGCGCGTGCAGCGCGTCGGGTCGGGCGCGTCCTCCTCCGGCACGATGACCGCGTCGCAGTCGCGGCAGTACCACACGGGGATCTCGTGGCCCCACCAGATCTGGCGGGACACGGCCCAGTCGCGGATGTTCTCCATCCAGTTGAAGTAGATGGCGCGCTGGAACTCGGGGATGATCCGCACGCGCCCGGAGCCCACCGCCTCGATCGCCGGCTCGGCCAGCGGCCTCATGCGCACCCACCACTGGGGCAGGACGAGCGGCTCGTCCACCGTCTCGCAGCGGTCGTGGATGCCGACGGCGTGCGTGAGCGGCTCCTCCTTCACCAGGAGCCCGCCCTGGCGCAGGCGCTGCGTCATCTCCTTGCGCGCGCGGTCGCGGTCGAGGCCGGCGAGCGCGCCGGCCTCGCGCAGCATCCGGCCGTCCTTGCCGATGACCGTGAGCACGGGCAGGCCGTGCCGCTGCCCGATCTCGAAGTCCGTCTGGTCGTGCCCCGGCGTGACCTTCAGCGCGCCGGTCCCGAACTTCGGCTCGACCGCCTCGTCCGCGATCACCTTCACGCGCCGCTCCACGACGGGCACGAGCACTTCCCCGCCGATGAGCGGCTTCCAGCGCTCGTCGTCGGGGTGCACCGCGACCGCCACGTCGGCGAGGATCGTCTCGGGGCGCGTCGTCGCGACCACGATGTCCGGCGTCCCGGGCGGCATCGGGTCCGCCCAGGGGTACCGCACGAAACAGAGGGGGTCCGTCCGCTCGACGTGCAGCGCCTCGAGGTCGGAGTAGGTCGTCTGGCACGTGAGGCACCAGTGGACGATGCGCCCCTCGCGGTACAGCAGGCCGGCCTTGTAGAGCTTGATGAAGTGGGCGCGCACCGCGCGCTGCTTGCTCGGCTCCATCGTGAAGTTCGGACGGCTCCAGTCGAGCGAGCATCCCAGCAGACGCAGCTGCCGCTCGATGCGCGGACGGTAGTGGTCCATCCACTTCCACATCTCGCGCAGGAACTCCTCGCGCGTGAGGCCTTTGTCCTTGCTCCTTCCTTCCCTCGCGAGCTCCTTCTCCACGACGATCTGGGCGATGATCCCGGCGTGGTCGGTGCCCGGCATCCAGAGCGTCGCGTCGCCGGTCATGCGGTGCCACCGCGCCATGAGGTCCTCGTACCCGCCGAACCCGAGCGCGTGCCCGAGGTGCAGGTCCCCCGTCACGTTCGGCAGCGGCAGCATCATCACGAAGCGCCGGCCCTCGTCCTCCTCCGCCGGCGTGAAGAAGCCGCTCTTCTCCCACCAGTCGTAGATGTCCCTCTCGACGACCGACGGCCGGAAGTTCTTCTCTCGATGTGACAGCGCTGACGGCGGCGCCGGGATCCGCTCCGCTATCGCCATGTCGGTCGCCTCCCTTCGCGCGCACGAAAAAGCCGCTCCGTCCCCATGGGACGAGCGGCCTCGTGGTACCACCCAGGTTCGCACGCTGACGCGTGCCTCATGCCGCTGTAACGGGCTGCCCGATCCGGCTCGCGGGTGACGTTCACGGTCCCTGTCCGCGGTGCGCTTCCAGCCGGTGGCGCACCTTCTCTATCGGCTCGGTCCCGCTACTCCTCCCGGTCGCTGCCGGCTGCCTTCAATTATGCCTTCACGGTCCGCGCGCGGAGCGCTGGCCTCCGGCCGAGGGCTGACCCCTACCCCACCCGCGCGCGAGAGCGGCGCTCGTGCCGGCACATCGCGCGGTCGGCGATCTCGATGAGCCGGTCGCTCGTCGCCCGCGCCGTCGCCCGCGCCAGGCCCCACGAGATCGTCGGCGCGGGCTGGCCGCCCATCAGCCGCGAGGAGGCGAGCTTCTCGGCGATCCGGCGCATGACCCGGTCGGCGATCGCGATCGGCGCGCCGACGAACAGGGCCGCGAACTCGTCGCCGCCGATGCGCGCCACGAGGTCGCTGCCGCGGACGCCCTCGACGAGCGGCTCGCCGACGCGGATGAGCCCCCCGTCGCCGGTCTGGTGCCCGCGGTCGTCGTTCAGCTTCTTGAGGCCGTCGACGTCGGCGATGGCGACCGCCACCGCGGTCCCGTCGCTGGCGCTCGAGGCGAGCACCGCGTCCAGCTGGTCGAAGAAGGCCCGGCGGTTCGCGAGGCCCGTGAGCGGGTCCGTCGCCGCTGCCTTGCGCGCGGCGCGGTGCGGGTGCGCGACGCGCACCGCGGCGGCGATCTCGAAGTGGTCGCCGCGCCGGTCGACGATGGCGGCGTACTCGGCGTTCAGGAGCGGGAGCGCCTTCTCGGCGATCGACCGGAGCACCGCGAGGGGGTCGGTCTCCGCGGCGCCGCTCGCTGCGGTACGCGCCGGCCGCGACCGCCACGAGAACGAGCGCGACGAGCAGGCCGGCGATCTCCACGAGCGCGAGGCTAGGTGGCGGGCCTCAACGGGCGGTATCAGCCCCGTGGCCGCGCCCGGCGGCCGCTAGAACGTTCAGCCCTTCTCGCCGTACCACCCGACCGTCACCCGGCCGTCCTTCACGAACACCGGGACGGTGCGCTGCTGGGTGAGCCGCAGGACCTCCCGCTGGTGCCGGGGGTCGCGGTCGACGAGGCGCTCCTCGTACTCCACGCCCTGCTCGTCCATCTCGGCGCGGGCGCGGGCGCAGGTGGGGCACGTCGCGAGCGAATACATGACGAGGCGGCTCACGCGGTCCGCCGCGCCTCGACGACCTGCGCGCCGCGCTCGAGGACGCGGATGCCGTGCGCCGCGCCCGCGGGGACGACGAACGTGTCGCCCTCCGTGAGGATCCGCGTCTCGCCGGAGATGGCCATCGCCACGCTCCCCCGCGTGATCACCCCGACCCGCTCCTCGTCGTGCCTGTGGGTGTCGATGACCGTGCGCGCCTCGAGGTCGATGAAGAGGAGCGTCGCGTCCCGCGAGCGGAGCGTGCGCTCGGTCACACCCGTCTGCGGGTGGGCGACGGGGAGGTCGCGCGGGCTCGCGAAGCACAGCTTCGGCAACGACTACGCCGGGGCTCCGCCCCCGCGGACCCCCGGCGGACCCTTACGCAGAGCTGGCCTGCTCGCCCTCGAGGACCAGCTGCTCGTTCTTGCTGAGCAGCAGGGGCTTCATCTTCCCGACGATGCTCTCCTCGGTCACGACGACCTTGCGCACGTCGCTCCGCGACGGGATCTCGTACATGACGTCGAGCAGCACCTCTTCGACGATCGTGCGCAGGCCGCGCGCGCCGGTCTTGCGCTTCACCGCGCCGCGGGCGGCCGCGGCGAGCGCGTCCGGCGTGAGCTGGAGCTCGACCTTGTCGAGCGCGAGGAACTTCTGGTACTGCTTCACGATCGCGTTCTTCGGCTCGGTGAGGATGCGCAGCAGGTCGTTCTCATCGAGCGCGTGCAGCGGAACGGTCACCGGCAGGCGCCCGATGAACTCCGGGATGAGCCCGTACTTGAGGAGGTCGTCGGGGACGACCTGCTCGAGGACCGCGCTCGTCTCCTTCGTGTTCTCGCGCATGTTCGCGCCGAACCCCATCGTCTTCCTGCCGATGCGCGCCTCGACGATCCTCTCGAGGCCCTCGAACGCGCCGCCGCAGATGAAGAGGATGTTCGTCGTGTCGATCTGGATGAAGTCCTGGTGCGGGTGCTTGCGCCCGCCCTGCGGCGGGACGTTCGCGACCGTCCCTTCGAGGATCTTCAGCAGGGCCTGCTGCACGCCCTCGCCGGAGACGTCGCGGGTGATCGACGGGTTGTCGCTCTTGCGCGCGATCTTGTCGATCTCGTCGATGTAGATGATCCCGCGCTGCGCGCGGTTGAGGTCGAAGTCCGCGGCCTGGATGAGCCGCAGGAGGATGTTCTCGACGTCCTCGCCGACGTAGCCGGCCTCCGTGAGGCTCGTCGCGTCGGCGATGGAGAAGGGCACGTCGAGGATGCGCGCGAGCGTCTGCGCGAGCAGGGTCTTGCCGCAGCCCGTCGGCCCGATGAGGAGGACGTTCGACTTGCCGAGCTCCACGTCGTCTACGCGGTGCCCCGCGCCGACGCGCTTGTAGTGGTTGTACACGGCGACCGAGAGGACGCGCTTCGCCTTCTCCTGGCCGATGACGTACTGGTCGAGGATCTCGTTGATGCGGCGGGGGCTCAGGATCTTCGCGCCGGTCGCGCGGGCCTTCGGGGTCTCCGTGAACTCTTCGTCGACGATCTCGCGGCAGAGGGTGATGCACTCGTCGCAGATGTAGACGCCCTGACCCGCGATGAGCTTGCGGACCTGATCCTGGCTCTTGCCGCAGAACGAGCAGCGGTAGGGCTTGCCGCCCTTCGCCGGCGTCGTCAACGGACGCCCACCGGCTCGCGGGCCGGGTCGCGCTGCAGCGAGATGAGCGAATCCTTGCCCACGTACACCTCGTCGATGAGACCGTAGGCCCTCGCCTCCTCGGCGCTCATGAAGCGGTCGCGGTCCGAGTCCCGCCGGACGCGCTCCACCGGCTGGCCGGTGTGGTGCGCGAGGATCCGGGTGAGCTTGTCGACGAGCGTCTCGAGCTCCTTCACCTGGATGAGGACGTCCGGCGTGTTCCCGCGGAACCCGCCGGAGCCCTGGTGGATCATGATCCGCGAGTTCGGGAGCGCGAAGCGCTTCCCCTTCGCGCCCGCCGCGAGGAGCACCGCGCCCATCGAGGCCGCCTGGCCGATGCAGACGGTGTTCACCGGCGCCTTGATGTACTGCATCGTGTCGTAGATCGCGAGGCCGCTCGTCACGACCCCGCCCGGCGAGTTGATGTACAGGTAGATGCCCTTCTCGGGGTCCTCGGACTCGAGGAACAGGAGCTGGGCGATGATGAGGTTCGCCATGTGGTCCTCGATCGCGTCGCCGATGAAGATGATGCGGTCCTTGAGGAGGCGCGAGTAGATGTCGTAGGCGCGCTCGCCGCGGCCCGACTGCTCCACGACCATGGGTACGAGCGTCATCAGACCCTCCTCCTCGCGTCGTCATCTGAGGGTATCAGAGGGTCCTTCGATCACTCCTTCTTCTGGAGGAGCTCCCGGATGGCTTCGCGGCCCTCGGCCGTGCCCGCCGGACGGTCGGGGACGATGATCCCGGAGGGCGTCGTCGTCCCGCCGGCCGCGGGTGCCGTCGCGGTCGCGGATCCCTCGCCGAGCCCGCCGACGCGCTCCGCCGCCTCGCCGTGCGGGTCGAAGTCGGCCCCGAGGCGCTTCAGCATGTCGCGCTCCGCCTTCGGGGTGTCGAGCCCGATGAGCTTGTCGACGACCTTGCGGTCGCGCATCGAGCGCGCGATGGCGGCGAGGACCTTCGGCGAGCGGAGCGCCTGGGGGTCCTGCTGGGCGAGCGGCGTGAGCGCCACCTCCTGCGCGAGCTCGGTGCTCGAGACAGTGACGCCCTCCTTCTTCGCGATGGCGTCGAGGACGAGGAGCGACCTGGCGCGGCGCTCGGCGGGCTCCCGCCACTGCTCGCGGATCTCCGCCTCGGTGCGCTTCGCCTGCAGGAGGAAGCGCTCCCACGTGGTCCCGCGCTCGGTCACGCGCTGCTTCAGCTCGCCGACCATGTGGTCGAGCTCGTCCTGAACGAGCACCTCCGGCACCTCGACCTCGCTCACGGCGAGCGCGTGCGCCACGGCCTTGTCCGCGGCGGCGTCGCGCGCCTCGTGGAAGGCGCCGTGCGCGAGCTCGTCGCGGACGGCCTTTCGCAGCGCCGCGAGGTCGGCCACGCCGACCGTCCTCGCGAACCCGTCGTCGAGCGCGGGCAGGACCTTCTCGGCGACGGCCGAGGTCTTCACCACGAACGTGCCGGTCTTCCCGCGCAGGTCCTCGTCGGCGTCGTCGGGGAACGTGAGCTCGAGCGCGCGCTCCTCCCCCGCCGTCACGCCGATGAGCCCGTCGGCGAGGCCGGGGATGGCGTACTCGCGCCCCAGCTCGAGGTGGCCGTTGCGCGCCATCGTCAGCTTCCGCGGCTGCGCGCCACCGTCGGCGGCGAGCTCGACGTCGATGTCCACGGTGATGACGTCGCCCGCCTGCGCCGGGCGCTCGACGGGGCGGAGCTCGGCGTGGTGCTCGCGCATCCCGGCGATGACGCGCTCGACGTCCTCGTCGGTCGGCGCCACCGGCTCGACGGTCGCGCCATGCGCGGCGTAGTCGCCGAGCGTCACCTCGGGGCGGATCTGGACGATGAGCGTGAAGCGCAGGTCCTTCCCCGGCTCGAGCTGGCGGATCTCGAGCTGCGGGTGGTCGAGCGGCTCGATCTGCTCGCTCTGCGTGATCTCGCGGTACGTCTCGTCGATGACGTCCTCGGCGCCCTCGCTCCAGAGGTGCTGGGCGCCGTACGTGCGCTCGTAGATCGCGCGCGGCGCCTTCCCGGGACGGAAGCCGGGGATGTTCGCCTGGCGGTTGCGGCGTGTGAACACGCGGTCCGCCGCGGCCGTGAGGCGCGCCGCGTCGGCTTCGGCCTCGATCCGCACGAGCGATCCCTTGATGCGGTCCACGCGGCAGCGGAACGAGCCGTCGGCCGAGGGCTTCAGGCCGTCGGACGCGCCCTGCTCGGGCGTAGCGGTCTGGGGGTCTGTCGTCATCGGAGAGGACTAATGTAACTGGGGGGACGGCGTGTACTTCTACGAGATCCACGAGGGCGACGACGAGCTCGGCACCGCGGTGCTGGTGGCGCACGAGCAGGCCTTCTCACCGGCGGACTTCTTCGCGCTCGTGAAGAAGGCGAAGGCGCTCCTCGCCGGCGCCTACGAGGAGGACGCGCTCTCGGAGGCGATCGCGAACGAGCTCGAGCGCTCGAGCGGGTTCCTCCACGTCACCGACGACCGGCTCCTCGCCTCCGTGAACGTCGGCGAGACCGATGAGGACACCTTCCTCGTCACCTCCGACGAGACGGCGCGGACGGTGTACGTGCGGCGCGACGAGCGCGACGACAACTAGGACTTTCTCGGAGGGTCGTCGCGATCCTCGGAGTGCCCTAAAGTCACTCGTGCGACTCGCCCGAGTGGCGGAATCTTGGTCATACGCGTCGGCCTTAGGAGCCGATGGGGGTAACACCCCGTGTGGGTTCGAGTCCCACCTCGGGCACCGCCGGGTGGCGCCGGGCGGTGTGTCTGCCCCACCGCCCCAGGCCACGTAGCCGCCTGCCGTCACCACTCCGCGCGACGTAGCCCGGCCACGTGTCCCGCTTTCGGCTGAGGCAGGGAACGGTCGAGTCGGCGTAGAGCCGACCGAGCAGCGTGCATGAGTCGGGCTTGCCGAAGGTCAGCGCACTGCAACGCCGGCCGTCCTCGCGAATCGTCTCGTGGATCCATCCGCGAGCTATCACCAGAGGGGTGGGCGGGTTCAGACGGTCATCGCACCACTTCGGCGTCTATGAGGGTACCCGGTCATCCACCCCGCGGAGATCGCGGTACGAGGGATCGCCGAACTTGCCATCGGGGCTGACGATCTCGACACGGATCTCCCAAGCCTGAACGAGGATCCCCCAGCAGTGGTCCCAGCCCACTTCCTTCTCCTCCCACTCCGGTCGTCCCGGATCCCGGGAGGATGGCTGCTCGTATGGTGAGGTCACCAGACGATCGTCTACAGCAAGACCGACGCTCGCCTGAGCACACCCCTCAGGACGGCGATCGCGCGCGCGTGATCCTCGAGCCGCAGGCGCTCCATCGGCGTGTGGTCGTAGGCGCTGTCCCCGGGGCCGTACGCGACCATCGGGCACCCCCACACGGGAGCGAGCACGTTCATGTCGCTCGTCCCGCTCTTGTGGAGGAACGTGGCCTTGCCTCCCGCGTCACCGATGGCCCGCACGAAGGCGCGAGCGAGCGAGCTCGTCCGCTCCGTGCGTGCGGGCTCCTCGGAGGCGACGCGGGTGACGACCGCGCCTTCGGCGGCGCCGCGCAGCTCCCTCTCGACATCGGCGACGGTCGAACCCGGCGGGATGCGATAGCCGACGCACAGGCGCGCGCGCTCGGCGAGCCCGTCGGACTCCGACCACATGCCCTCGAGGCGGCAATCGAGCCGGTCGAACGCGCGGTCCCCGCCGCGCGCCCGGGCGGCGCCGCGGACGCGCTCCCACACGGCGAGGAGATCCTCGCTCACGGTCGCGCCGGGGGCGGCGCCGTGGCGGGCGGTGCGCTCGAGGGCCAGGTCCGCGACGAGCCGCCCCTTGTACGCGACGGTCACGCCGTCCCAGCCGGAGGGCTCGCCGACGACGCACCAGTCCGGCGCGGGGTGCAGCGCGCGATGGCGCGCTCCCTTGCTCGTCGGCGACTCCTCTTCGACGGCACCCACGACCGTCACCTTCACCCCCGGGACGCGCGTCGCCGCTGCCGAGACGAACGCCGCGAGCGGCCCTTTCGCGTCCACCGCGC
>VGOU01000075.1 GCA_016875795.1 Chloroflexota bacterium | reverse complement strand
GGTCGCGGTGATCCTCGGGAACAGCCCGCGCGGCGGCGAGGACGCGGCCCCCGTGGGCGCGGCCGTGCTGCGTGCGGCCCTCGGACGTTGATCTTCCGGACGGGCCCCGCCCGTACCATGTCCGAAGCAGCCACATCGGCTTGTGGGAGTGCAACGGGTGGATGGTCCCGAGTTCAGCCGGCGCGTCGAAGGCGTCGTCGCGAACGTCGAGAAGGTCATCTTCGGCAAGCACCACGAGGTGGAGCTCGCGGTCGTCGCGCTGCTCTGCCGCGGCCACATCCTCATCGAGGACGTCCCGGGGACCGGTAAGACCGTCCTCGCGAAGTCCCTCGCGCGGTCGCTCGGCTGCTCGTTCCGGCGCATCCAGTTCACGCCGGACCTGCTGCCCTCGGACGTGACCGGCGTCGCCATCTTCGACCAGCGCTCGAACACGTTCGAGTTCCGCCCGGGGCCGATCATGAGCCAGATCGTCCTGGCCGACGAGATCAACCGCGCCACGCCGAAGACGCAGTCGGCCCTCCTCGAGGCCATGGAGGAGCAGCAGATCACCGTCGACGGCGTCACCTACCGCCTGCCCGACCCGTTCCTCGTCATGGCCACCCAGAACCCCATCGAGTACGAGGGGACGTTCCCGCTCCCCGAGGCGCAGCTCGACCGCTTCTTCCTCCGCCTCCAGCTCGGGTACCCCCGCGAGGAGCAGGAGGTGGCGATCCTCGACGCCCAGCGCGTGCAGCACCCCATCGAGACGCTCGGGCAGGTGCTCGGCGCGGACGACCTCGTCGCCGCGCAGAGCCGCGTCCGCGACATCCACATCGCGCCCGCGGTGAAGCGCTACATCGTCAGCGTCGTCGCGGCCACTCGCTCCCACCCGGACGTGTACCTCGGCGCCTCGCCGCGCGGCTCGATCGCGCTCACGCGCGCGTCGCAGGCGTACGCCGCGATCCGCGGCCGCGACTTCGTCCTGCCGGACGACGTGAAGGCGCTCGCCGCGCCGACTCTGTCGCACCGTCTCATCCTCCAGCCGCAGGCCCGCCTGAAGGACCTCGCGACGACGACCGTCATCGCCGAGGTCCTCGCGAGCGTGCCGGTGGAGATGTCCACGGCGACCGCGCGCGCCTAAGGAGCCCGATGCGCCCCTGGCACTTCGGGGTCGCCTGGCTCGCGCTCTTCGCCGCGGCGATCGCGAGCGGGGTCGACCTCCTCTCGTACCTCGCCTACCTCATCCTCTTCGTCGGCGTCGCCATGTGGGTGGTCTCGCGCCAGACGCTCGAGGGCCTCTCGGTGCAGCGCCAGATCGGCCAGGGCTACGCGCACCTCGGCGACACGATCGAGCTGCGCTACGAGCTGCGGAACGAGCACCGCTTCGGGAAGCTCTGGCTCGAGGTGTTCGAGGAGTCGAACTGGCCGGAGCACCTCCCCGGCCGCGTGGTGTCGATCGCCGGGCAGCGGGACCGCAAGTGGAAGGTGCTCGTGAAGGCGCTCCGCCGCGGACGCTTCCAGCTCGGCCCGATCGCGCTGCGCTCGGGCGACCCCCTCGGGCTCTTCGCCGCCGAGATGCGCGTCGACGCGCCCGCGCTCATCCTCGTGTACCCCAAGGTCCTGCCGCTCCAGCACTGGGAGCTGCCGGGGTCGCTCCTCGAGGGAGGCGTCCTCACGGGCCAGCGGTCGCTCCAGGCGACGAGCATGGTGATGGGCATCCGCGACTACCGCCCGGGCGACGCGTACAACCGCATCCACTGGCGGTCGTCGGCGCGCCACCGCAAGCTCCACGTGAAGGAGTTCGAGCTCGACCAGACCGCGGACCTCTGGATCTGCCTCGACCTCGACCGCCACTGGCACCGCGGCGACGGCGAGAACGCGACCATCGAGCGCGCGGTCACGGTCATCGCGTCGGTCGTCGCGAAGGCCCTGCGCGAGCACCGCAGCGTCGGCCTCGTGACGAGCGGCCGGCGGCCCGAGGCCATGCAGCCCGACCGCGGGACGAAGCAGCTCGGGAAGGTGATGCAGTTCCTCGCCGAGGTCCAGGCCGCCGGTGAGGTCGGCCTCGCCGAGACGCTCATCGAGACGACGCCCCGGATCCGCCGCGGATCGTCGTGCCTCATCGTGACGCCGTCGCTCGACCGCCAGTGGGTGCGGCCCGCGGCGACGCTGCGCGAGGCCGCGATCTCCATGCAGGCGGTCATCATCGGCTCGCCGCTCCACGGGGACGAGCGCGACCGCGCGCGGCGCAACACGCTCCTCGGCGAGCTTGCCATCGCGGGCATCGCCGCGGCCTACCTGCCGGCCGACGGGCGCATCGAGGACCTCTTCCGCGAGGCGGCGGTCGCATGAGCGCGTGGGTGCGCGCGCTCTTCCCGCCGGTCGACCTCGGCCGGCTCCGCTTCCGCGGCGGCTGGTCGGGCCTCCTGATCTTCGCGATCATGACGCTCGTCTATCCGCTGTCGCTGCAGCAGGCCCACTGGGTGGAGCTCGCGGACCACCTCCTCGCCATCGGGCTCATCGGGCTCGTCCTCGGCACGATCGTCGGCAACGGCCCGATCCGGCCCGTCCGCGCGCTCCTCGCCGGCTCGCTCCTCGGCGCGTTCGTCGTCGCGCTGACGACGGTGACGGCGGTCCCCGAGGGGACCTTCCGCGCGAAGGCCGTCGAACTCGGGATCGACGTCAACTCCTGGCTCACCCAGGTGCTCGCGGGCGAGGCCGCGCGCGGCCAGACCGTGTTCACGCTCTTCGTCGGCGCGACCGCGTGGGCCGCCGCATTCACCGGGGCGTTCGCGCTCTCCCGCAGCGGCCGCTTCTGGGAGGCCCTCGTCATCAGCGGCGTGTGCCTGACGATCAACGTGTCGCTCGCGCTCACGCCGCTGCTGCTCCACCTCGTCATCTTCACGCTCTGCGCGCTCGTCCTCATGGTCCGCCTGCACATCGTGTCGCTCCAGGAACGCTGGGAGCGGCGGAACATCCAGCCGACGGGCGAGATGGACTGGCGCGTCCTGCGCGGCGGACTGACGTGGACCGCGGTCCTCGTGATCATGGCGCTCGTCACGCCGCGCGTCGGCGCCGCGGAGGCGCTCGACGCGGCGCTCAACGTGTTCGAGGCGCCGTACTCGCGCGTCGAGACGGAGTGGCAGCGCTTCTTCGCCGGCGTCTCGGGCCCGAGCCGGCTGCGCGGCGTCTCGTTCTCCGACGCCATCCGCCTCGGCCTGCCGCCGAACGTCGGCGACAGCACGGTCATGATCGTCGAGGCGCCGCAGGGGCGCTTCTGGCGCGCGATCGCGTACGACCTCTACACCGGGCAGGGCTGGCGGACGACCGAGGTCGACCGCACCGACCGCGTCACCTCCGAGCGCTTCCAGCAGCGGGAGCTCTTCGACGCGACGTTCTACGTGCAGGAGTCGTACGGCAACCGCCTCTTCGCGGCGAACGAGCCCGTGCGCGCGAGCGCGCCCTCGCAGTTCCTCGTCGGCGCCGACCGCTCCTTCTCGAGCGGCATGCGCGCGCTCGAGCAGCGCGCCGCGGCGGAGAGGTACACGATCACGTCGGTCGTCTCGACCGCCGACAAGGGGTCGCTGCGCCGCGCGCCCGCGATCTACAGCGAGGCGGTCCGCCGCGCGTACCTGCAGATCCCGAGCACGCTGCCGCAGCGCGTGCGGGACCTCGCGCGCAAGGTCGTCGAGGGGAAGGACAACCCCTACGACAAGGCCGAGGCGATCGAGTCGTTCCTCCGCAAGAACTACCGCTACGCGCCCGTCGTGCGCCCGCCGCCGCCGGGGCGCGACCCCGTCGACTGGTTCCTCTTCGACCTCAAGGAGGACTTCTGCGCGTACTTCGCGTCCTCCATGGTCATGATGCTGCGCGAGGTCGGCGTGCCCGCGCGCCTCGTCGAGGGCTTCACGAGCGGCACGTTCGACCCGAACCTCGGCCGCTACGTCGTGAAGCAGGTGAACGCGCACTCGTGGGTCGAGGTCTGGTTCCCGACCTTCGGGTGGATCGAGTTCGAGCCGACGCCGTCGGAGACGCCGTTCCTGCGCGCCGAGGAGTCGGCCGACCCGAGCCTGCTCCCGAGCGACCAGGGCCTGGGCGACCCCGAGTCGCGGCTGGACGGGCAGGTGCGCGACCCAGACAAGGACCTGCTCATCGGCGACGAGGACGTGCCGGGCGGCAGCGGCGCGGCGAGCGCGCTGGCCATCGACCCGTCGCCGTTCGTGAAGCTCCTCGGCGCGCTCCTCCTCGCGCTCCTCGTGTTCGTCCTGCGGTTCGAGTGGCGCTTCCGCGGCCAGTCGCCGATCGAGGCGTCGTGGGGCAAGGCGCGCCTGCTCGCCGCGTACGTGGGCCACCCGCACCGCGCATCCGAGACGACGTACGAGTTCGCGAGCGCGCTCGGCGCGGCGGTGCCCGAGGTGCGGGAGCCGATCCGCGCGATCGCCGACGCGCGCGTGCGGGAGCGCTACGCGCCGGCGGGCGCGCCGGACGACCTGCGCGAGCGGGCCGAGGACGCGTGGTGGACGATCGCGAAGGAGCTCGTCTCGCTCGTGCCGCAGCGCGTGCTGACCTTCATCACGAAGCTCATCCCGAAGCCGTAGCGCGGTGGTTGGGCAGCCCTCGGGCGTGACGTCGTGATCACTCACCCGGCGATCGAGCGTGTTCGCGCGTATGCGAAGGAGCACGGCCTCGACCTCGACGTCCGCCGGTTCTCGGAAGGCACGCGCACCGCGGAGGACGCTGCGCGCGCGATCGGCTGCGACATCGCGCAGATCGTGAAGTCGCTGGTATTCCTCGCGGCCGGCGATCCCGTGGTCGTGCTCCTGTCGGGCAGCGACCGTGTGGACGAGTCGAAGCTCGCGGCCGCGCTCGGCGCGTACTCCGCGCGGCGCGCGACGGCGAACGAGGCGCGCGAGCGCACGGGCTTCGTGGTCGGCGGCGTGCCGCCGTTCGGCCACCACGCGCCGCTACCCGTGATCGTGGACGACGGACTGTTGCGGCACGACACCGTGTGGGCTGCGGCGGGACTGCCCGATGCGGTGTTCCCGATCTCGCCCAGTGATCTGGTGCGACTGAGCGGCGCCACGGAAGCCGACGTTCGCGCGTAGCGTCGCGCTCGTCGCTATCGCGTCGCGCAGCCTCCTTGCCCCCCGCTCGCGCGGACGCGGTAAGGTCGTGGCGTCGCGGACGATGGCTCGAAGGACGACGTGAAGGTCAGATCGTCCATTTCGCGACAGCTCGACGTCCCGTCAGCAGGCCAGCGGACGCGTAGGGGAACCGGTCGCGGAGCTCGCGCTGGAGCTCGCCGAGGAAGACGCTGTACGGCTCGGGGCCCGCTGCCCTGACCTCGCGCCTCAGCGGTCCTCCTCGTCGTCCTCCTCTTCCTCCTCGTCGCTGTCGTACTCGTCGGAGTAGAAGCCGAGCTCCTCGCCGCGGTAGACCGTCACGAGGAAGTCCTCGCGCTCGGGGTCGTGCGTCTGCACGAGCTCCTCGTCGAGCTGGTCGATGAGCTGCTGCACCTCGTCGTCGGTGAGCTCGACCTCGAGGAGCAGCGTCCCGTGCACCTCGAAGCGGGCGTAGTGGATGTCGACCCGGCCGATGCGGCGCGCGCCGCCATACACGACGAAGACCTCGCTCGACTCCGTGCGGACCTGGCGCTCGAAGCGCGCGGCTTCCATGGTGGCGGGAGCCTAGCGGCGGGCGAGGGTCGCGGTGCGCGCGGCGGCGGCCTTCGGCTTCGGCGGCGGCTGCGTCGCCTCCTCGTACGCCTTCAGCAGGGCGGTGACTCCCTGCCCCGGCTCGACCGGCTGGTGCAGGTCGCGCATGGTGAGCTCGAGCGCGCTGACGAACGTGACCATGTCCTGCAGCGTCACGAAGCCCATGTGGCCCACGCGCGCGATCTGCCCCTCGAGGCGGCCCTGGCCGCCGCCGATGACGGTGTCGTAGCTCTCGCGCAGGACGCGGATGAGGTTCCGCGCGTCCACGCGGGTGGGCGAGCGGAAGGAGGTCACGGTGGGGGAGGCGTACGCCTCGTCGGCGAAGAGGCCGAGGCCGAGCGCCTGCACGGCGCGGCGCGTCGCGAACGCGAGGTCGCGGTGGCGCTCGCAGATGGACGCGACGCCCTCCTCGGCCATGAGCTTCAGCGACTCCTGGAGGGCGATGAACACGGTGACCGTCGGCGTCGCCGGCGTCTGCGCCTTCTCCAGGTACGCCTTCGCGGCCTGGAGGTCGAAGTACGCCTTCGGGAGGTCGGAGCGGTCGTACGCCTTCCACGCGCGCTGGCTCATCGTCACGATGGCCACGCCGGGCGGCGCGCCCCAGCCCTTCTGCGAGCCGCTGACGAGCACGTCGATGCCCCACTCGTCCACCTCGGTCTCGACGGCGCCCGCGCCGGAGATGGAGTCGACGATGAACAGCTTCCCGCTGTCGCGCACGACCTCGCCGATCTCCTTCAGCGGGTTGAGCACGCCGGTCGACGTCTCGTTGTGCGTGATGAGAACGGCTTTTGCAGACTCCTTGCCCTTCTCCTTCGCGATCTCGTCGCGGACGAGGTCGGGCTCGACCGCGCGGCCCCACGTGACGTCGATGCGGCGCGCGTCGACGCCGTACAGGCGCGCGATCTGGTGGAAGCGCTCGCCGAACGCGCCGTTGCTGAACACGAGCACGCGGTCGCCGCGCGCGAGCGTGTTCGCGACGGCCGCCTCCATCCCGCCGCTGCCGGAGCAGGACAGGAGGAGGACGTCGTTCCGGGTGCGCAGGAAGTCCTGGAGGGCGCGCGTCAGGCCGGCGAGGAGCGCCGAGAACTCCGGCCCGCGGTGGTTGATGAGCGGGCGGGCCGACGCCTGGAGGACGGACTGCGGCACGAACGTCGGGCCCGGGATGCGCAGGTTCTGTGAGCGGTACATGTTCGGGCGGTCTCCTTGCATGCCGTGGGGATGGCTTCCTCGCGGTCGGAGGCCTGCTGGCGCGTATGATGCCCGACCCAGTTGACCCGAACAACGTTCCCGCGCAGCGCTCCCAAGCTCGCTCCGTCGATCCTTTCGGCCGACTTCTCGCGGCTCGGCGAGGCGGTACGGGAGGCGGAGCAGGCTGGCGCCGACTGGATCCACGTGGACGTCATGGACGGTCATTACGTGCCGAACCTCGCGTTCGGGCCGAAGATGGTCGCAGACCTGCGCCGGGCGACACGCCTGCCGCTCGACGTCCACCTCATGACCCTGCGCCCCGACCTGTGGCTCGACCACTACGCCGGCGCCGGCGCGACGTACCTCACGATCCACGTCGAGACCGTCCCGGCCGTCGCCGCGACGCTCGCGGCGATCCGCGCGAAGGGCATGCGCGCGGGCGTCACGTGCCACCCCGAGACGCCGCTCGAGCGGATGCTCGACCACGTGGCGGACGTCGACCTCGCGCTCGTCATGAGCGTCCGCCCCGGGTTCGGCGGGCAGTCGCTCCTCCCGGGGTCGCTCGAGCGGATCGCGGCCGCGCGGCGCGCGCTCGACGAGCGGGGGTCGCGGGCCGAGCTCGAGGTCGACGGCGGCGTGAAGCCGGAGAACGTGAGGGCGGTGTGGGAGGCGGGAGCGTCGGCGATCGTCGCGGGGTCCGCGGTCTACCTCGACCCGGACGGCGTGACCGCCGCCATCGCGAAGTTCCGCTCGGCGCTAGGAGCGGCCTAGCTCGTCGAGCCGCTCGTCGCTGATCCCGAAGTGGTGGGCGATCTCGTGGATGACGGTGTCGCGCACGATCTTCGCCTGGACCTTCGGCGAGCTGCTCATCGCCTCGATCGGCTTGCGGTAGATCGAGATGCGGTCGGGGAGCCATGGCTCGTCCCGGCGCTCCGTGAGCGGCACGCCCTCGTAGAGGCCGAGGAGGTCGGGGCCCTCGGGGCGCGAGGGGTCGGGCTCGTCCTCGATGACGATCTCGACGTTGCGCATCCTCGTGCGGTACGCCTCGGGGAGGTCCGCGATGGCGCGCCGCACCATCCGCGCGAACCGCGCGCGCCGCAGGTCCGACATGCGGCCACTGTCGCACACGGTCCGCAGGGCGGACGCGCGGCACCGCAGCAGCGCGGGCGCGACGAGCGTCATGCCGCGCCCCCTTCGCCGCCGTCGAGGCTGCAGCCGCTGCGGACCTTGCGCAGCGCACGCGCGCGCACCCGGCACACCCCGGACTCGGACAGCCCGACCGACCGCCCGATCTCCTTCAGCGTGAGCCCGCGGCCGTACGAGAGGGCGAGGACGATGCGCTCGACGCGGCCGAGGCGGCGCATCTCGCGAACGACGGCCGGCCAGCGCTCGTCGCGCGGCCCCGCGGCCCCCGGCAGGAGCGCGAGCGAGGGACGCGGCTCGTACCCGCTGTCCAAGTACCGGTCGAGGGAGGTCTCGCTCACGGGGTTCGGCAGCTCGGCGTTCCGCTCGCGCGCCTCCTTGAACGCCTTGCGCGCGGAGCGCGTCAGCGGGTCGCGCTCGCGGAGCGCGTCGAGCACCTGCCCGCGGACGCGGCGAGCGGCGTACGAGCGGAACGACGAGCCGCGGTCGTCGCGGTACCGCTGGGCCGCCTGGACGAGCCCGAGCACGCCCCAGGCGACGAGGTCCTCGCGGTCCGCGCCGTAGCAGCGCGAGTCGATCGACCGGCCCGCCACCGCGCGCGCGAAGCTGAGGTGGGCGATGATGCGGTCCTCGATGACGGCGGGGTCATCGCGCGGCGGGCCGGCTCTCTTCCTCACGCGCGGAGGGATGCCACCACGCCCGGGAGGCACTGTCAATCGCCGATCGACACCCTTATCCACGGAGGTCGAGGCGCTGGCCGAGGGCGTGTTCCGGAGGTACCGCTATCCCGCCCGGCTGGCGCAGCACTGCCGGCTCGTCGGGCGCGTCGCGCTGCTCCTCGCGGAGCGGTGCGGCGCCGACGCGCCGACCGTTGGCCTCGCCGGCCACCTCCACGACATCGGGCGCAGCCCGCTGGTGGCGGCCGACCCGCGCGAGCACAACGAGCTGTCGGCGCTCGTCCTCGAGGCCGAGGGCCTCGGCGGGTGCGGCGGGCTCGCGCTGCGCCACCCGGTGTACGCCGTGCTCGACGAGCGGACGCGTCCGCGCACGCTCCCGGAGATGATCGTGTACTACGCCGACCGGCGCGCCGGGATGGCGATCGTGCCGATGGAGGAGCGCATCAGCGAGACCGCCGCGCGCCACCCGCGCTTCGCCGAGGGGATCGAGCGCTCGCGGCCGTTCGCCCGCGAGATC
>VGOU01000074.1 GCA_016875795.1 Chloroflexota bacterium | reverse complement strand
GAGCGGGTCGCCGAGCTCCTCGGCGCCGCCGACGCGCCGCTGGGCGAACGCGGCCACGCGCACGCGCCCGTCGAAGCGGGGGAGCGGCGGGCCGACGTGCGTGACCGCCGCGGCGGCGATCTCGCGCGCGAGCGCCCGCGCCCGCGCGTCGTCGATGTCGTCCTCGGGCACGGTCGCGGCGAAGCGCTCGCGGAACGCGGCGGCCCGCCGCAGCGCCTCGAGCACGCGCGACGCCGGCACGTCGAACGCGATGCGCTCCGCGGCCGCGAGCTGGAGGTCGAGGCCGGTCGTCACCATGACCGCGTCGATCCCGGCCGCGACCGCCGTGGCCGCGGCGCGGCGCGGGTCCTCGACGAGCGTCGCGCCGCTCATGTCGAGCGAGTCGGTGATGCACAGCCCCCCGAAGCCCAGCTCGTCGCGCAGGAGCGCGGTGAGGATCGGCCGCGAGAGCGTCGCGATCGTGTCGGGATCGAGCGCGGGGTAGCGGATGTGCGCCGTCATGATCGTCGCCGCGCCCGCGCCGATCGCCGCCCGGAACGGCACGAGGTCGCGCGCGCGGAGCGTCTCGGCGCTGTCGCGCACGTCGATCGTCGTGTGGTGCGAGTCGTAGGCCGTCGCGCCGTGCCCCGGGAAGTGCTTCGGCGTCGAGCCCACGCCGGCGCCTTCGCTCCCGCGCACCCAGGCGCGGGCGAAGGCGGCGACCCGCGCGGGGTCGTCGCCGAACGCGCGCGTGGAGATGACCGGGTTGCGCGGCTCGACGTTCACGTCGCAGACGGGCGCGTGGTTGAGGGTGATCCCGTCCGCGCGCAGCCCCTCGGCGACCGCCCGCGCCGCCCGTTCGGCGTACGCGGGGTCGCCGGTCGCGCCGATGGCCATCGCGCTCGGGAACACGGCGCGGTGCTCGACGCGGACGACGCTCCCGCCCTCCTGGTCCACCGCGACGGGCACCGGTGGGAGGCCCCCGCGCCCGGCCGCAGCGGCCGCCTCGCGGAGCATCCCCCGCACCTGCGCCTTCGACCGGATGTTCCCGCGGTAGGCGAAGAGCAGCAGCCCGCCGATCCGGCCGTCGCGGAGGCCGTCGAGGAGCGGACCCGGGACCTCTGGCCCATCGAATCCGGCCCAAACGAGCGCTCCCGGCCCGAGCCTCTTCACGGTAGGAATACTGTCAGCGCCGGCTGGAAGGGGAAGTGAAGGCTGTGGCGCTGACCGTGGACACGGCCGTCCGCGCGAAGGATCCCGCTCCGCTCGAGGGTCGTCCCTGGACGAGGCACTACGACCCCATGGTCCCGGCCACGCTCGTCTATCCGCCGGTCGCGCTCCCCGCGCTCCTGCGCGAGACCGTCCACCGGCACGGCGACTCCACCGCGACGATCTTCTTCGGCGCCAAGCGCACGTACGCCTCCCTGTACCGCGACGTGCGCCGCTTCGCGGCCGCGCTCCAGCGCCTCGGCGTGCGGAAGGGCACGCGGGTCGCGATCGTGCTCCCGAACTGCCCGCAGTTCCTCATCGCGTTCTGGGGCGCGCTCGAAGCGGGCGCGACCGTCGTGCCCACGAACCCGCTGTACACGGCGCGCGAGGTCGAGCACCAGCTGCGGGACTCCGGGGCGGAGGCAGTCGTCGTCCTCTCGCGCCTCTACCCGGTAGTGAAGCAAGCCATCCGTCCCCACGGCGCGCAGACCGAGGCCCCAGGCCGAGGTCGCGCACCGGGGCCTGAGGGAGGGGTTCCCCCGACCGATGGCCGGACAAAGGTGAGGGCGGTCATCGTCACGAACATCAAGGAGGAGATGCCGCCGGTCCTGCGCCTCCTGTTCACGCTGGCGAAGGAGAGGAAGGACGGGCATCGCCAGCCCTTCCGCGACGACCCGGGCACCGCGGCGTTCGCTGACCTCGTCGGGACCGACGCCGAGCCGAGCCCCGTCGAGGTCTCGCCCGGCGACATCGCGGTCCTCCAGTACACGGGCGGGACGACCGGCGTCCCGAAGGGCGCGATGCTCTCGCACCGCGCGCTCGTCGCGAACACGCTGCAGTGCCGCGCGTGGTTCACCGGCCTCGGCGAGGCCGGCGGTTCCTGCCTGACGGTGATGCCGCTCTTCCACGTGTACGGCCTCACCGTCGCGATGCTCCTGCAGGTCCAATCGGGCGGCGCGCTCATCCTCGAGCCCCAGTTCGACCTGAAGCACATCCTGAAGGACATCCAGAAGTTCCGGCCGACGACGTTCCCCGGCGCGCCGCGCATCTACAACGCGATCGTCAACGCGCCGGAGTCGGCGAGATACGACCTCCGCTCGATCCGCGCATGCATCTCGGGATCGGCCCCGCTCATGGTCGAGAACGCGAAGCGCTTCAAGGAGATGACGGGCGGCCACCTCGTCGAGGGGTACGGCCTCACCGAGGCCGCGCCCGTGACGCACTGCAACCCCCTCTTCGGCGAGGGCAAGCAGAAGGTGGGCTCGATCGGCGTGCCGTTCCCCGACGTCGAGGCGAGGATCGTGGACCTCGAGACGGGCACGCGGGACCTCCCCGTGGGCGAGGTGGGCGAGCTCGTGCTCCGCGGCCCGCAGCTCATGGACGGCTACCTCGAGAAGCCAGAGGAGACCGCGCAGACGCTCCGGGGCGGCTGGCTCCACACCGGCGACATCGCGCGCGTGGACGAGGATGGCTACTTCTTCATCGTCGACCGGAAGAAGGAGATGATCATCGTCTCGGGGTTCAACGTGTACCCCCGCGAGGTCGAGGAGGTGCTCGCGACGCATCCCGCGGTCATGGAGAGCGCGGCGATCGGCGTGCCGCACCCCATCAAGGGCGAAGAGGTGAAGGCCTTCGTCGTCTTGCGGCCGGGCATGACCGCGACGGCCGAGGCCATCATCGAGCACTGCCGGGCGGGGCTCGCCCCGTTCAAGGTGCCGAAGGAGATCGAGTTCCGCGAGTCGCTGCCGAAGACGCTCATCGGGAAGGTCCTCCGGCGGACGCTCGCCGAGGAGGAGGCCGCGAAGCGCCGCGGCTGACCCGCGGGCCCTATCTTCGCCCCGTGGCCGTGAGCGACCCCGAGACGACCGTCGTCAAGGCGAGCGACGTGCTCATCGGCGATCCGCCGCGCACGGAGCACGTGAACGTGTTCGCGATCGCGCCGCGTCCCGTGACGAACGAGGAGTACACGCGCTTCCGCGAGACCCACGGGCTCCGCGACGCGTCACCGGTGCGGGGCGTGACGTGGGCCGACGCCGTGGCCTACTGCCGCTGGCTGACGACGGGCACGTCGCACATCTACCGCCTCCCCGACGAGCGCGAGTGGGAGAAGGCCGCGCGCGCGGGCGTGCTCGAGGACATCCAGCGGCTCGAGTGGACGAACACGTGGACCGAGAAGGGACGCGTGCTGCGCGGCGGGCCGGACGCGACGGCGCGCCGCTACGCCGGTGCGGACGCATCCGGCGCGACGTTCCGCGTTGTCCGGAGCATGACCGGACGGTGATCGTCCTCGCGAGCCGGAACGGCGCGGCGGCGCTGCCCGAGGCGATGCGCATCCTGAGGCGCGGCGGCTGGCCGAACATCCTCGGGACCGTCCAGGTGGACGCGTCGATCATGGACGGCACGACGCTCCGCGCGGGCACGGTCGGCGCGGCGCGCGGTACCTCCATACATGTCCGAGCCGGTCATCCGGCGCCGGGCCGTCGTCCCGGGGGGGGCCGCTAGCGCGGAGGGGCGGTCCCCTCACGCTCGGCGGCGCGCGCGCTCTTCGCGAGGTCCTCGGCCGGCTCGTGCATGCGCGACGCGAGGCGCGCGAGCACCCCGACGATCGGCACGGCGAAGATGCCGCCGACGATCCCTGCCGCTTCGATCGCGAAGAGGACGGCGAGGAGCGCCGCGACCGGCGAGACCCCGACGGCGGCGCCGGAGATGCGCGGGACGAGGATGTTGTTCTCGATCTGCTGGATGAGGATCGCCGCGATGATGACCCAGACGATGAGCGGGAACGGCTGGAAGAGCGCGATCCCCGCGGCGACCGTCCCCGCGACGATCGGCCCGACGATCGGCACGAGCTCCAGGATCCCCGCGAGGATCCCGAGGAAGAGGGCGTGCCGCACCCCGAGGATCGAATACGCCGCGATCGACACGACGCCGATGACCAGGGCGAGGAGCAGCTGCGCCCGGACGTAGCGGCCGAACACGTCGGCGAGGTCGTCCTCGACGTCCTCCGCGAGGTCGTGCCAGCGCTTCGGCACCCAGCCGATGATCCACTGGCGGATGCGCGGCGCGCCGGCGAGCAGGTATGTCGCGAGGACGATCACGAGCACCACGTCGATGACTGCGGAGACCACGCGCATTGCGGCTCGCGCCGTCTGCTCGGCGAGGTCGTCGCCGTGCTCCGCGATGAACTGGCCGGCCTGACGCCGGAGCTCGCCGGGGATCTCCACGCCGGCCACCGAGAACGGCCGGTCGCTGCGGAGCTCCTCCACGTACTGCGGGACGAGCTGGGCGAGGTCGCGGACCTCCCGGACGATGGGGGCGGCGGCGAACGTCCCGATGGCGAGGATGGCGGCGATCGCGAGGAGGACCGAGGCGAGGAGCGCGAGGGAGCGCCGCTGGAGGAGGCGCTCGAGGCGCGCGACGAGCGGCGCGAGGAGGAACGCGACGACGATCGCGAACAGCACGATGAAGAGGGCGTGACGCACCGGCGACAGGAGCTCGCCGATCGCGCGCAGCGCGGCGACGACCGCGACGATCGCGCCCGCTCCCACGAGCACGTACACCGGCCACCACCGCCAGGGTGGCGGAAGCGGTCTGACGGCCATCACGCGGGAGCCTAGGCCCGAGCGCTACGCGGCCACGCGCCGGGCGAGGGCGCGGAGCGCCTCGCCGCCGTCCTCGCGCCAGGTCGGGTAGTGCGCGAAGCAGATCGTGCGGACGTCGAGATCGGCGAGCCGCGCGATGGAGCGGCGCGCGAGCGTCATGTCTTCGGTGAAGACGAAGCTCGGCAGCGACAGCCGGCGGCGGATCACCTGCAGGACATCGCCCACGATCAGCAGCCGGTAGGCGGCCGAGAAAAGGAGAGGCTCCGGTCCGCCTCCATGACCATCCGGGCGTGGTCGGGGGGCGTCATGAACGACGCGCCGACGCGGTCGAGATCCTCTTGAGAGACCCCACGGGCCTCAGCGCGGCCCCTTCAGACGAAGCACCGGATGCCGGCCTGCCCGCAGCCGTCCCAGAGCTGCTGCAACGGGGGCACGCCGACCCCGCGGATGCCGCCCGCGACGCCCGGCTTCAGGAGCTCGCTCGCGTCGGCCATGAGGCCGACCGAGACGTCGATCCCGTTCTTCGCCGCGCCGTTCACCGCGAGGTGGAACGGGATGCTCGCGCGGGTCGCGTCGGCCGCGCCGACGGGCATGTGATGAAGAGCCTCGCCATGTCGTCCCCCGGTCTCACCCTACGGGCCGAAGGCCCTCCAGAGCAGGTTCGCCACGCTCGCGATGAGCAGCACGGTGATGACGCGCCGGAACGCCTCCGGGCTGATCCGCCCGCGCAGCTCGATGCCCGCGATGAGCCCGAGCAGGTTCGGGACCAGCCCGATCGTCCCGAGCGCGATGAGGTCCGACGTGAGCAGGCCGAGCTGCACGAACCCCCCGATCTGCACGATCGAGTTGAGCTGGAACAGCGCCGCGAGCACGACGACGAACTCGCGCGGGGCGAGCTTCCGCGCGTGGAAATACGAGCCGACGAGGGGGCTCGCGATCGAGGTCGACCCCTGGAGCACCCCGCCGAGGAAGCCGACGGCCGGTCCCGCGACGCGCATGCGGCGGGCGTCGGGGTCGCTGCCGAGCACGCGCTCGCCCCGGGCGAGGAACAGGACGACGAGGAGCGAGATGAGGAGCGCGAACACGCGCTGGTCGAGCGACGCGAGGAGCTGCACGCCGAGGAGCGATCCGAAGGCGCCGAGGACGAGGATCGGCGCGATCCCGCCGATGACCCGGGGCACGACGCGCCAGCCCGCGACGAGGAGGAGCGTGTTCGCGACGAGGATGGGGATGCTCACGATGACGACGGCGCTGCGCGGGCCGAACACCGCCGCGAGGATCGGCGTGGCGATGAGCGGCAGTCCGAGCCCGCCGAGCCCCTTGGAGAATCCGGCGACCGCGAGGCCGCCGGCCACGATCAGGAGGTCGAGGGCGCCGATGCGGGAGCCCCGACGAGCGACGGCCAGTCCACGGGGCGCAGCCGCTCGCTCCGCGTGAAGGCGCGGCCGACCTTCGCCACGTCGCGGTCGCCGACGCGGACGATGTCGGCGGTGTGGTCGAACGTCGTCCCGTGGACGAGCGCGGAGCCGACGCCGTACACGTCGACGGGGACGCCGAGCTCCTCGAACCGCCTGATCTTCGCGGCGTCGAACCCGCCCGAGGCGACGATGCGCGCGTGCTCGTAGCCGCCGCGGTCGAGCGCCTCGCGGAGGAGCTCGACGAGGCGCGGCGTGACCCCGCGGACGTCGCCGCGCTCGACCCGTCCGAGACGCTGGGCGAGCTCGCGCACGACGGCGAGGTCGACCATCGACTCGCTCGTGTCGACGCGCACGCCCCACAGGCGCGCGCCGAGCGCGTGCGCCACGCCGAGCGAGGTGTTCACGACGTCGTTCTGGAAGTCGACGAGCGCGGTCACGTTCACGTGCCCCTCGGCGGTGCCCGGCGCGGTGACATGGCCGAGCGCCTCGGGCGAGCGGTTGATGTGCTCGTCGAACTTCAGCGTCGCCACCGTGGTGTCCCCGCCGTACACGGCGATGAGCGCGTGCGGGATCGTGCCGAGGCCCTTGCTGCCCCACCACTCGCCCTGCTCGTCGGTCGAGACGCCGACGGCGCCGCCGATGTACGCGGCGTAGCCCGACCCCGCCTGCGCCTCCTGCGCCTGATGCCGCGCGCCGAACATGATCACGGGCTTGCCGCGCGCCGCGGCGACCACGTCCCGCGTGTTCGTGGCGATCTTCGTGCCCTCGGTGAGCGCGCCGAGGTAGAGCGTCTCGAGGTGCGCGAAGGCGGCGTATTCGCCTTCGATGTGCATGACCGGCTCGCGCGCGCCGGCCGTCTCGCCGTCGTACAGCGAGCGCACCACGGTGTCCCGCCACGCGGGCTCCCACAGCTCCGCGAGCTCGCGCGAGATGCCGAAGACGTCGCGCGCGATGGGCTCGTACGCCGCCCACTCGACGGCCGGGAGCGCCGCCCATACGTCGTACAGGCGGCGCTCGGCCGCGAGGTAGCGCTCGAAGAGCCGCTGCGCGCGGACGCGGTCGCGGTAGCGGCCGGCGCCGACGCGGAGGAGCGCGAGCGTCTGGTCCGTCCCGACGATGACCGCGCCCGGATGCTTCTGGAACACCTGCATCGTCACGCGGTCGCGCCGGCCGTCCTTCTCGAGGACGTACTTCGTGCGGGCGAAGTAGATGTCGCTCTTGTAGCCGCTGCGGATCTTCTCGACCGGGAGGCGGAAGACGTGCGGCCGCAGCCGCTCCGTGACGACCACGTCGCTAGAACATGCTCATGAGCATGCCGCCGTCCACCTGCAGGGAGACGCCGGTGATGTAGGACGCGCGCTCCGACGCGAGGAAGACGGCCGCGGCTGCGAACTCGCGCGGCTCGCCGTAGCGGCCGAGCGGGATGACCCCCGTCTCGTAGCCGCGGCGGACCTCCTCGGGCGTCTTCCCCTGCGCCTTCGCGCCGATCTCGTCGAGCTGCCGGACGCGCTCGGTGTCGATACGGCCCGGCTGCAGCGCGTTCACCCGGATGCCGTACGGGGCGAGGTCCTTCGAGAGCGTCTTCAGCATCCCGTGGACCGCGCCGCGCAGCGAGTTGGACAGGATGAGGTTGAGGTACTGCGTCGGCTGGCGGACCGACGTGGACGTGGAGTACACGATGTTGCCCTTCGTCCTCTTCAGCTCCGGCAGGGCGAGACGCGTGAGGCGCACCGCGGACTGCAGCGTCAGCTGGTAGGCGAGGTCCCACTTCGCCTCGTCGAGCTCCTCGAAGCGGCCCGGCGGCGGGCCGCCGGCGTTCACGATGAGCACGTCCATGCGGCCGAAGCGCTCGAGGCCCGCGCGGATGAACCGCTCGCACCCCCCGGCCGTCGAGAGGTCGGCGGCCACGGCGACCGTCTCGCCCTTCGTCGCGTCGGCGACCTCGCGCGCGGCGCGCCCGATCGCCGCCTCGTCGCGGCTGCACATGACGACCTTCGCGCCCTCGCGCGCGAGTTCCTCCGCGATCGCGCGGCCGAGCCCCTTGCTCGCCGCCGCGACGAACGCGACCTTGTCCTTCAGTCCCAGGTCCATGCGGACGCCCTCCCCCTGAGTGGTCCCCAGACGTTAGGCGACGCCGAGGAGGGCCGCGACGACGAGGGCGGCCGCGAGCGCGAGGCGGTACGGGATGAACCAGGCGAGCGAGTTCGTGCGCAGGAAGCGCATGAGGAACGCGACGGCGGCGAAGCCCGAGAGGAACGAGGCGGCGACGCCGACGAGCACGAGGTCGGGCTGCGCGAAGAGCTCGGCCGAGCGCCGCGCGTCGAGGAGCGCTTTCGCGGCGACGCCGCCGATCACCGGAGTGGCGAGGAGGAAGCTGAAGCGCGTCGCGTCGGCGCGGCGCAGGCCGAGCGCGAGGCCCGCGGAGATGGTGATCCCCGAGCGGCTGACCCCCGGCACGAGCGCGGCGGCCTGGGCGAGGCCGAGGGCGACCGCGTCCGCGGCACCGAGCGAGCCCAGCCCGCGCTGCCCGCTCGCCGTCCGCTCCGCCAGCCAGAAGACGAGCGACCCGAGCACGAGGCCCGCCGCGACGGCGCGGATGTCGCGCAGCCGCGACTCGATGACCCCTTCGAGGAGGATCCCCGCGGCCGCGGCGGGCAGGATCCCGAGCGCGATGAGGAGCGGCATGCGCCAGCGGCGGGCGAGGACGTCAGCGGCGAGCTCGAGCCACGTGCGCGCGAAGTAGATGAGCACCGCGAGCACCGTCCCGATGTGTACCGCGATGGTGAACGAGAGCCCGAAGCGCGCGGAGTCCAGGCGGAAGACCTTCTCGGCGATGAGCAGGTGCGCGGTCGAGCTGATCGGCAGGAACTCGGTCAGTCCCTGCAGGATCCCGAGGAGCGCCGCGACGAGAAGGTCGCTCACGCCGCGCGCAGCGCCTCGTGCGCCTCGGCCTCGTGCGCGAGCGCGCCCTCGAGCGCGTTCGCCCACGCGCGCCGCTGGCCGCCCTCGACGAAGC
>VGOU01000073.1 GCA_016875795.1 Chloroflexota bacterium | reverse complement strand
CGCGGGGCACGGGGCGGGAGCGGCCATCGTCGTCGCCGACCACCAGACGTCGGGCCGCGGGCGGCAGGGCCGCGCGTGGCTCGCGCCCGCCGGGACGTCGCTCCTCGCGTCGTGGGTCCTGCGGCCGCTGCCGGCCGACCCCGCGCTCTTCGCGCTCCTCTCGGGCGTGGCGATCGCGCGAGCCTTCGCGGACCTCGGTGTCACGGACGCGCGCCTGAAGTGGCCGAACGACGTGCAGCTCGCCGGCCGGAAGGTGTCCGGCGCGCTCGCCGACGCCGCGGGCGACGCGCTCGTGCTCGGCATCGGGGTCAACGTCCACCAGCGCGACCTCGGCGAGCTCGCGGCCATCGCGACCTCGCTCGCGCTCGAGGGCGCGGACATCGATCGCCTCGCGCTCCTCGCGCGCGTCGACCGCGAGCTCGCCCGCATCGTCAGCGCTCCGGGGGAGCGCCGGGCCGCGCTCGCGGAGTGGCGCGCCCGCGCCTCCATGCTCGGCCGCGAGGTCGAGGTGCGGAGCGCGGGCGGGACGCCCGTTCGGGGCGTGGCCCGCGAGCTCGCGGACGACGGCGCCCTGGTCCTGCGCACCGCATCCGGCGACCAGCGCATCTTCGCGGGGGAGGTCTCACTGCTGCCATGAGCAGATTCGCCATCGTCATCGACGGGACCGCGGCATTACCCGAGGAGCTCGCGCGAGCCAACGACATCCGCTGGCTCCCGCTGAAGGTGATCCTGAACGACCAGGCGTTCGTCGCGGCGACGAGCGCGGCCGAGGCCGGGAAGCCCGGCTACCTCTCGCCCGCCGAGTTCTACGAGCGGATCGTCCCGAAGGACGTGAAGCCCGAGACGTCGGCGCCGAACATCGAGGAGTGCCTCGCGGTGTACGACGGCGCGATCGCGGCCGGCGCGCGCGAGATCGTCGTCCTCACCATCGCGACGGAGCTGTCCGCGACGTACTCCGTCGTGGCGACGACCGCGCAGCAGCGCGCGGACCGCGCGCGCATCGAGGTGATCGACACGCGCTCGCTCGCCGGCGGCATCTCGCTCATCGCGACGGCGGTCGCGCGCCTGCGCGAGCGGGGCGGCTCGTTCGACGAGGCCGTCCCGCTCGCTCGGAAGATGGCCGGCACCATCCAGACGTACGCCGCGACGGACACGCTCGAGTACCTGCGGCGCTCCGGACGGGTCTCCGGAGGCGCGGCCCTCTTCGGGACGCTCCTCGCCGTCAAGCCGATCCTCGAGGTGGGGAACGGCGCGGTGCATCCGGTCGACAAGGTGCGCACCCGCGACAAGGCGGTCGCCCGCCTGAAGGAGCTCGTCGCGAAGAAGACCGCGCCCGGAGCGAAGATCCACGCGTGCGTCCTCCACACGAACGACCCCGAGCGCGCGCGGCAGCTGAGCGCGTGGCTCCAGGAGCAGTACCACTGCGTCGAGCACTACCTCGCCGAGGCGGGCCCCGTCATCGGCGCGCGTGCCGGCCCCGGCGTCATCGGGGTCTGCTGGTACCCGGAGGGCGCGTAGCGCATGCGCCTCCGGATGCCGTTCGGGCGGCGCAAGGAGCTGCCCTCGCACCTGTGGACGCAGTGCCCCGACTGCGGCGAGACGCTCTTCAACAAGCAGCTCGCACGGAACATGAACGTCTGCCCGAAGTGCGACCACCACTTCAAGGTCGGCGCGCGCGAGCGCATCGAGCTCCTCGTGGACAAGGGCAGCTTCGTCGAGCACGACGCCGGCCTCGTCTCGGGCGACCCGCTGTCGTTCGTGGACATGAAGCCGTACCCGCAGCGCATCGAGGCGGCGCGCCTGAAGAGCGGGGCCGTGGACGCGGTCATCACCGGATCGGCGAGGATCGGGCGCGGTCCCGTGGAGCTCGCCGTCATGGACTTCGAGTTCATCGGCGGATCCATGGGCAGCGTCGTCGGCGAGAAGATCACCCGGGCCGCCGAGCGCGCGCTCGGGTCGCGCGTCCCGCTCGTGGTCGTGAGCGCGTCGGGCGGCGCGCGGATGCAGGAGGGGACGCTCGCGCTCATGCAGATGGCGAAGATCGTCGCCGCGCTCGGCCGTCTCTCCGACGCGGGCATCCCGTACATCAGCGTCCTCACGGACCCGACGACCGGCGGCGTCCTCGCCTCGTACGGTTCGCTCGGCGACGTCGTCCTCGCCGAGCCGAAGGCGCTCATCGGCTTCTCGGGCGCCCGCGTGACCGACCAGACGATCGGCGAGCGGCTGCCCGCGGGGTTCCAGCGCGCCGAGTTCGTCATGGCGCACGGGTTCATCGACCAGGTCGTCCCGCGGCCTCAGCTGCGCGACCGCCTCGCGTTCTTCCTCGCCGCGCTGCGGCCGCGCGAGACCGACGCGAAGTGGGCGCTCTGATGCCGGCCCTCGCTCGGAGCAAGTCCTCGCTCGGGCCCAGGTGCTCGACCTCGTCTTCGCCTCGGTCCGCGCGCCTGGGGGACGAGCCGTGTTCATGAGAGAGCTGCGGACGGCGCTGCGGTCCCGCCCGGTGGACGGGAACGGCTACGCGGCGGCGGACGCGCCGCTCATCACCGATCCCGCGGAGCTCGGCTCGTCGCGCGTCTCGGCGTGGGGCGCGGTGAAGCTCGCGCGGCACCTGCAGCGCCCGCACGCGCTCCACCTCATCGAGCGCGTCTTCGGGCGGTTCCAGGAGCTGCACGGCGACCGCACGTTCCGCGACGACCCCGCCATCGTCGGCGGGATCGCCGAGCTCGACGGCCGGCCCGTCGTCGTCGTGGCGCAGCAGAAGGGCTCCTCGACCGAGGAGAACATCCAGCGCAACTTCGGGATGCCGCACCCCGAGGGCTACCGCAAGGCCATCCGCCTCTACCGGCTCGCGGAGCGCTTCCACCTCCCGCTCATCACGCTCATCGACACCCCCGGCGCGTTCCCCGGACCGGAGGCCGAGGAGCGCGGCCAGGCCGAGGCGATCGCGAAGAGCATCGAGGTCATGACCCGCCTGCGAACGCCGGTCGTGGCCATCGTCATCGGCGAGGGCGGGTCGGGTGGCGCGCTCGCGCTCGGCGTCGGGGACGTCGTGCTCGCGCTCGAGAACGCGATCTATTCGGTCATCTCGCCCGAGGGCGCGGCGGCGATCCTCTGGCGGACCGCGAGCGAGGCCGAGCGGGCGGCGAAGGCGCTGCGCCTCGCCGGCCCGGACCTCCTCGAGATCGGCATCGTCGACGGGCTCATCCCGGAGCCGAAGGGCGGCGCCCACAACGACCACGACGCGACGGCGGCCAAAGTGAAGAACGCGATCGTCTCGCAGCTCGACCGCCTCTCGCGCCTCACGATGTCCGACCTCCTCGCCGCGCGCTACGAGCGGTTCCGCCGCATCGGCGTGGTCGTGGAGCCCGCGGGCGAGCTCGCCGCGCCGCGGCGGCCGTGGTGGAAGCGGGTGCTCGGGCGATAGTGGCTGCCCTAGTACAGGCGTCGTTCGTGCGCCAGCGTCAGCTGCGGCTGCCGCCGACCGCGCTCGCAAGCCTGTGAGTCAGCGCGACGAGGTCCTCGCGCTGCTCGACGAGCTCGGGAGGATGCTGGGCGGGTCCGCCGCGACGACGATCGAGGTCGAGACGCCTTCGTACTCGGTGAAGGTGACGCGGCGCAGCGCGCCCGCCGCGGCGCAGGCCCCCGCGCTCGAGCAGGACGCCGTCGCCGAGCCGGAGAAGGTGCAGCGCGTCCGCGCGACGACCGTGGGCATCTTCTCGGCGGCGAAGGAGTGGCGGAAGGGCGACGAGGTGAAGCGCGGCGCCGTGCTCGGCGCGATCCAGTCGCTCGGGCACATGGCCGACATCACCGCGCCGGCCGCCGGCACCATCGAGGAGGTCCTCGTCGCGCCCGGCGCGCCGGTCGAATACGGCCAGGCGCTCTTCGCGATCTCCCTGGCCTGACCGGCCCGCCCGCATAGCGCCCGTCCGTCCGCTCCCGCTGTTCGATCGCAGCGCCGAGTGGGCCGAGATCGGCGATATCGTCACGCTCGCCGCGTCGGGGAGCGATCATCCGCACGGCGTCGCCGCCCTCATCCGAGCGACCGATGGCTCGACGCTCGTGTCGACCCCGGACCTGCCGCTGCGCAGCGCGACCGACCGCCGCTCCCTCGAGCTCACGCGCAGGTGGCACGCGCAGGCGACGGCGCGCGCCGGCGGCGCCCTCCCGCCGCCGTAGCGGCGCGAAAGGGGCTAGCCTCACATCGAACGCCCCCAAGCGGGCGTGGAAGGAGCACCATCGTGGCGAAGGGCACCATCGTTCGCGTCACCGACCGCGGATTCGGCTTCATCAAGCAGGAGGACGGCACCGAGCTGTTCTTCCACCGCTCGCAGGTCGCCGGCAACGGCTTCGACAAGCTGACGCAGGGTCAGATGGTCACCTACGAGAAGGGCATGAGCCAGCGCAGCGGCAAGGAGGAGGCTCAGCAGGTCACGCCCGCCTGACCCCGGCGGCCCGATGACCGCAGGCGTCGTCTGGCTCTTCCCCGGCCAGGGGTCGCAGCACGTCGGGATGGGGAAGGCGCTCGCCGAGCGGTACGCGTCCGCGGCGCGGACGTTCAGCACCGCGAGCGAGGCGCCGGCGACGGATCTCCGCACGCTGTGCTGGGACGGCCCCCAGGGCGAGCTCGACCGCACGGCGAACGCGCAGCCCGCGATCCTCACCGCGTCGATCGCGGCGCTGCGCGCGACCGCCGAGGCCCTCGGGCGCGACGACCCGCCCGAGCCGCTCGCGGTCGCCGGGCACTCCCTCGGCGAGTACTCCGCGATCGTCGCCTCGGGCGCGCTCTCGCTGCCCGACGCGATCCGCATCGTCCGGCGGCGCGGCGAGCTCATGCAGGCCGCGGACGCCTCGGGCGGCATGGCCGCCGTCATCGGCCTGGACGCGGCCGCCATCGCGGCGGTCATCGACCGGAGCGGCGTCGTCGTCGCGAACGACAACGCGCCGGGCCAGGTCGTCATCTCGGGGCCCGTCCCCGCGATCGCGGCGGTCACCGACGCGCTGAAGGGAGCGGGCGCGAAGCGCGTCATCCCGCTCCGCGTCAGCGCCGCGTTCCACTCGCCGGCCATGCGCGGCGTCGCCGCCGAGCTCGGCACGGCGCTCGCCGCCGCGAGGTGGGGGTCGCTGCGGTACCGCCTCATCGCGAACGTGGACGCCGACGTGCACGGGCGCGCGAGCGAGCTGCCGGCCCTCCTCGAGCGCCAGGCGTGGTCCCCGGTCCGCTGGACGGAGACGATCCGCCGCGCGGCGGACATGGGCGCGACGACCTTCGTCGAGTTCGGGCCCGGGAGCGTGCTCTCCGGCCTAGTGAAGCGGATCCTGCCGGAGGCGCGGACCGCGAGCGTGAGCGACCCGGCCTCGCTCGAAGCGGCCCTCCCGCTGCTCGGCGCCTGAGCGCGGCTAGCATTCACGCCTTCAAAGGGAGGCGCAGTTGTCCTTCGACAAGATCCTCATCGCCAACAGGGGCGAGATCGCGGTCCGCGTCATCCGCGCGTGCCGCGAGCTCGGCATCCAGAGCGTCGCCGTGTACAGCGAGGCCGACGCGCACAGCCTGCCGGTGCACCTCGCCGACGAGGCGATCTGCATCGGGCCGGCGCGCGCGCGCGACTCCTACCTGAACATCCCGGCGATCATCAGCGCCGCGCTCATCTCCGGCGCGCAGGCGATCCACCCCGGCTACGGGTTCCTCTCGGAGAACGCCGACTTCTCCGAGGTCTGCCGCGAGCACGGGCTCGTGTTCATCGGCCCGCCGCCCGAGGTGCTCGCGAAGTTCCACGACAAGGCCGCGACGCGCGCGCTCATGAAGCAATACGGCCTGCCGATCGTCCCGGGGTCCGACGGTCCGGTGCGCACGGTCTCCGAGGCGCTGCGGATCGCCGAGGCGATCGGGTACCCGGTGATGCTGAAGGCGCGCGCCGGCGGCGGCGGGCGCGGGATGCGCAAGGCCGAGTCGGCGCGGGACCTCCAGCGCCTGTGGGACCAGGCGCGCGGCGAGGCGAAGGCCTCGTTCGGCGACGACGGCATCTACATCGAGCGCAACCTCGAGGGCGTGCGCCACATCGAGGCGCAGATCGTCGCGGACGCGCACGGCAACGTCATCTGCTTCGGCGAGCGCGAGTGCTCGATCCAGCGGCGGAACCAGAAGATGATCGAGGAGGCGCCGTCGGCGTCGCTCGGCGTCGACCTCCAGCAGCGCATCGCCCGCCTCGCCGCCGACGCGGCGCGCCGCGCCGGCTACCGCAGCCTCGGGACGTTCGAGTTCCTCGTGGACAAGGAGAACCGGCCGTACTTCATCGAGGTGAACGCGCGCATCCAGGTGGAGCACACCGTGACCGAGGCGGTGACCGGCGTCGACCTCGTGAAGGAGCAGATCGCGCTCGCCGGCGGCGAGCCGCTCTCGCTCTCGGAGGAGCAGGTCTGGGTGAAGGGCCACGCCATCGAGTGCCGCATCAACGCCGAGGACCCCGCGCAGAGCTTCGCGCCGTCCACCGGCGTGCTGACGACGTACCTCCCGCCGGCCGGCCCGGGCATCCGGCTGGACTCGCACTGCTTCCAGGGCTACGAGGTGCCGCCGTATTACGACTCGCTCCTCGCGAAGGTCATCGCGTGGGGCCGCGACCGGCCCGAGGCGGTCGCGCGCATGCAGCGCGCGCTCGACGAGTTCACCATCGTCGGCGTGACCACGAACATCTCCGCGCACCGCAAGATCCTCGCGAGCGACCTCTTCCGCGAGGGCAAGGTGACGACGCACCTCATCGACACCGTCGGCATCGAGGCGCTCGTTGGCTGAGCTCGACCGGGCCGCCATCGAGGCGCTCATCCCGCACCGCGAGCCGTTCCTGCTCATCGACCGCGTCACCGAGCTCGAGCCGGGCGTGCGCGCCGTCGCGGAGCACACGTTCACCGGCGAGGAGTGGTACCTGAAGGGTCACTTCCCCGGCGAGCCGATCGTGCCGGGCGTCATCCTCGTCGAGTCGTGCGCGCAGGCCGCGACGGTGATGGCGCTGGCGACGCCCGAGCAGCGCGAGGGCCTCGGCCTCTTCGCCGGCATCGAGGAGATGCGCTTCAAGCGCATCGTCCGTCCCGGCGACACCGGCCGGTTCGAGGCGGTGATGGAGAGGTCCCGCCGCTCGTTCGCGCGCGTGAAGGTGCGCGCGCTCGTCGGCGACGAGGTCGCCGCGGAAGGGACGATCATCGCGATCTTCCAGCCGCGCTCGAAGGGGTGAGCGGCGTGGCGCAGAGGAGGATCAGGACCGTCGGCGTGCCGATGGACCTCGGCGCGAACCGCCGCGGCGTGGACATGGGGCCTTCCGCCCTGCGCTAAACGGACCTGCACCGGACGCTCGAGCGGCTCGGGTACCGCATCCACGACGCCGGCAACCTACGCGTCGCCGACCGCGCCGAGGGAAGCTCGTTCGCGCCACCATCCGGCGGGCTCCGGTCGACCGACGGAGCGCGCGTGCCGGTCGCGTGGCACGCGGACGAGATCTGCCGCGTGCGCCTCGAGCTCGCGCGCGTCGTCGAGGACGCCGTCGTCGCGGGAGAGACCCCGATCGCCCTCGGCGGCGATCACTCGATCGCGATCGCCTCGCGCGGCGCGGGGATCCATCTCTCGGTGGACATGGACGCGATCGACCCCGACGAGGCGCCGGGGGTGGGAACGCCGGTGCGCGGCGGCCTGACGTACCGCGAGGCCCAGCTCGCGATGGAGATGGTCGCGGCGTCGGGCCGCCTCCTCTCGCTCGAGATCGCCGAGGTGAACCCGATCCTCGACCGCGAGAACCGCACCGCGGCGCTCGCCGTCGAGCTCATCGCGAGCGCGCTCGGGCAGACGATCCTCTAGCGGCGGCCGGCCTCCGGGATGCCTCCGGCGCTGCGGGCGCGGAGCGTATCGCCCCATACTTGTGACGTGCGGAACGGCGAGCGCAGGCGCGTCGTCGTCACCGGTCTCGGCCTCATCTCACCGCTCGGGAATGACGTCGAGACCTCGTGGGCGGCGCTCCAGCAGGGCAAGAGCGGCATCGCGCGGATCTCGCGCTTCGACCCGAGCGCGCTCGAGACGCAGATCGCGGGCGAGGTGAAGGGCTTCGATCCGCTCCAGTACCTCGACCGCAAGGAGGCGCGCCGGACCGACCGCTTCGTGCAGCTCTCCGTCGCCGCGACGGCTCAGGCGCTGCGCGACGCGAAGCTCGAGGTCACGCCCGACGTCGCGCCCCGGGTCGGCGTCGCCTTCGGGTCGGGCATCGGCGGCGTGAGCACGCTCGTCGACAACATCGTCGCCCACGACAAGGACCCGCGGAAGGTCTCGCCGTTCATGATCCCGATGATGATCGTCGACATGGCCGCGGGCGAGGTCGCGATGCAGTTCCACGCGAAGGGTCCGAACCTCGGCACGGTCTCGGCGTGCGCGTCGAGCGCGCACGCGATCGGCCTCGCCGCGGACACGATCCGCGCGGGCCGCGCGGACGTCATGCTCGCGGGCGGCGCCGAGGCGGGGCTCATCCCCGTGGCCATCGGCGCGTTCAACGCGATGCACGCGCTGTCGCGGCGCAACGACGAGCCGGAGAAGGCGTCCCGGCCGTTCGACCAGGAGCGCGACGGGTTCGTGTTCTCGGAGGCCGGCGGCTGCCTCGTCCTCGAGGACCTCGAGTTCGCGCGCGTGCGCGGCGCGCGCATCCTCGCCGAGCTGAGCGGCTACGGCGCGACCGCCGACGCCTACCACGTCACGGCGCCGCCGGAGGGCGCCGAGGGCGCGGTGCGGGCGATGCGCATGGCGCTCGCCGACGCGTCGCTCGCCCCCACGGCCATCGGCTACGTGAACGCGCACGGCACCTCGACGCAGGCGAACGACGGCAGCGAGACGCAGGCGCTGAAGACGGTGTTCGGCGAGCACGCGCGCGCCATGGCGGTCTCGAGCACGAAGTCGATGACCGGGCACACGCTCGGCGCGGCGGGCGCGATCGAGGCGATCATCTGCGTGATCGCGATGCGCGACGGCGTGCTGCCGCCGACGATCAACCAGGAGGTCCCCGATCCCGCGTGCGACCTCGATTACGTGCCGAACGTCGCGCGGCGGGCGCAGGTGGACCATTGCCTCTCCAACTCGATGGGCTTCGGCGGGCACAACGTCGCGCTCGTCCTCAGCCGCTGGAAGGACGCGGCCTGAGCGACGCGGCCGCGACGAAGAACGTCGCGCTCGCGCTCGCGCGCGAGCTCCTCGAGCGCCTGCGCGACCCGGCCGTCCGCGAGCTCGAGGTGGAGCACGGCGGCGTGCGCGTGCGGGTGTCGAAGGACGCGGCCGCTACCGCGGCCGCGCCGGCCGCGGCGATCGAGGCGCCGCCGCCCCA
>VGOU01000072.1 GCA_016875795.1 Chloroflexota bacterium | reverse complement strand
TACCACGGGTCGTCGATGGAGCTGCGAGGATGAGCGACGGGACGCTCCCGGCCCCGCGCGGCGACCTCGCCGGCTTCGCGCCGTACCGGACGCAGCAGATGGACGCCGAGGTCCGGCTCCAGTCGAACGAGTGGGCCGAGCCGAACCCGGCCGCGCGCCACCTGCGCGAGGAGGATCTCGAGCGGGTGCTCCTGAACCGCTACCCGAAGGCCGCGACGGAGCTGCTCGCCGCGCTCGCGGAGCGGTACGGCGTCGGGCCCGAGCAGATCGTCCTGGGGAACGGGAGCAACGAGGTGCTCCTCTACTCCTTCCTGCTCTTCGGAGGGCACGGCCGCCGGACGCTGCTCTTCCAGCCCACGTACTCGATGCACGCCCGGCTGACGCAGACGGCGGGCGGCACGGTCGCCGAAGAGCGCATCGGGCTGCCGTACGCCGTCACGCGCGAGCGTGCGCTCGGGGCGGTCGAGCGGCACCGGCCGGAGATCGTCGTCATCTGCTCGCCGAACAACCCGACCGGCACCCTCGTCGACGAGGACGTCATCCTGGCCGTCGCGCGCGCCGCCCCGCGGTCGCTGGTCGTCGTCGACGAGGCCTATGCCGACTTCGCCGGCGTCAGCGTCGTGCCGCGGATCGCCGAGCGTCCGAACCTCGTGGTCGTGCGGACGTTCTCGAAGGCGCGCGCCGCCGCCGGCCTGCGGCTCGGCCTGCTCATCGCGCACCCGACCGTGGCCGCGATGTACCGCGCCGTGCAGCTCCCATACAACGTGAGCGCGCTCACGGCGGCGGTCGCGGCGAGGGTCGCGCGGGACGAGGCCGAGGTCCCGCGCCGGGTCCGGCAGTGCGCGGTCGAGCGCGAGAAGGTCAGCGCGGCGCTCGCTCGGGTGCCCGCGGTGGAGACGTTCGACTCGGTCACGAACTTCGTCCTGTTCCGCATCCGCAGCGGCGCCGTGGACGACGCCCACGCGCGCTTCCTGCGCGAGGGCGTGCTCGTGCGCGACGTGTCGTCGTGGCCGGGCTGCGCCGGCTGTCTGCGGGTCTCGATCGGGACGCCGCGGGAGAACGACCGCTTCGTCGCGGCGCTCGACAGCGTGTTCGGGAGGGTAAAGGCATGATCAGATCCGGGAGGTACGCGCGGAAGACGAGGGAGACGGACATCCGCGTGTCGCTGCGGCTCGACGGCCGCGGGAAGGCCGACGTCTCGACCGGGATCCCTTTCGTCGACCACATGATCGAGCTGTTCGCGACGCACGGCCTCATCGACCTCGCCGTGAGGGCGAAGGGCGACCTCGAGGTCGATCAGCACCACACCGTGGAGGACCTCGGCCTCGCCCTCGGCAGCGCGCTCGACGGGGCGCTCGGCGCGCGCCGCGGCATCGCCCGGTTCGCGTCGCTCACGGTCCCCATGGACGAGTGCCTCGTGGCGGTGGCGATCGACCTCGGCGGCCGTCCCTTCTTCGGGTACGACCTCGCCCCCACGGAGCGGATCGTGGGCTCGTTCGACACGACGCTCATGCCGCACCTCCTCGAGTCGTTCGCGCGGACGGGGCGCCTCGGGCTGCACGTGCTCCAGCTGCGGTCGGGGAACCCCCACCACCTGCTCGAGGCGGCCATGAAGGGCCTCGGGCGGACCGTCGATGCCGCCGCGCAGCGCGATCCCCGGCGCCGCGGCGTCCCCTCGAGCAAGGGCGCGCTGTGATCGCGGTCGTGGACTATGGCGTCGGCAACCTCGCGAGCGTGCTCAAAGCGTTCCGCGCGGTCGGCCACGCGGCCGAGCTCGTACGCGACCCGGTCCGGCTGCGGGACGCGCGCGCGATCGTGCTGCCGGGGGTCGGGCACTTCGGCCACTGCTCGCGCGAGTTCCACCGCTACGACCTCGCGCCGCTGGTGTTGGACGCGCGCTCGCGCGGCGTGCCCATCCTCGGGATCTGCGTCGGCATGCAGCTGCTCTTCGAGGGCAGCGAGGAAGCCGAGGACGCGCCGGGCCTCGGCCTCATCGCGGGGCAGGTCAGGAGGATGCGGGGCGTGCCGCGCCTGCCACAGACGGGCTGGAACGAGGTGCGCGTGACGGCGACGCATCCGTGGATCGGCGACGCGGCCGCCTGGTACTACTTCGTCCACTCGTACGCGGCCGACGCCGCCGCTCCCGCGACCCTCGGCACGATCGACTACGGCGGCGAGCGCGCCGCGATCGTCGCCGCCGACGGCCTGCTCGGCGTGCAGTTCCATCCGGAGAAGTCGGGGATCGCCGGCCTGCGCCTCCTGCGCGCGTTCGGCGAGGCGGTCGCGTGACGCTCGCGAAGCGGATCGTCCCCTGCCTCGACGTGAAGGACGGCCGCGTCGTGAAGGGGACGAGGTTCGTGGACTTGCGCGACGCGGGCGACCCGATCGAGCTGGCGCGGCGGTACGACGGCCAGGGCGCCGACGAGCTCGTGTTCCTCGACATCACCGCGTCGGCCGAGAGGCGGCGGACCGTCGTGGAACTCGCCGCGCGCGTAGCGGACGTGCTGTTCATCCCGTTCACCGTGGGCGGCGGCATCCGCGGCGCCGACGACGCGGGGGAGATCCTGCGCGCCGGCGCGGACAAGGTCGCGCTGAACAGCGCCGCGGTGCGCGATCCGGACGCGATCTCGGCGGTCGCGTCGCGCTTCGGGTCCCAGGCGATGGTCCTCGCGATCGACGCGCGCGCGACCGCGAGCGGCTACGAGGTCGTGATCGACGGCGGCCGGACGCCGACGGGCAATGACGCGGTGGAGTGGGCGCGCGAGGGCGTGCGCCGCGGCGCCGGCGAGATCCTCCTCACCAGCATGGAGACGGACGGGACGCGCCGCGGTTTCGACCTCGCGCTCACCGCGGCCGTCGCGGGCGCGGTCGAGGTGCCGGTGATCGCCTCCGGCGGCGCGAGCGGGCCCGCCGACTTCGTCGATCTGTTCCGGCGGACGGGCGCGGATGCCGGGCTCGCGGCGTCGATCTTCCATCACGGGGAGGTGACCGTCGCTGACGTGAAGGCCGCGCTCTCGCGCGGCGGCATCGTCGTGCGCCCGTCCGAGGTGCCGGCGTGGACGTGAGGTTCGGCCAGGACGGCCTCGTCGCGGCGATCGTGCAGGACGCGTCCACCGGGACCGTGCTCATGCTCGGGTGGATGGACCGCCAGGCGCTGGAGGCGACGCGGCGCAGCGGCGAGGTCCACTTCCACAGCCGCTCGCGCGGGACGCTGTGGCGCAAGGGCGAGACGAGCGGGAACTCGCTCCACGCCGTCGACGTGCGCGCGGACTGCGACGGCGACGCGCTGCTCGTGCGCGCGCACCCGAAGGGGCCCGTCTGTCATACCGGCAGCGCCACGTGTTGGGGCGACGACTCCGCGCCCCCGCTCGCGCGCACCCTGAGCGAGCTCGCCGCGCTGCTCGCGCAGCGCAAGCGCGACCTCCCCGATGGCTCGTACACCACGACGCTGTTCCGCGGCGGGCGCCGCGCGATCGCGCAGAAGGTGGGGGAGGAGGCCCTCGAGCTCGCGCTCGCGGCGACCGGCGAGACCCGCGAGCGCGCGGTCTCGGAGCTCACCGACCTCGTCTACGCGCTGCTCGTTCTCGCCGCCGAGCTCGAGATCGCTCCCGACGAGATCACCGCGTCGCTGGCGGAGAAGAAGCGCGTCGCAGCGTCTCGGGGAGGTCCGCGAGCGAGCGGATGAAGAGGCGCGCGCCGCGCGCCCGGTAGTCCGCCTCGTCCTCGGGTGGGCACACCATCACGGCGGTGCCGGGCACGGGTCCGCTCCCGTTCCAGCGCGTCACCATCTCGAGATCGGCCAGGGTGTCGCCGACGCTGACGAATGCGCGCGGCCGGAGCGCGTCGACCACCTTCCGGAGCGGAGCGACGTCCGGCTTGCGTCCATCCTCCATCGTCGCGACGACCGTCCCCAGCGGGAGCGGGATCCGCGCGCGCACGGCGTCCCAGTCCGCCCGCGCGCGTCCGGTGACGATGCCGACCTTCTCGATCCCCATGAGCGCCAAGTCGCGCAGGAGGCCCGCTTCGAGGAGGACGCGCTCAGTGTCGGCGAGGCCGCGCTCCTGACGAACGAGCGGAGCGACGCCGTACCGTGCCGTCGCCACGGGCGTCCCGTTGTAGATCTCCTCGAAGATCCCGCGGATGCGCTCCCAGCGCTCTCGCTCGATCGGCACGTGCGCGCGCGCCGCGCGCTCCGGATCCTCGGCGCTGCGGCGGCGCTGGGCCGTCGTCGACCCTCGCGCCTCCGACAGCCACGCGAACATCGCGTACGAGAGGTCCCAGTCGTCGTTCCAGTGCCCGGCCCGCTTCCACGCGCGGATCGTGGCCGCGTCGACCGCCGGGCCGTCGTCGACCAGCGCGAGGTCGTGGACGACGAGCCAGTGCACGGTGCGGGCGCACGCTTCGATGTACGAGCCCTGCGTCTCGACCAGGACGCCGTCGACGTCGAACACGATCGCGTCCGGCGTCGGATCCATCGTGCACATCGTCGCAGGCGGCGGCCGCGTGGTCGATCTGCACACACCGAGCCCACGGGAAGACCAGGGGTGCGTAGCCTCGGCGGTCCGATGGCGCTCGCCGAGCAGATGGCAGGGATCGATGCGGTCCAGGCAGCCGCGGTCGCGCTCGCACCGTACGTGCGACGGACGCCGATCGAGCGCTCGGAGGCGTTCTCCGCGCTCGCTGGCTGCGACGTGTTCCTCAAGCTCGAGGACCTGCAGCACACCGGCTCCTTCAAGGTCCGAGGCGCGCTGCACAAGGTGCTCCGGCTGGACCGCGGGGTGCGCGAGCGCGGCGTCGTCACCGCCTCGGCGGGGAACCACGGTCAGGGCGTCGCATTCACGGCGCGGCTCCTCGCCATCCCGGCGATCGTCGTGCTGCCTGAAGGCGTCCCGTTGACGAAGCTCACGGCCGTGCAGCGCGCCGGCGCCGAAGCCATCGTCCGCGGCCGCGACTACGACGAGTCGCACCGCGTCGCGCTCTCGCTCGCCGCGGAGCGCGGGCTGACGTACGTCCCGGCGTTCGACGATCTCGACGTCATTTCGGGGCAGGGGACCGTCGCGCTCGAGATGCTCGACGACGAGCCTTCCCTCGACACGATCGTGGTCCCGGTCGGTGGCGGCGGCCTCATCGCCGGCTGCGGGATCGTCGCGCGAGAGCGGGGCGTGCGTCTCGTCGGCGCGCAGAGCGACGGCGCGCCGGCGTTCTCAAGATCGTTCGCCGCGGGCCGCGTGCAGGAGGTGCCGCCGCTTACGATCGCCGACGGCATCGCCGTCGGCCGGCCCGGCGACGTGACGCTCGCGCTCGCGCGCTCGAGCGTGCGCGAGGTCCGCACGGTGAGCGACGAGCAGATCGCCCGCGCGCTCCTGCTCCTCCTCGAGCGGCACAAGCTCCTCGCGGAGCCGGCCGGCGCGGCTGCGCTGGCCGCGGTCCTCGAGAGCGCCGAGCCGCTCGGGCGGCGGATCGGCGTCGTCGTGAGCGGCGGCAACATCGACCCGAACCTCCTCGGCAAGGTCATCCAGCAGGGTCTCGCGAGCGCCGGGCGCTACCTCGCCTTCCGGACGTGGCTCGACGACCAGCCCGGACGGCTGCACGCCCTGACCGCGGCGCTCACATCCGCGCGGATCAACATCCTCCACGTCGAGATCCACCGGATCGGGCCGTACACGACGCTGGGGCGCGTCGGCCTCGACGTGATCGTGGACACGCGCGACCGCGCGCACGGCCAGAGCGTCCTCGAGCTCGTGCGCGGCGCGGGCTTCCCGGCGGAGGAGATCCAGGACACGCGGGCCCCGTAGCGCGGTCAGGCGGTCGCGAGCTCCGCGCGGAGCTGCGCTTCCGTGGGCGACTGGATCGGTAGGAACGCCGCCTCGCGCAGGCGTCGCGCGGTCGATGACCTGCGGACGTACGCGCGACTGCCCAGCGCCCGCAGCTCCAGCGCGACGGCGTCGCTCGCGAGACAAGCGGCTTCGAGGCGCAGCGCCACGAGCGCACGGATGGCCCGATCCGCCCGGTGCGCCGCGTCCTCGAGCGCGGTCGCGACCGTCGACGCGCGGTGCTCGAGCTGCGCCACGTCCGCGGCCAGTACGTGCGTCCCGTCGATCGCGGCGCCGGCCTCATCGAGCGCACGCCGCGCCAGACCCCAGCAGAACGAGCCTTGCAGCACGAGGAACGTGGGCCGGACGCGGGCGACGAACGCGTGCAGGTCCGTGGCGATGATCTCGTCTGACCGAATGCGCGCGCCGGTCAGGCGAATGGACGAGCTCGCCGTCGCCTGTAGTGCGACCAGCTCCGGGAACGGCGCCACGTCGAGGCCCTCGGTGTCGCTCGTGAGCACCACCGCTCGCGCGTCGCCATCGACCGCCGCCGCGGTCACGAGGACGAAGTCGGGGGAGAACAGGTTCGATGCCCATGGGACCTTGCCGTCGAGGACCAGCCCGCTCTCGTCGGCACGGGCGTTGACCGGCAGCGCCGCGCCGCTGACGACGTGAGCCATCGCGGGCGCAAGGCCGGTCGAGCCGATCCGTTCGAGCCGGAGCAGGAGCGGAAGGAGCTCTCGGCGCGCCTCGCCCTCGGTGGCGACGGTCAGGTACTCGAGCACCATGTGATGGCACCACAGAGAGAACGCGACCGAGAGGTCCGACGACGCCACGCTCGCGATCAGCCGAGCCAGGCGGAGGAGATCCCCGTTCGGCCTCCCGTCCCGCGGGCGGGGAGCGAACCGCTGGGCGAACGGGAGCAGCTCCCGCGTGGCGATCCGTCCCGTGTCGACGGCCGGAGCGCGCGGCTCCAGATACGCCGTGAGCTCGTCGTGCTCCGGAGGCGGCAGGTAGAGATCGGCCCGGGTCACGGAGCGATGATCCTGCTGAGCCGTGTGACCGGCGCGCTCACCGCCTCGCGCGCGCGGCGGACGCAGTCCTCATCGGGCGCGTCGTAGAGACAGAGGCACTTCTCCATGTCCTCCCGCACGTAGGTGCGGAGGAACCGCACCTCGGGGACCGCCGCGTAGTGGACCGAGTTCGCGCGCTTGCGCTCGAGGTAGCGGTCCATCGTGAGGTCCGTCGGGAAGTCCCACTCCACGAGGTACGTCGCGCCGTTCCGCCGGGCCTTCACGTCTTCGAGCGTCGCGCCGACGAGCCGCACCCGCGTCACCTCCACTGGCGGCAGGCGGAGCCGCGCGCCGGCCAGCGCGGTCCGGAGCCCGCCCTCCGCGGGATGCTCGGCGGCGACGTACACGCGGCCGAGGCCGACGGTGACATGCGCCTCGACCACCTCGCCGCCGCCGTCGCGCACGGCGCGTTCGATCGCGTCGATCACCGCGCGTACCGAAGCGGCGTCCTGCGACGCGGGCACCGTCTCGATCAGCAGCAGGGGCATGCCTTCACCTCCGGGCGTCATTGGGCGGTCCATGCGAAGCGCGCGTGGAGCGCGCGCACACCCGCGTCGAGGACGAAGCCGACCGCGCCGATGAGGAGGACGAGCGCGGCGAGCTCGTCGTAGGCGAAGCGGTCGCGGGTGTCGAGGACGAAGTAGCCGAGGCCCGACCGCACGCCGAGCATCTCGGCGGGTACGAGGACGATCCAGGCGACGCCGAGAGAGAGCCGCAGCCCGGTGAGCACGTCCGGCAGGGCCGCCGGGATGAGGACGCGCCGCACGAGCTGGCGCCGACCGGCCCCGAGCGTGCGCGCGGCGCCGATCCAGCGCGGATCGGCCGTCGCGACGCCGTGCGCCGTGCTGAGGAGCAGCGGCCACACCGCGGCGGCGGCGACGAGGAACACGACCGGGCGGTCGCCGATGCCGAACGCCATGACCGCCACCGGCATCCACGTGAGCGGCGAGATCATGCGCAGGAGCGGCAGGACCCCCGCGGCGACGCGGTCGGCGGCGCGGGAGCGGGCGAGCAGGATCCCCGCCGGGATCCCCACGGCGGCCGCGACCAGAATGCCGGCCGCGATCCGCAGGACGCTCGAGACCAGGTGCGGCTCGATCGTCCCCGTCGCGAAGAGCCGTGCCAGCGCCGCGAAGGCGCGGTCGGGGGCGAACGCGCGCGCGAGCGGCGGGGCCCACGGGCCGGCGAGGATGCCCCATACGGCCAGCGCCGCGGCGAGCCCCACGAGGGGCAGGAGGGATCCGTACCGCGCGCGCGCGGCGAACGCTCGCGCGCTCACGCTGACGCCTGGTGTCGGATGCCCCAGGGCCGAGCGGGCGCTAGACATCGATGACCTCCTCACGCGTGAAGGCCCGCGCCGTCTCCACGCCGAAGGCGGTCGGCCCGCCGGACGCCTCGTACGCGAGGCGCACCGGACGCTCGTCCACGAGGTCGCGGGCCGCGAAGGCGGGGTCGAGCGCCTCGAGGAACGCGCGGTCGCCCTCCACCTTCGTCGTTCGCAGCCGCCGCACGAGCTCGCTCGTGTACGAGGGGTAGGGGAACGGCTGGAACGCCAGGCGCCGCGCGCCCCAGTCGGCGTGGCGGATCGCGCCCGACGGGCCGTACTCGGCAAGGTCGTAGTGCGTCATCGCGCGCGTGACGACATCGGCGCCGAGGGCGATGTATCCCTTGCCGTCCTTCGAGAGCAGGCGCGCCGCCTCCGCCGTGTTCTCGCGCGCCCACCGCTGCGCCTTCACCACGGCGGTGAGCACGCGGCGCGACCACTCCGGACGCTCGCGCAGGTCCTCCTCGTGCATGACGACGACGCAGCAGGCGTGGTCCTTCCAGACGTCACCCGTGAAGCGCAGGATCTTCCCGCCGGCGAGGACCTCTCCGGCGGCGTTGAAGGGCTCGGCGACGATGTACCCGGCGATCGAGCGGTTCGCGAGCGCCGCCGGCATGTCGGGAGGCGCCATGACGACGAGCTTCACGCCGTCGGCGCCTCCCTCGGCCGGCAGGATCGGCTTCACGCCGGCCTTCGCGAGGCCGAGCTGCAGCACCACGTTGTGGATCGAGTACCAGAAGGGGACCGCCACGGTCTTCCCGCGCAGGTCGGCGTACGTGCCCACGTCCTTCGCCACCGTGAGCGCCGACCCGTTCGTGTGCGCCCACGCGACGACCTTCACCGGGTAGTGCAGCGCGTGGCGCATCCAGACCGTCATCGGCATGAGCAGGTGCGCGACGTTGACCTGGCGGGCCATGAAAGCTTCGGCGATCTGCGACCAGCCGCGGAAGAGCACCGTCTCCGCCTGGAGCCCCTCCTCGGCGTACAGGCCGCGCGCGTGGGCCAGCAGGAGCGCGGACGCATCGGTGATAGGGAGGTACCCGATCTTGACCGGCTCGTTCCGCTCGGTCGGCGCTGGTGCGGGCGGCGCCGTGCCGGCGGCCGGGCCGCTGGGCCCGCTCGCGGGCGCGCAGGCCGCGGAGATCCCGAGCGCT
>VGOU01000071.1 GCA_016875795.1 Chloroflexota bacterium | reverse complement strand
GCCGCGGCCGGGCCCGACGGGCCCATGCGCAGGACGACGCAGACCGCGGCGAGCGCGAAGTCGCCGCTCCGCCGGCTGAGCTCGACGAACGACCAGCGCTCGCCGGGGCCGGTCCACGGGAAGCGCGCCTCGACCAGCAGCTCGTCGGGGGCGAGCGCCGTCTGCAGGTAGGTGACGAAGAGGTCCGCCGCCGCGATCCAGCGCTCGCCGCGCGCGCTCGCCACCCGCACGCGCCCGTCGAGGGCGCGGAGCACGAGCGGGAGCTCCGCCGAGGGGTCCGCGTGGGCGAGGCTCCCGCCCACGGTCCCGCGGTTGCGGATCGCGCGGTGGCCCACGTGGCGCAGGGCCTCGACGAGAAGCGGACATCGGCGGACGACGATGTCGGAGCGCTCCGCGTCGGTCTGCCGCACGAGCGCGCCGATCGAGATCTCCTTCGCGGCCTCGTCGTCGACGATCCGATCGAGCCCCTCCACGGCGTTGATGTCCACGATCACGGCCGGGCGGGCGAGGCGGAAGTTGAGGAGCGGCACCAGGCTCTGGCCGCCCGCGAGGACCTTCGCGTCGTAGCCGTGCCGCGCGAGGAGCGCGAGCGCCTCGCTCGCGGTCGCCGGCGCTCGGTAGTCGAAGAGCGGGGGCTTCACGCGACCTTCCGGGCGAGGGCGCGCACGCGCTCGGGATCGAACGGGAGGTCGTTCAGCTCGCCGACGCCCCCGAGCGCGTCGACGATCGCGTTGCCGATCGCGGCCGGTCCGCCGATGATCCCGCTCTCGCCGCAGCCCTTCATCCCCCCCACCGTGAGCGGCGACGGCGTCTCCATGTGCACGACCTCGACGTCGCAGACCTCCCCCATGGTCGGGACGAGGAAGTCCATCAGGCTGGCGTTCACGAGCTGGCCGTCGGCGTCGTAGCGCACGTGCTCGTACAGCGCCTTCGCGATCCCCTGCGCCGCCCCGCCGCGCACCTGCCCCTCGACGATGACCGGATTGAGCATCCTGCCGGCGTCCTCCATCACGACGTACCGGAGCAGGCGCACCTCCCCCGTCTCGGTGTCGACCTCGACGGCCGCCGCGTGGACCGCGTTCGACGAGACCCCGTGCGACGGCGGGTCGTAGAACGCGCTCGCCTCGAGCCCGGGCTCGAACCCGGGCGGCACGGTGCCCTCGCGGCGGTACGCGACCCAGACGAGGCGCTTGACCGTCACCGACCTCGAGGGATCGGCGAGCGAGAAGACCTCGCCGCGGCGGAGACCGACCGCTCCGTCGGGCACCTCGAGCACGTGGGCGCCGAGGCGCAGGATCTTCTCCCGAACCTTGCGCGCGGCGAGCACCACCGCGCCCCCGCTCGAGACGGCCGTGCGGCTCCCGGTGGACCCCATCCCGTACGGGACGAGGTCCGTGTCGTTGTGGCGGACCGTGACGTCCTCGAGCGCGACGCCGAGCTCGTCGGCGGCCAGCTGCGCGAGCGAGGTCTCGATCCCCTGACCCATGCCGGCCGCGGCGGAGAGCACCATCACGTGCCCGCGCACGTCGAACCGGACGAGCGCGCCGTCGTACCCCGCGATCGAGTACAGGCGGCGCGGCATGCGGCGGACGGTCCCGCTGGCGCACTCCTCGGCGAAGCAGGACACGCCGACGCCGACGCGGCGGGTGCCCCGCTCCTCGCGCTGCCGGCGCTCGATCTCGTCCCAGCCCACCGCCTCGACCGCCAGGTCGAGCCCACCGACGTAGTCGCCGCTGTCGCGCTCGAGGCCGGTCACCGTCCGGTACGGCATGCGGTCCGGGGGGACGAGGTTCCGGCGGCGGACATCGAGGCGGTCGAGGCCCGACCTCCGGGCGAGCATGTCGACGAGGCGCTCCATCGCGAAGTTCGCCTGCGACCGCGCGACGCCGCGGATCGGCCCGTGCGGGCAGGTCGTCGTCACGACGGCCCGCGCGCGGAACCGGTAGTCCTCGATAGTGTACGGCCCGAGGACGCTGCTGGTGCTGTTCATGAGCTCGTTGCAGGGGGTATCGGGGAAGATCGAGTACGCGCCCCCGTTCAGGACGATGTCCGACTCGAGGGAGAGGAAGCGGCCCTCGGCGTCGGCCGCGAGACGGAGCCAGATGCGCTCCTCTTGGCCGTGCGTGCTCGCGAGGAAGTTCTCGCGCCGGTCCTCGATCCACTTCACGGGACGCCCGAGCGACCGGGCCAGGGCGCAGACCACGACCTGCTCCGGATCCATGTTGGCCTTGTTGCCGAAGCCCCCGCCGAGGTCCGGGCCCACCACCCTCAGGTCGTCCTCGCCGACGCCGAGGCAGTCGGCGAGGCCGTAGCGCACCACGTGGGGCAGCTGCGTGCTCGTCCAGAGCGTCGTGCGCCCCGTGCCGGCATCGTGGTCGGCGAGGGCGCCGCGGCACTCGATCGGCACGGCGGCGCTCCGCTGCGTGGTGAACGTGGCCTCGACGGTCCAGGCCGCGGAGGCGCGGCGCGCGTCGACGTCGCCGAAGCTCTTGGAGTCGTCGACGAACAGGTTCCCCGGGAGCTCGTCGTGGATGGTGGGCGAGGCCGGGTCGAGCCCGTCCTCGATCGAGACCACGGCGGGCAGCGCCTCGTACTCCACTTCCACCAGCTCGGCCGCGTCCTCGGCCCGGTATCGGTCGGCCGCCGCGATCACGGCGACCGGCTCGCCGACGAACCGGACCTTGCCGACGGCCAGGACCGGCCAATCCGACTCCCGGTACGTCGTGCCGCCGTACGGCGTCCGGATGGGCCGGACCGTGCGGGCGAGCTCCTCGCCGGTGACGACCGCGACCACCCCCGGGCTGCGTACCGCGCCGGAGCTTTCGATACGCACGATGCGCGCGTGCGCGTGCGGGCTCCGGACGAACGCGACGTGGACCTGGCGCGGGAGGTTGATGTCGGCGATGTACCGGGCGACGCCCGTGAGGAACCGCCGATCCTCCACGCGGCGCAGCGGCTGGCCGACCAGCGGCGTGCTCGCCGCAGCCCGTGGGGGCGCGATGGGGGCCGCCGGCGACATGCGGCGAGGATAAGGGCGCATCGCCGCGCCGCGGCAATGTGCGCGTCGCCTAGATACGTTGCGCAACAGTGTGTCCCGACACCATTGCGAGGTCCGTGAGCGAACGATCGAAATGGGGGCGCGGATGACCGGGCGCATCGTGGACCTGAGCCAGCGCGTGCACGGGCGGCTGCGGACCTACCCGGGCATCCCCCCGCCCCAGGTGACCGCGTTCCTCACGCACGAGCAGTCACGTGAGCGGTACCAGGGCCAGTGCGAGCTCCTCTTCTCGCAGGTGAGCATCGTGGCCGGCGTCGGCACCTATCTCGATAGCCCGTTCCACCGCGACCCGGCCCTTCCCGACCACGCGTCGCTCGCGCTCGAGCGGCTCGTCGACCTGCCCATCGTCCTCGTCGACCTGCGCCGCCGCCGGGGCCGCGCCATCGATCCGGCCGCGCTCGGGTCGGGGGACCGGACCGGGGCGGCGCTCGTGCTGCGCACCGGCATGGACGCGAGCTGGGAGACCGATGCGTACTGGTCGGAGGGCCCGTTCCTCACGGCCGACGCGGCCGATCTCCTCGTTCGATCGCGGATCGCGCTGCTGGGCGTGGACTTCCTGAACGTGGACGACACGACCGATCCCCGGCGGCCCGTGCACACGGCCCTGCTGCGCGCGGGGATCCCCATCGTGGAGAACCTCACGAACCTCGGCCAGCTCACCCCGACGGGCTCCCGGCTCCACGCGCCGACCGTCCCCATCGAGGGCGCGGCGTCCTTCCCCATCCGGGCGTATGCGATGGTGCCGGCGTGAGCCGCGTGGTCCGCGTCGCCGCCGCGCAGCTCGGCCCGTCCGGGACCAAGCGCGAGAACGCGGAGCGGATGTGCGCGATGATTGACCGGGCGGCCGCGGGCGGCGCCACGATCGTCGCGTTCCCGGAGCTCAGCCTGACCCCCTACTTCCCCATCAGGAACGAGCGCGGCTACGAGGGCTACTTCGTGCCCGTGGAGGACCCCGACCTCGGCGCGGTGGTCAAGCGGGCGGGGAGCCACGGCATCGCCGCGGTCATCCCCTTCGCCGAGCGTGATGGGATCCAGCTGTTCAACTCCTGCGCGATCTCCGACACGGCCGGCCGCATCGTCGGCCGCTACCGGAAGATCCACATCCCCGGCGCGTTCCCTCTCCCGGACCGCGGCGCGCTCGTCTTCGAGAAGCTGTACTTCACGCCCGGAGACCTCGGGTATCCGGTGTTCGACGTCGGCCCCGCCCGGATCGGCGTGCAGATCTGCTACGAGCGGAACTTCCCCGAGGGGTATCGGATCCTGGCGATGCGCGGTGCGGAGATCGTGTTCACGCCCACGAACCTGATGCGCATCAGCGAGGTCTGGCACTCCGGCACCTGGGAGCTCGTCCTGCGGGCGCGCGCGTACGAGAACGGCATGTTCATCGTCGGCATCAACAAGGCGGGCACCGAGTGGGGCCTCGACTACGTGGGCGACTCGCTCGTCGCGCGGCCGACCGACGGCGAAGTGGTCGCGCGGACCGAGGCGAAGGGCGACGACCTCCTCGTCGCCGACTGCGACCTGGACGAGATCGCGGAAGCGCGGCGGCGCCTGCCCTTCATGCGTGACCGGCAGCCGATGACCTACGGCCCCCTCACGGGCCCGGGCGCTGGATAGGCCCCGGCCAGCGCTCGCCGAGCGCATCCGCGGAGCGGTCTGGGGACAGCTCGTCGGTGACGCCGCGTGCCTGGGCGCGCACTGGATCTACGACCCCCGGGAGCTCGCGCGCCACTGGCCGGACGGCATCCAGGGGTTCGAGGAGCCCCCCGCGGACGTGTGGCCGCACTCCTCCGAGCGGGAGAACGTTCCTGCGTACAAGCACGTGCCTGCGCACTACCACTGGGGCAAGCGGTCCGGCGAGCAGACCCACTACGGTGACGCGGCGCTCCTCCTCCTCGCCTCGGTCGTCGAGCGGGGACGCTTCGATGCCGTCGACTTCGGTCGCCGCTTCGTGGAGACCTTCGGCGCGCCCGGATACCGGGGTCACCGGGATCGGGCGACGCGTGGGACGCTCGAGAGGCACGCGGCGTTCCAGCGCGACCACCCAGGCGAGGCGTTCGACTTCCAGCATGGCGCCGACGACTTCGAGCCCTCGACGGTCTCGAGGCTCGCCGCCGTGGTCATCGCGCATCGCGACGATCCCGACCTCCTCGCCGTGGTCGAGCGTGCCACGCGCGTGGTCCAGGACGATCCGTACGCCATGGCTCACGCGCAGTGCTTCGCGCTGATCCTTCGAGGCCTCCTGCGCGGCGCCCGACCGCGTGACGCCGTCGCGGAGGCGGCGGCATCGCTCCCACCGCCGCCGCAGGTCGGCGCGGCGCTTCGCGAGGCGCTCATCCGCGCGCGTGAGCGCTCGAGCCGCGAGCCCCTGCCCGACGGCGAGTCGTTCGGTGAGGTCTGCCGCGTCGACCACAGCTTCCCGGTCGGGTGGCCGGCGACGATGGCCGCGCGGCCGCCGCGAGCGGGAGCGATGTGCCTCCACGCGGTATGCGCGACCGAGCCCGAGCTCGCACTCCCATCCGGGGAGGAGGTGCGAGAGGCGGTCCGGCACGAGATCGCCGTCGCGCTCGCACGCGCGGACGACGACGTCGTCCAGGCGACGAGGGCCTTCGGAACGGGCTGCCGGCTCGATCAGTCCTTCCCCTCGGCCGTGCAGGCGATGCTGCGTCACGACGGCGACCTCCGCGAGGCCGTCATTGGATCCGCGCGGGCGGGCGGCGACAGCGCGGGCCGCGCCGCGATGATCGGAGCGTGGCTCGGGGCCGCCCTCGGCGTCGACGGGGTCCCCCGCGAGTGGCGCGACCGCCTCGCGGCAGGCGACGCGATCGCGCGCGACGTCGAGCGCCTCGTCGCCCTCCGGGGGCCCGCTAGCGCGTAGGCGGTCCGTACCTTCCCGCGACGAAGGCGCGCGCGCCGCCCGCGCGCAGGACGATCGCGATGCGCCTGGGCATGGGTGTGCCCGAGCACTGGGCGCCGGTCCGCAGGCTGCGGACGCGAGCTTCGCGAAGGAAGACCTCGACCTCGTCGCCGTCGGCCACGACCCCGGCGACGCCCGGGAGGGCGAACGCGGGCAGCCCGAGCTTCACCGAGGCGCGGAAGAAGCCGCCGCTCATCGACTCGGAGATGACCGCCGCCACGCCCGCACGGATGAGCGGCTCCACGACACCGTCGTGCGCGAGGCCGTGCGGGAACCCCCGGCCGGTGATGAGCAGGCCACCCGCGCCCGTGCGAGCCGCGAGGCTCGCCACCATCTCGGATGGGACGTCGTCCCCGATGACGTGGGCGCGACCGCGGAGTGGCCGGTCGACATCGACGCCGCGCGCGCGGGCCCGCTGATCCGTCGTCATGGGTGGCACGGCAATGCAGGTCGTACTGTACGCGCGCGTCGGACATCAGCCGACGTCCGACGGCACCTTCCCGGAGGGCGGGCTCGACCCGCGCGTGTTGTGCCCGCTGCACACGCCGCCGCGCCATCCCTGTCCGAGCCGGACATTGCCCGGCGCGGGGGCGTCTCGTGATGCTGGCGCCAGCCGCGTCAAGGAGGGGCAATGGGCCGTTCACGGGTGCGCTTCGGCATGCGTCTCATCGACGACCTCGGGGGTCCTCGCGAGCTCGTCGAGCTCGGGATCCTGGCGGATCAGCTCAAGTTCGAGACGCTGCTGTTCCCGCACGACATGTTCCGCCTCAACTCGTGGGCGCTGCACGCCGCTGTGGCCCAGGCCACGAAGGCGATCGAGCTCCACATCCGATCGAACATCTTCACGATGAGCCCCGCGGAGATCGCGACGTTCGTCGCCACGCTCGACGACATCGCCCAGGGCCGCACCGCGGTCACTATCGGGCTCCACAACTTCGACACCATCACGTGGATCGGCATGGACCGCGGCGACGTGTTCCAGCGCGTCCGCGAGGCGACGGACATCGTCCGCCGCCTCTTCCGCGGCGAGGTCGTGAAGTACGACGGGAAGATCTACAGGGGCTGGACCGAGAAGGCGTACCTCCGCGTCAAGCCGTTCCGCGAGAACGTCCCGGTGATGATCTGCCCGGTCGGTGAGGACTTCCTCGAGCTCTCCGGGGAGATCGGCGACGGCACGCTGCCGATGGTCACACCGCCCGAGTCGGCCCAGCTGATCATGGAGCCGGTCCTGCGCGGCCTGAAGCGGTCGAAGGACCCCGGCCGGCCCTTCGACAAGTGCGGCTTCGTGTGGATGGCGGTCTCCGACGACCGCGAGGAAGCGCGGAACATGCTGGCCGACGTCGTCGCCTACTTCGGCACCTACCTCGACCCGCGCGCGCTCGCGGTCATCGGCCTCACCGTGGAGGACTTCCGCCCGGCGTACGAGCGCGCGATGGCGCGCGACTGGGAAGGCGCCCGGCGCGCCCTCGGGACCGACCACCTGCGGACGGGCATCTACGGCACGCCGGAGGACTGCGTCCGGCAGCTGCAGCCGCTCATCGAGGCGGGGTTCGACCACATCTCCATCGGCGGTCCGCTGGGCCGCAGGCCCGCGGAGGCGATGCGACTGATCGCGGAGCGCGTGGTGCCCGCGTTCCGATGACGGTCGAGGCCCGCTCGGCGCCGGCGGCCACGCGCCTCAACCGCTCCACGACCGCGGAGCTCGAGTCCACGGTCGAGCGCCTGCTGTCGCAGGGCGTCGACCTGTGCCGTCTCGGCCTGGGCGAGCCGGACACGGCGGTCCCGGAGCACGTCAGGGAGGCGGCCATCGCCGCGATCCGCGAGAACTTCAGCCAGTACACGAGCACGGCGGGGATCTTGCCCCTGCGGGCCGCGATCGCCGATCGGCTCCGCGCCGACATCGGCGTCTCGTACGACGCCTCCGAGGTGATCGTCTCCACCGGCGGGAAGCAGGCGATCCTCAACGCCCTCGCCGCGCTCGTCGCCGAAGGCGACGAGGTCCTGATCCCCGTCCCGTACTGGGTCTCCTTCCCGGAGCAGGTGCGGTTCATCGGCGGCGTCCCGGTCCCGGTCCCGACGTCCGCCGCGGCGGGCTACCGGGTCACGGCCGAGGACCTCGAGCGGCACATCACGCCTCGCACCAGGGTGCTGATCCTCAACAGCCCGAACAACCCCTCCGGCGCCGTACATGGCTCGCGAGACCTCGAGGCGATCGCGCGGGTCTGCGCGCGCCGCGGGATCTGGACGATCAGCGACGAGGTGTACTCGACCTTCGTCTACACCGCCGAAGGGCACCGCAGCATCGCGTCGCTCCCGGGGATGCGCGAGCGGACGGTGGTCGTGAACGCCCTGTCGAAGACGTTCGGCATGACCGGCTGGCGCGTCGGCTACAGCGCCGCACCCGCCGAGGTGACGAAGGTGATGGTCACCTTGCAGTCCCACGTGACGAGCAACGTCAACTCGATCGCGCAGCGCGCGGCGCTCGCGGCCGTCTCCGGCCCGCAGGACTGGCTCGCAGGCGTCCGGCGGGACTACGCGGCCCGGCGCGACGTGCTCGTCGACGGGGTCGCGCGCGTGCGCGGCCTCGAAGCGCCGACGCCCGACGGGGCGTTCTTCCTCTGGGTCGATGCGTCATGGTGGGCTGGTCGTGACCTTCGGGGGCGCCGCATCTCCGATGCGGGTGACCTGGCGGCGGCGCTGCTCGAGGAGGCCCGCGTGGCGGTCGGGCCCGGCGCGGGGTTCGGGAGCGCGCGTCACCTCCGGCTCTCGTTCGCCGCACCGCTCACCGAGATCCGCGAGGGGCTCGCACGCATGACCGCGCTGCTCGGTGAGGCAGCGCCGTCCCGTTGAGGGTCGACGGCAGCTACTCCTTCCCCGCCCCGCGCGAATGCGTCTGGGCGGCGCTGCTCGACCCCGAGGCGCTCCGCGCGTGCATCCCGGGATGCGACGCGCTCGACGCGAACGGGCCCGACCGCTGGACGGCGAAGCTCACCGTCGGCGCCGGGCCGATCCGCGGGCGCTACGACGGCGCCGTCGCGATCACCGACAAGCGGGCCCCGGTCTCGTACACGCTCGAGGTCGAGGGCCGCGGCACTCCGGGCTTCGTCAAGGGAACGGCGCGCGTGTCGCTCGTCGCCGAAGGGGACGGGACGAAGGTGGAGGTCTCGGCGGACGGTCAGGTCGGCGGGACCGTCGCCGCGGTCGGGCAGCGGATGCTGTCCGGCGTCGCCCGCGCGCTGATGACCCAGTTCTTCCAGTGCCTCCGGGGCCGGCTGTGAGCCGCACCGCGATCGTCATGGCGGCGAGCGACGGCCTCGGCCGCGCGTCGGCCGAGGCGCTCGCGCGCGGCGGGCACCGGGTCCTGCTGTGCGCGCGGCGAGCGGACCGCCT
>VGOU01000070.1 GCA_016875795.1 Chloroflexota bacterium | reverse complement strand
GCCGCGCCCGCCGGCGCAGCGGCTCCGGCAGCGCCTCGATCCGCTCGCGGTCCGCCGGGCCGAGGTCGCGCAGCTGCGGCACGCCGAGCGCGCGCGCCGCGGCCTCGCACTCGCGGCGCCGCAGCGCGTACTCCCCGGTCGCGTGCTCGTGGCGCACGCCCGAGTGGATGACGACGAGCTCGAGCGCCTCCGGGAGCGGGATGCGCTCGGTCGCGAGCGAGCGGCAGTCGATGAACAGCGCCTCGCCCTCGCGGCCGAGGCTCGCGGCCACCTGGTCCATGATCCCCGAGGGCACGCCGACGACGTCGTTCTCGCTCGCCTGCGCGAGCCTCGCGATGCCGACGTCGTCGAGGTCGGGGCGGACCGCGTCGCGCAGCGCGCGCAGCACCGCGACCCCCAGCGCCCCGCTCGAGCCGAGCCCCGCCCCCGGCGGGAGGTCGCTCGCCACCCGCACGTCGAACCCCCGCTCGATGCCGAGCACGCGCAGCGGGCCCTTCACGTGCTCGACCCACGAGGGATCGACCGCGGCGTCGGTGACGGCGTGGATCTCGCCGTCGTCGCGCAGCCGCAGGTCCACCGTCACGCGGAGCGGCAGGGCCACGGGCAGGACGAAGCCGCCGTTGTAGTCGGTGTGCTCGCCGATGAGGTTGACGCGCCCCGGGGCGGCGGCGGCGGCGGCGGCGCTCACGCGCTCCATGCGGCCCGGTCCGCGCGCACGCGGACGCGGTCGATCGTGCGCGGGAGCGACGCGGGGACCTCGGGGGTGACCGGACCCTCGAGGGCGGCGCGCAGGATGGCGCGCTTGCGCTCCCCGGTGGCCACGAGGATCGTCTCGCGCGCGGCCAGGAGCACGCGCATGCCGGCGGTGATGCCCCTCGCCGGCACGAGCCCCCTGTCGCCCCAGTACCCCGCGCTCGCCTCGAGCGTGGGCCCGGCGAGGTCGATCCCGCCGGCGTCGCGGACGGCCCGCTCGTAGCGCTCGCACTCGGCGGCGAGGTCGCTCGCGTCGCCGCGCAGCCCGATGACGCGCTCGGGCCTGATCGCGAGCGGGCCGAGCACCTCGCGCTCGACCCAGCCGAAGAACGCGCGCTCGTCCGTCGGGCGCACCCCGACGTACTCGTCGAGCTGGACCGCGCGGATGCGCGCCGCGTCGAGCTCGGCCGCCGCGCCGCGCGCCACTTCCTCGGGCTCGTCCGCGACGAAGACCTGCACCTTCGCCCCGGACATGGTCACCCGCCTACGGCCGCCTTCCGAAAGGGCGAGCGCGCGCACACGTAGGCGATGATCTCGTCGAGCTCCGCCACGCGGAAGAGCGAGGACGCGACGACGTACACGGCCGCGCCGAAGGCGACGGCGATGGCCGTCTGCACGAGCAGCAGGCCCTTCGGCGGGTCGAGCGCCAGGTCGAGCGGCAGGTTGGTGAGGCGGATGAAGGCGAACATCGCCACTCCCATCGAGAGGCTCGCGGCGAGGTGGCGCAGCGTGGAGACGCTGAGCGCGCCGAGCCGCAGGCGCGCGCGGGGCGCGACGAAGAACAGGAGGAGCCCCGCCTCGGCGAGCGTCGCGATGGAGTTCGCGAGCGCGAGGCCGTTGATGCCGAGCGGCGGCGCGAGGATCACGGCGAGGACCACGTTCAGCACGATCGACACCACGGTCATGGCCAGCGGCGTGGCGGTGTCCTTCGTCGCGTAGTACGCGCGGGCGAGGATCTGCACGAGCGCGTGGCCGGCGAGCCCGAGCGAGTAGAAGAGGAAGGCGAGGGCCGCCGCCTCGCGCGCCGCGTCGCCGAACTCGCCGTACTGGAAGAGGAGGTGCACGATCGGCCGGCGCAGGACGATCATGACGATCGCCGTCGGCAGCGTGAGGAACATGATCCAGCGCACCGCCTGCTCGAGCGCGTCGCGCATCGCCGCCGAGCGGCCCTGCGCCGCGAACCGGGTGAGCGTGGGGAACACCACGCTCGAGATCGCGATGGAGAACACGCCGAGCGGCAGCATCGTCAGCTGGAACGCGTACAGCAGCGCCGTGTACGACCCCGGCGGCATGCGCGACGACAGGTTCACGTCGATGAAGAGCACGACCTGCACGAGCGCGAGCGCGATCGTGCGCGGCCACGCGAGCGTCGCGATCTCGCGCACGCCGGGGTGCCGCAGGTCGAGCGAGAAGGTGTAGCGCGTGCGGCGGAAGGTCAGCTCGGGGACCTGGACGAGCCACATCATCGCGGCGCCCGCGACGACCCCGAACGCCGCGGCGTGGATGCCGAGGAACGGCGACCCGAACTTCGCGAAGAGGATGATCACGAGGTTGTAGACGATCGGGGCGGTCGCTCCCGAGAGGAACTGCCGGTACGAGTTCAGGACGCCGGTGAAGAGCGCCGAGAGCCCCATGAGGATGGGGCTGACGAGCATGATCCGCGTGAGGTCGGTCATGAGCTCGTGCTGGCGCCGGTCGTATTGGGGCGCGATGATCGGCGAGAGCCACGGCGCGACGACCCACATGACCGCCGAGAACGCGACGAGGACGAGGAGCATCGCGTTCATGACGCTCGACGCGACGCGCCAGGCCTCCTGCTCGCGCTCCTTCGCCAGGTACCCCGCGAAGACGGGGATGAAGGCGCTCGAGAGGGCGCCCGCGACGAGGAGGCTGAAGATCGTGTCGGGGATGCGGAAGGCGGCGAGGAAGGCGTCGAGCTCGCGCGGGTCGCCCGCGAACTCGGCGCCGAGGACGGAGAGCCGCAGCCAGCCGAGGATCCGGCTCGCCACGAGCGTCGCGATCATCACCAGCGACGCCTGCGCGATGCTCAGCTGCACGGGCTAGAGTGTGAGCGTGCCGAAGAAGAAGCGCAGTGCCCTGAAGCGGATCCGCCAGACGCGCCGCCGCACAACCATCAAGACGCTCGCGAAGTCCGCGGCCCGCACCGCCGTGAAGGCGGCGCGCGCGGCCACCCCGGACGCACTCGAGTCGGCCATCAAGCGGGCCGCGAGCGCGCTCGACCGGGCGGCGAAGCGCGGGGCGGTCCACAAGAACGCGGCGCGGCGCGGGCGCTCACGCCTGGCGAAGAGGGCGGCGAAGGCGAAGGGCTAGGCCTTTCGCGAGCGCGGGAACGCGTCGCGGCCCGGATAGCGCGCGGCGTCCCCGAGCTCGAGCTCGATCTCCATCAGGCGGTTGTACTTCGCGACCCGCTCGCTCCGTGAGAGCGAGCCCGTCTTGATCTGGCCCGTGTTCAGGGCGACACACAGGTCCGCGATCGTCGTGTCCTCGGTCTCGCCCGACCGGTGCGAGATCACCGCGGCGTACCCCGAGCGGTGCGCGAGGTCCACGGCCTCGATCGTCTCGGAGAGCGTGCCGATCTGGTTCAGCTTGATGAGCACCGCGTTCGCCACGCCCTCCGCCACGCCGCGGCGGATGCGCTCGACGTTCGTCACGAAGAGGTCGTCGCCGACGAGCTGCAGGCGGTCGCCGAGGCGCTGCGTGAGGCTCTTCCATCCCGCCCAGTCGTCCTCGGCGAGGCCGTCCTCGACCGAGACGAGCGGGTACTTGAGGTGCCATTCGGCGTAGAGCGCCGCGAGGTCGTCGGCGGTGAGCCCGCCCCTGCCGTCGCGCGCGAGCCGGTAGCGGCCGTCCTCGTGGAACTCGCTGCTCGCAGGGTCGAGCGCGACGGCGATGTCGTCGCCGGCGCGGTAGCCGGCGCGCTCGATCGCGCGGACGATGAGCTCGATCGGCTGGGCGTTCGACTTCAGGCCGCTCGGCGCGAAGCCGCCCTCGTCCCCCACGCCGGTGCCCATGCCGCGCTCGTGCAGCTCGGCCCGGAGCTCGTGGAACACCTCCGACCCGGCGCGCACCGCCTCGCTGAACGAGGGGAGGCCGAGCGGGACGATCATGTACTCCTGCATGTCCGCGGAGTCGGCGGCGTGCTTCCCGCCGTTGAGGATGTTCATGAGCGGGACCGGCAGCGTGCGCGCGAGCGGGCCGCCGAGGTAGCGATACAGCGGGAGGCCGACCGCGTTCGCCGCCGCGCGGGCGCAGGCGAGCGACACTCCGAGGATCGCGTTCGCGCCGAGCTTGGACTTGTCGGGCGTGCCGTCGACCTCGCGGAGCAGGGTGTCGATGGCGGACTGGTCCGAGGCGTCCTCGCCGATGAGCTCGGGGGCGAGCACGTCGTCGACGTTGCCCACCGCCGTCCGGACGCCCTTCCCCTTGTACCGGCGGCCGCCGTCGCGGAGCTCCACCGCCTCGTATCTCCCGGTGGACGCCCCGGATGGGACCATCGCCGTGCCGATCGCGCCGCCCGACAGGAAGACGTCCACCGCTACCGTGGGATCGCCGCGGGAGTCGAGGATCTCCCGCGCGCGGACCATCTCGATCGTCGTGTCCAAGAGGACGAAGACTAGGTCACGCCGAGCGCGGTCGCGTATCGACACGCGTGGCATGTCGAGGCTGAGCAAGAGGGGATCGCGTGGGCGAGGAGCGGAAGTTCAGCACGGTCCTGTTCGCCGACATCGTCGGTCCTACGGCGTTCGGCGAGGCGCGCGATCCGGAGATCGTGCGGGAGGCGCTCGCGCGCGCGTTCGCGTCGTGGCGCCGGATCCTCAGCGCCCACGGCGGCACGGTGAGAAGTTCATCGGCGACGCCGTGCCGGGCGACCGATCGAGGCGAAGGGCCTCGGCGAGCCGCGCGCGCCGCTCGTCGGCCGGCAGCGCGAGCTCGACCTGCTCGACACGACGTACGAGCGCGTCTGCTCCGAGCGCCGGCCCGCGCTCGTCACAGTCTTCGGGCCCGCGGGGATCGGGAAGTCGCGGCTGCCCGAGGACCGGGTCGCGCGCGAGCAGCACGCGTCGCTCGTCTGGCGGCGCCCGCCGTACGGCGAGGGCATCACGTTCTGGCCGGTGAGGGAGATGCTCCACCTCGAGGGCTCGATCGCGCCGAGCGACGCGCGCGAGGACGTGACCGCGAAGATCCGCGCCGGCGTCCTGCGCGCGTTCGGCGGCGGCGACGGCGACGCCGACGCGGTCGCGCGCGCCACCGGTGACGCCGCCCTCGTCGCGCACGCCATGACGCTCTCGAACGCGCAGGCGTGGGCGCGCGGCGACCTCGTGACGCACGAGGTCGTGCTCCGCGAGGCGTACGACTTCATGAAGCGCACCGGCGCGAAGGCCGACATCGGCATCCGCCTCGTCTGGCTCGCGACGAACGCGCTCCAGCGCGGCGCGTCACCGAGGCCGAACGCTACCTCGACGAGGCGACCGCCGAGGCCGAGGCGAGCGGGTCGAAGCTCCAGCTCTGGGCCGTCCGCCGCATGGCCGCGCGCGCCGCGATCGCCCGTGCCGAGCACGCGCGCGCCGTGCACCTCGCGAACGAGGCCGTCGCGCTCGCGCGCGAGGTCGGGGCGAAGCGCCTCGTCGGGCTCGCGTACGTTCGGCTCGGCGACGCGCTCTACGAGGCGGCCGAGAACGCGCGGGCGCGCACGATCCTCGAGCAGGCGCTCGCGGCGATCGACCGTGAGACGATGCGCGAGGCGCACGTCGAGGTCCGCTGGAAGCTCGCGCGCGCCGCGCCCGCGACCGGCGACCGCGAGGCGGCGCTCGGCCACGCGATGGCCGCGCGCGGGACGGCGTGGGACATCTACTCGAACGCCACGTCCGCCGCGGCGCGCGACGCCGAGGGCGACCGCAGCGGCGCCGAGGCGCTGCACCGCGAGGCGCTCGCGACGGTGACGCCGACCGGGTTCGCGCTCCTGCGCGCCGACATCCAGGGCGAGCTCGCCCGGCACCGCGTCCGATACGGCGACGCGAAGGCGGCCGAGCCGCTCATCGACGCGCTCGTCGATCTCTACCGCGACCCGCGCGGCGCCGCGACGAGGCGAGCGCGCTGCGCCGCGCGGCGGAGGCGTCGCTCCCGGCCTAGCTTCCGCGTGGTCGCGCTCGAGCCGGTCGAGCCACTCCTTCGGCGTTCCCTTCAGCTGCGGCTCCGCCGCTTCAGCCGGGGCGAGGAAGTGCTCGGCACGACGGCGGCGGGGCGGCTCTGCCTCGCCCGAGGCCTCGTCCCGCTCCTCGGCGTACTCGCGGATGGTCCCGGCCAGCACGGCGAGCGCGGCGTAAGGTCCCTCCCCGATGTCACGCAGCAGACGCGTGGACCCTTCGATGTCCGTGAGGACGAACGTCACCGTCCCCGTCGGAAGGTCGCGCCTCACAAGCGGAGTGATGCGCCGCCCGCCACGTTCGCCCCGCGCGTTACCTTCCATGCGCACTTCGGGTTCGCCGTGACGCGCGAGGGCGTGGACGAGGCCGGAAGGCGCGCGACAGCGGAGTGACAGTGGAGTCAGGTCCGGCGAAGGCCGAGTGGGGCGGCCACGTGCTGTACCTCCGCGACGCCGCCAGTCAGCGGTCGGGGATGATCGCGACGCCGGGGAGGACCTTCCCCTCGACGAGCTCGAGGGACGCGCCACCGCCCGTCGAGACGTGCGTCATCTTCCCGGCGAGCCCGAGCTCCTCGACCGCCTGGACGCTCTCGCCGCCGCCGACCACCGTCGTCGCCCCGGACGACGCGAGCAGCTGCGCGATCCGCTTCGTCCCCGCGGCGAACGGCGCCTTCTCGAACACGCCCATCGGCCCGTTCCAGAAGATCGTCTTCGCCTTCGCGATCGCGCCGGCGTACTCCTCGAGCGTGCGCGGGCCGATGTCGAGCATCGCCTCGTTCGCGGGGATCCGCTCCACGTCGCGCACCGCGCCGCCGGGCGCCTCGGCCGTCGGCGCGCACACGGCGTCGCTCGGGAGGTGGAAGTCGATCTCGCGCTCCTTCGCGCGCAGGAGGATGCGCCGCGCCTCCTCCTCCTTGTCGGCCTCCCGGAGCGAGGTCCCGACGGCGTGACCGGTGGCGCTGAGGAACGTGTTCGCCATGCCGCCGCCGACCGCGATCGCGTCCACGCGCTCGATGAGCGACCGCAGGACGTCGATCTTCGTGCTCACCTTGGCGCCGCCGACGATCGCGAGGAACGGCCGCTTCGGCTCCGCGAGCAGGCCGCCGAGCGCGGCGAGCTCCTTCTCGAGGAGCAGTCCCGCGTACGCGGGCAGGTGACGCGCGACGCCCTCGGTGGACGCGTGCGCGCGGTGCGCGGTGCCGAACGCGTCGTTCACGTAGGCGTCGAAGCCCGCGGCGAGCGCCTTCGCGAACGCGGGGTCGTTCGCCTCCTCCTCCGCGTGGAAGCGCGTGTTCTCGAGGAGGACGACGTCGCCGGGCTCCATCGCCCGCACCGCCTCCTCGACCGCCTGCCCGACGCAGTCCGGGAGGAGCGGCACGGTGCAGCCGAGAAGCTGCGCGAGGGCGGGCGCGACCGGGGTGAGCGACCACTTCGGCTCGTTGCCCTTCGGCCGCCCGAGGTGCGACGCGAGCGCCACCATGCCGCCGCGCTCGCGCAGCCGCTCGATGGTCGGGAGCGAGGCGCGGATACGCGTGTCGTCGGCGACCTTCCCGTCCTTGAGGGGCACGTTCAGGTCGACGCGCACGAGGATCCGCTTCCCCGAGGGGTCGAGGTCGCGGATCGTGCGCTTTATGCGCGCGCCCCGACCGGCTCCTTCGCCCCCGCCGTCACCTTCGACGACACGAGCGCCGTGACGTCGGCGAGGCGGCAGGCGTAGCCCCACTCGTTGTCGTACCAGGAGACGACCTTCACCATCTCGTCGAGGACGATCGTGTCCATCCCGCTGACGATCGTGGAGTGCGGGTCGCCCTTGAGGTCGCTCGAGACGAGCGGCTCCTCGGTGTAGGCCACGATCCCCTTCAGCGGTCCCGCGGCCGCCTTCTTGAACGCGGCGTTCACCTCGTCCTTCGTGGTGGGCCGCTTCAGGACCGCGACGAAGTCGACGACCGACACGGTCGGCGTGGGGACGCGGAAGGCCATGCCGGTGAACTTCCCCGCGAGGTCGGGTATGACGAGAGCGACCGCCTTCGCCGCGCCGGTCTCGCTCGGGATGATGTTCTCGGCGGCGGCGCGCGCGTCGCGCGGGTCCTTCGCGACGGTGTCGAGGACGCGCTGCGAGTTCGTGTACGAGTGCACCGTCGTGAGCATGCCCTTCCCGATCCCGAACGCATCGTTCAGGACCTTCGCGACCGGCGCGAGGCCGTTCGTCGTGCACGACGCGTTGCTGATGACGTGGTGCTTCTCCGGGTCGAAGTCGCCCTCGTTCACGCCGAGCACGATCGTCTTGTCCTCGTTCTTCGCGGGGGCCGAGATGATGACGTACTTCGCGCCCGCGTCGATGTGCGCCCTCGCCTTCGTCGCGTCGGTGAAGGATCCGGTGGACTCGACGACGACGTCCACGCCGAGGTCGCGCCACGGCAGCCTCGCCGGGTCCTTCTCCTGGACGACCTTGATGCGGCGGCCGTCGATGACGAGGGCCTCCGCGGTCGCGCTCACCTCGCCCGGGAACGTGCCGTAGTTCGTGTCGCGCTTGAAGAGGAACGCGTTCATCTGGGGGTCGGCGAGGTCGTTCACCGCGACCACCTCGAACGCGTCGGGATGGCGCTCGAGCGCCGCCTTCAGGAACTGACGGCCGATCCGGCCGAACCCGTTGATCGCCACACGCACGGTCATGAGCGCACCTCCCGAGATCGTCGCGAGATTACGCGAACCAGGAGCCCCTGCCGCCGGCGCGCTCCCGCGCTGCGAGCACCGCACCCACCATGCCGACGTCCAGCCCGAGGGCCGCGGGCACGACCTTCACGACCGCCGCCGGGACGGCGAAGGCGCGCTCCTGGATGGCGCGGCGCATCGGCTCGATGACGTGCGCGCTCTGGTGCAGCGCGATGCCCCCGCCAACGACGATGACGTTCGGGTTCAGCCCGTTCACGAGGCCGATCGCGAGGCTCGCGAGCGCCGCCTCGGCGTGCGCGACGAGGGCCCGCGCGCGCCCGTCGCCCTCCTGCGCGGCGCGGAACACCTCTCCCGCATCGGGGACGCCGTACTGCTGCGCGAGGTTGCGCCCGCCGGCGAACGACTCGACGCAGCCGTGCGACCCGCACCCGCACCGCGGCCCCACGAGCGCGACGGGCCAGTGCCCGAGCTCGCCCGCGGTGTTCGTGGCGCCGCGCACCATGCGCCCGCCGCTCACGATCGCGCCGCCCACCCCGGTGGACACCGTCACGTACACGAAGTCGCGCTCCCCCTTCGCCGCGCCGGCGAGGCCCTCGCCGATCGCCGCGATGACGGTGTCGCGGTCGAGGAACACCGGCACGCCGTCCAGGGCTGCGGACAGCTCCTCGGCGAGGTGGACGTCGACGAGGCCGAGGATGTTCGGCGCGACGTGCACGATGCCGCGGTGGTGGTCGAGCGGCCCGGGCGCGGCGAGCCCGACGGCCGTGACGTCGTGGATGGCGC
>VGOU01000069.1 GCA_016875795.1 Chloroflexota bacterium | reverse complement strand
GAGCCCGCGGACCTCGCCGACGCCGTCGCCCACGCGCGCGCCATCGCGCCCGCGATGCCGCTCGCGGCGATCGGCTTCAGCTTCGGCGCGCGGATGCTCGCGCGGTGGCTCGCCTCGGGAGGGCGCGCCGAGGCGCACGTGTTCCTCGGTCTGCCGCTGCGCTCGGCGACGGGTGCGGACGAGCCGCCGGAGCGCATCCCTCCGGGCAGCGCGATCTTGAACGGCGAGCACGACGTGTTCGGCATGCCGGAGGAGCTGCGCGACGCCTATCCCGACGCGCGCGTCGTCGGGATCGCGGGCACCGATCACTTCTTCAACGGGAAGCGCGATGAGGTCGGCCGCATCGCGATGGACCACATAGCATTGGCGGTCCCATGACGATGACCGCACCGGCCCCGCCTGCCGCCGCGCCGAAGGCGCGGAAGCGCATCCTGACGGGCGACCGCCCGACGGGCGAGCGGCACGTGGGCCACTACGTCGGGACGCTCGCGAACCGCGTACGCCTGCAGGACGAGTACGACACGTTCCTGCTCGTGGCGGACCACCACATGATGACGACGCGGCTCACCGGGCTCGAGGAGATCGAGCACAACATCCGGGCGACGGTCCTCGGCAACCTCGCCGTTGGGATCGACCCAGAGCGCACGACGATCTACCTCCAGTCGCAGGTGCCCGAGGTGGCCGAGATCTTCCTGTACTTCGCGATGATGGTCACGGTCCCGCGCGCCCAGCGGATCCCGACCCTGAAGGAGCAGATGCGGGACCTGCGGATCGCGCATCCGTCGTACGGCCTCCTCGGCTACCCGATCCTGCAGGCGGCGGACATCCTGTGCGTGAAGGGCGACCTCGTCCCGGTCGGCCAGGACCAGCGGTCGCACATCGAGCTGACGCGCGAGATCGCCCGCGACTTCAACGACCGGTTCGGGCCGGTCTTCCCCGTCCCCGAGCCGCTCATCCCCGAGCTCGGCATGCTGCCTGGGACGGACGGCGGGACGAAGATGGGGAACTCCATCGGCAACGTCATCGACCTGTTCGACGACGCGAAGACGGTCGAGCGCAAGGTCATGGGGATGTACACCGACCCGAACCGCATCCGCGCGACCGACCCCGGGAAGGTCGAGGGCAACCCGGTGTTCGTGTACCACGACTTCTTCAACCCGGACCGCGCCGAGGTCGAGGACCTGAAGGAGCGCTACCGCACCGGGCGCGTCGGCGACGTCGAGGTGAAGAAGCGCCTCGCCGTGGCGCTGAACGCGTTCCTCGACCCGATCCGCGAGCGGCGCGACGCGCTCCTGCGTGATCCGCGGATCGTGGAGGAGGTCATCGCGACCGGCACCGCGCGCGCCCGCGCGGAGGCCCAGCGCACGCTGCGCGAGATGCGCGCGGCGATGAAGCTCGACTATTTCGGGGCCTAGCTCGCCGGGGGTGCCGCGGCTCTACGCGCTCATCCTGTCGGGCGGAGCCGGGACGCGCCTCTGGCCGCGCTCGCGGAAGGCGATGCCGAAGCAGTTCCTCGACCTCCTCGGGCCGCGGTCGCTGCTGCAGGACACGGCCGAGCGGATCGCCGAGCTCATCCCGACCGAGCGCATCTTCGTCGTCGCCCCGCCCGAGCACCGCGCGCTCATCCATGAGCAGCTCCCCGAGCTGCCCGATGACCATGTCCTCGTCGAGCCCTACCCGCGGGGCAACGCCGCGGCGATCGGCCTCGCGATGGCCTCGCTCCACGCGTTCGACCCCGACGCGGTCGTCGCCGTCCTGCCGTCGGACCACGTCGTCGGACGGCCGCAGCGGTTCCGGACCGTCCTCATCGCGGCGACGGCGGCCGCCGAGGCCGGCCACATCGTGACGCTCGGGATCGAGCCGACCGGTCCCGACACCGGGCTCGGCTGGATCCAGGCGGGCGGGCGCATCGCGGTCGAGGCGCCGGCGGAGGTGTACCGGGTCGAGCGCTTCGTCGAGAAGCCGAAGCGCGACGCCGCCGAGAAGATGCTCGCGAGCGGCGGGCACTACTGGAACGCGGGGATGTTCGTCTGGCGCGCGGCGACCGTGCTCGACGCGTACCGCGAGCACCTGCCGCAGACGGCGAAGGCCCTCGCCGCGCTCGAGGAGGTACACGGGACCGACCGCTACGAGGCGGTGCTGAGCGAGGTGTGGGAAGAGACCGACCGCACGACGATCGACTGGGGCATCGCCGAGAAGGCGCGGAACGTGGCCGTCGTGCCGGCGGACATCGGCTGGCACGACGTCGGCGACTGGCAGCGGCTCGCCGCGCTCGCCTCGGGCTCGGCGGACACGGTCGAGGTCGACGCCTCGGGCGTCTACGCCTGGGCGCTCGGCAAGGCGGTGGCGCTGGTAGGTGTGCACGACCTTATCGTCATCGACACCCCGGACGCGCTCCTCATCGCGAGCAAGGACCGCAGCGGGGACGTGAAGGCGGTGGTCGACCGGCTGCGGCAGGAGGGGCGCGAGGAGCTGCTTTAGGCCGGAAGAACGGCCGAATTCGACACCGACGTATCTTTGAGCGAGGGAGGGCGCCCGGAAGGGCGCCTTCGGCGTGTCTAGGTAGTAGAGGAGTGAGCGTGGCGAAGAAGGCGGCAGCGGAGGCGGCTCCGGGCGACCTCGTCGTCGTCGAGTCCCCGAGCAAGGCGCGGACGCTCGAGCGGATGCTCGGCCCCGGGTACGTGGTCGAGGCGTCCTACGGGCACATCCGCGACCTGCCGAAGTCCCAGCTGGGCATCGACCTGCGGACGTTCGAGCCGGAGTACGTGGTGCCGGACGGCTCGGAGAAGGTCGCGCGCCAGCTCCGCAAGGACGCGAAGGCCGCCGCGCACATCTGGCTCGCGACCGACCTCGACCGCGAGGGCGAGGCCATCGCCTGGCACGTCGCCGACGTCATCGGCGCGCCGAAGAGCAAGTACCGCCGGGTGACGTTCCACGAGATCACCCCGACGGCGATCGCCGAGGCGTTCAAGAAGCCGCGCGACGTCGACATGGACCTCGTGAACGCGCAGCAGGCGCGGCGCGTCGTGGACCGCCTCGTCGGCTACAAGCTGTCGCCGCTCCTCTGGAAGAAGATCCGCTACGGCCTCTCGGCCGGCCGCGTCCAGTCGGTCGCGCTGCGCCTCATCGTCGACCGCGAGCGCGAGATCCGGACGTTCACGCCCGAGGAGTACTGGACGCTCGACGCGCTCCTCGCGAGCCACGGCGGCGAGGTGTTCCCGGCCGAGGTCGCGAGCCACAGGGGCCACAAGCTGCACGTGAAGGACGAGGCCGCGGCGGACCGCCACCGCGCGGCGCTCGCGGACGCGCTCTACCGCGTCACGAAGATCGAGAAGCGCGAGTCGTCGCGGAACGCCGCCGCGCCGTTCACCACGTCGACCCTCCAGCAGGAGGCGTCGCGGAAGCTCGGATTCTCGCTGAAGCGGACGATGGTGATCGCGCAGCAGCTCTACGAAGAGGGGCACATCACGTACATGCGCACCGACTCGCTGCACCTCGCCGAGTCGGCGCTGAAGCAGGCGCGCGACGTGCTCGTCAAGGAGTACGGCCAGCAGTACGCGCTCGAGAAGCCGCGCCACTACCGCACGAGGTCGAAGGGCGCGCAGGAGGCGCACGAGGCCATCCGCCCCACGGACCTCTCGCGCGCGCCGCAGCCGCTGCGCAAGGCGCTGAAGCCGGACCAGCTGAGGCTGTACACGCTCATCTGGCAGCGCACGCTCGCGTCGCAGATGCCGCCCGCGCGGTACGAGTCCACGCGGCTCGACATCGAGGCCGACGGGTACGTCCTCCGCGCCACCGGCCGCCGGCTCCTGTTCGACGGCTACCTGCGCGTGTACCAGGAGGGCAGCGACGAGCCCGAGCGCGAGATCTCGCCGCTGCCGGACGTGCGCGAGGGCGAGGAGCTGAAGCTCCTCGGGCTCGACGCGACGCAGCACTTCACGCAGGCGCCGCCGCGGTTCACCGAGGCTTCGCTCGTGAAGGCGCTCGAGGAGCACGGCATCGGGCGGCCGTCGACGTACGCGCCGACGATCTCAACGCTCATCGATCGGAAGTACGTCCGGCGGGAGCAGCGCGCGCTCGCGCCCGAGGACGTCGCGTTCACGGTCATCGACTTCCTGAAGGAGCACTTCGCGGACATCGTCGACACGGGATTCACGGCGCGCATCGAGGAGGACCTCGACAAGATCGCGCGCGGCGAGACCGAGTGGGTCCCGGTCGTGAAGGAGTTCTTCGAGCCGTTCATCGCGCGCGTCGAGGAGACGACCGCGACGGTGAAGAAGTCCGACGTGACCGAGGAGAGGACGGACAAGACGTGCCCGAAGTGCGAGCGGCCGCTCGTCATCAAGCTCGGACGCTACGGACGGTTCTACTCGTGCACCGGGTTCGTCCGCGGGAAGAAGGGGCAGCCGCTGCCGCCCGGCGCATGCGACTACTCCGCGCCGCTCGAGGGCGAGCAGGGTCCGCAGGTGGAGATCATCGAGGGCGAGGTGTGCCCCGAGTGCGGCAAGCCGCTCGCGCGCCGGCGCGGCCGCTTCGGCCCGTTCATCGGCTGCACCGGCTACCCGGACTGCAAGTACATCAAGAAGCAGCGACAGAAGACCGGCGTGGCGTGCCCGCAGTGCGGCCAGGGCGAGCTCGTGCGGCGGCGCGGCCGCGGCCGGTCGACCTTCTTCGGCTGCGAGCGCTACCCCGACTGCACGTTCACCGCCCGCGAGTTGCCCGCGAAGCCGGCAGAGCATGTCGAGGCAGCGACGGTCTAGGTGCGGGCACGCCGCGCCACGGCTGCCGAGGAGGGGTCGTGGGACGACCTCGTGCTCGCGACGGACCGCGCGCACATCCTCCAGACGAAGGCCTGGGCCGACGCGAAGGCGCTCACCGGCTGGCGCGCGCGGCGCTACGTGTTCGACGGGGGCGGCGTGGCGCAGGTGCTCCTGCGGTCCGTCGGGCCGCTCGCGCTCGCGTACTGCCCCCGCGGCCCGCTCGCGGTCGGCCCGCTCGCCGAGGCCATCGTGGCGCTCCGGCGCGAGCTCAGCGGCCTGTGCGTCGCGCTCCTCTGCGACCCCGAGGTCCCGGACTCGGCCGACCTCCTCGCGACCCTCGAGCGGAGCGGGGTGCGCCGCTCGCCGGTGTACGTGCAGCCGCGGCGCACGCTGCTCATCGGCGCCGACGTCGCTCCGGAGCTCCTCCTCGGGAGCATGCGCAAGAAGACCCGCCAGTACATCCGCAAGGCCGAGCGCAGCGGGGTCGTCGTCGAGGAGACGGCCGATCTCGAGCGCTTCCACCGCGTGCTGCGCGTGGTCGGCGAGCGCGACCGCTTCGCGGTCCACTCGGTGGAGTTCCTCGAGCGCCTGAAGAGCGGCTACGGCGACCGCCTCCACGTCCTCATGGCGCGGGCCGGCGGCGACGACGCCGGTGCGCTCATGCTCGTGCGCATGGCCGAGCGGGCGTGGGAGCTGTACGGGGGGTGGAGCGGCACGCACGCCGAGGAGCGCCCCTTCTACCTGCTGAAGTGGAACGCGATCCTGCGCATGCGGCAGCTCGGCGTGCAGCGCTACGACATGTGGGGCCTCGCCGACACGGACGATCCGAGCGACCCGATGCACGGCGTGACGGAGTTCAAGCTCGGGTTCGGCGGCGCGGTGGTCGAATGGATCGGCGCTCTCGAGACGCCGGTGCGCCGCTGGCTCTACCCGGTCTGGCGGCTCGCCGGCCGGCGGCGCCTGGCGCGCGGCGGGGCATGAGCGCCCCGCCTGGCTGGGACGAGGCCGCGGTCCGCTCGGCCGGCGGGCACGTCCTCCAGTCGAGCGCCTGGGCGCGCATCCGCGAGCAGCAGGGCTGGCGCGCGGAGTTCGTCCGCGTCGGCGACCCCCTGCCCGTCGCGCTCGTGCTGTGGCGCGACGTCCCCGCCTTCGGGCGGTTCGCGTACGTGCCCCGCGGGCCCATCGTCGGATCCGCGGACGACCTGGCGCACGCGCTCGAGACGCTCGCCGAGCTCGCGCGCGAGCGCGGGGCGGTCGCGCTGAAGGTCGACCCGGAGCTCACCGCGGACGAAGCGGCGGCGCCGCTCGCGCACGCGGGCTACCGGCGCGGGCCGGACGCGCAGCCCGTCCTCGCGACGCTCGTCCTGGACATCACGGCGGACGAGGACGCGCTCATGTCCGGCCTCGAGAAGGACACGCGCTGGAGCGTCCGCCAGGCCGTGAAGCGCGGCGTCGAGGTGCGGACCGCGCACGACGAGGACGCGCTGCGGGCGTTCTACCGCCTGTACCGCGAGACCGGCGAGCGCGCGCGCTTCATCACGCGCGCCTTCGAGTACTACCGGCTCGTATGGCGGACCCTCATCGACGCCGGGCTCGCGACGCTCCGCCTCGCGTACGCCGACGGCCGCGCCGTCGCCGGATCGATGACGTGGCGGTGCGGCGCGCGCGACCTCTACATGTACGGCGCGACCGGCCAGGAGGGCCGCAAGCGGTTCGCCGCGTACGCGCTCCTCTGGCGGAGCATCATCGAGGCGAAGGAGCGCGGCGCGTCGTACTTTGACCTCGGCGGCATCCCACGCGATCCGACGCGCACGGACGATCCCATGTACGGTCCGTACCTTTTCAAGAAGGGCTTCGGGGGGGCGATGCGAACGCACGTCGGCGCGCACGACACCGCGCCGAGCGCGCTCCGCTATCGCGCGTTCCTGGTCGCCGAGCCGCTCTACACGCGGGCCCTGCAGCTCCTCGGGCGCGCGCGGTGAGGCTCGCCGCGCTGCTCGCCGCCGCGGGCGCGAGCGCCCCGGAGGGGAGCGACAACCTCGAGATCCGCCACGTCGTGTACGACTCGCGGCGCGCCGACGACGGCGCGCTCTTCGTCGCGATCAAGGGCTTCCACCGCGACGGGCACGACCACAGCGCCGACGCGGTGCGCCGCGGGGCCGTGGCGGTCGTCGCGGAGCGTCCCGTCGACGTGCCGGCGCCGGTCATCGTCGTCCCGGACACGCGCGCGGCGCTCGCCGACCTCGCCGCGGAGCTCTACGACCACCCGACCCGCCGGCTGCGGATCGTCGGCGTCACCGGCACCGACGGGAAGACGACGACCGTGCACCTCGTCTCGGACGTGCTCGAGGCCGGCGGCGAGCGGACGGGGTTCGCGACGACGGTGGACTTCAAGGTCGTCGACCACGCGTGGAAGAACGAGACGCGCCAGACGACGCAGGAGGCGGTCGAGGTGCAGGAGTTCCTCGCCGAGCTCGCGGTCGCCGGCGCGACGTGGGGGGTCGTCGAGGCGACGAGCCACTCGCTCGCGCTGCGGAAGCTGCGCAACTGCCACGTGGACATCGCCGTCTTCACGAACCTTTCGCCGGAGCACCTCGACTTCCACGGCACGCTCCAGGCGTACCTCGAGGCGAAGGCGATCCTCTTCGCCGAGAACCTGCGCGACCACGACAAGGGCGTCCCGAAGACGGCCGTGCTGAACGCCGACGATCCGCACTGGAGCTACCTCACGGGCCGCGCCGAGCCCGCGCGCGTCATCACGTACGGCATCGACGCGCTCGCCGACGTGCAGGCCGAGATCCTCGCCGCCGACGCGGGCGGGACGCGCCTGGCCATCGACGCGTTCGGGCAGCGCACCGAGCTCGACCTCCCGCTCGTCGGCCGGTTCAACGCGCAGAACGCGCTCGCCGCGTGCGCCGCGGGGCTCGCCGCGGGCGTGACGCTCGAGCAGGCGCGCGCCGCGCTCGCCCGCGCGAGGCCCGTCACGGGCCGGATGGAGCGCGTCGACGCGGGGCAGCCGTTCGAGGTGATCGTCGACTACGCGCACACCCCGGCGTCCCTCGAGAAGGTCCTCGCGCTCCTGCGCCCGCTCACCTCCGAGCGTCTCATCGCGGTCTTCGGCAGCGCCGGGGAGCGCGACCGCGAGAAGCGCCCGAAGATGGCGGAGATCGCGGCGAGGTACTGCGACCTCTTCGTGATCACGCAGGAGGACCCGCGCCTCGAGGACCCGTCCGCGATCCTGCGCGAGATCGAGCAGGGCGCGCTCGCCGCGGGGAAGCGGCGCGGCGAGGACTACCTCGTCGTCGACGACCGCGCCGAGGCGATCGCCGCGGCCATCGAGCGTGCCGAGCCGGGCGACACCGTCGTGCTCTGCGGCAAGGGCCACGAGGGGTCGATCATCGCCGGCGAGGAGAAGCGCCCCTGGGACGAGGCCGCCGTGGCGCGCGAGGCTCTCGCGGCCCGCGGCTACGGCGCATGACGCGCCGCGTGCGGCCCTCGCCGGCCGGCGCCCGCGTCCAGACCGAGGTGCTCGCGGCCCACGTCGCCGACGTCGCGGCCACGCTGCGCGCCGCGGTACCGGCGCCCCCGGTCGCGCACGGCGAGCCCGCGCTCGCGCTCATGATGGGATTCCCGGGGGTGGGGAAGTCGCACTGCGCGCGCCTCCTCGCGACGCGACTGCGGGCGGCCCACGTGGCGAGCGACCATCTCCGCAGCCAGCTGTTCATCGCGCCGCAGTACCGCGCCGAGGAGAACGCCGCGCTGTTCGGGATCGTCGACGGCGTCGTCGAGCGCCTCGTCGAGGAGGGCCACCGCGTCATCGTCGACGCGACGCACCTGCGGCGCTACGCGCGCGAGAGCGCCGAGTCGCTCGCGCGGCGGAGGGACATCCCCATCGCGCACGTGCTCGTCGTCGCCGACGAGCGCGAGACGCTCGCGCGGCTCGCGCAGCGCCGCGTCGCTCGCGCCGCGGACGACCGGTCCGAGGCGGACGAGCGCGTGTACGAGCTCATGCGCTCGCGCGGGTTCGAGGAGCCCGAGGCCTACCTGACGTTCCGGAACGGGCCGGACGTGGAAGCGCGCGTCGACGCGCTCGCACGCGACCTGGAGGCACGGTGGTCCGCCGGGACCTGATCTTCGGCGCCGCCGCCGCCGTGCTCGCCGTGCTCTACACGTGGGGCGCGTCGGTGATGCAGCCCATCGTCGGCGGACCGGTCCAGGGCTCGTCGCCGACGCCGGAGCCGACGCGGCCGCCGGAGCGCACCGGGGCGCCGCGCATCCCCGGCGCGATCGCGTTCGCGATCCGCGGGGACGTGTACATCCTGCGCGACGGCCGGTACGCGCCGCTCACCTCCGAGGGACGCAACTCGCAGCCCGCGCTCACCGCCGATGGCTCGACGCTGTACTTCGTCCGCCGCGACGAGATCGACGGGCGCCGCGGCGTGGAGGGCGTCCTCGTGAACGCGCGCCTCCAGTACTCGTCCATCGTGCGCAAGCCGGCCGACGGCGGCCCCGAGGAGCTCGTGCTGAACGGCCTGCGCCAGCGCGCCGCGAACGGCCTGCACGCGGTCTCGTGGTACCTCGGGCCCGCCGCGTCGGCGGACGGGCGGCGCCTCGCGTACGCGCACGACGACGGCGACGGCCGGGCCGACCTCGAGGTGCTCACGTTCTCGGCGGCGCCCGCGACGG